>NZ_DAOUBI010000060.1:0-4600 GCF_034432675.1 Chloroflexus sp. | reverse complement strand
GCGCCAGCCGTGCTCACGATCTGGCGCGTGTCACGTCGTTGACCCGGCTGGTCACGCGGAGGCCGGGTGGGCTCGTCACGAACATGGAATCGAGCGGCAATGAAGAAGATACCTTCTCGTAGATGTTTTTTGAAATAGGTTCTAACCTTCCGTCAAGACTTGCGCCTATCATCACTCCATTCGCACACGCCGCAGACGGAGTGAATTAGTCACCACAAAGACCGACGAGAAGGCCATCGCCGCCGCAGCCAGCACCGGGCTTAACTGCCAGCCGGTCAACGGGTAGAAGACACCCGCCGCTACCGGGATCAACAACACATTGTAGGCAAATGCCCAGAAGAGATTCCAGCGAATGGTGCGTACTGTGGTGCGACTGAGGGCAATTGCCTGCACCACGCCTCGCGGATCGCTGCGCATCAACGTAATATCCGCCGTCTCCATCGCCACATCGGTACCGCTCCCCATCGCAATCCCCACGTCAGCCTGGGCCAGCGCCGGCGCATCATTAATCCCATCACCCACCATCGCCACCCGGCGTGGTTTGCCATGCGGCCCGCTCTGCTGCAAGCGAGCCACAATCGCTGCTTTTTCGTCTGGCTTCACTTCAGCATACACGGCTGGCGCCGGAATACCGACCGCCGCCGCTATCGCTGCTGCCGTGCGCTGATTATCACCGGTCAGCAACGCGACCTCAATCCCGGCCTGCTGCAGCTTCGCTACTGCCTCCGCAGCAGTTGGTTTGACCGTATCGGCCAGCGCGATCACGCCCCACGCCTCACCATCGACGGCCACAGCAATGGCGGTTTTCCCTTCAGCCTGCAACTGATCGACGATTGCCCCCAAAGCGTCTATCTCAACCCCTCGCTCACGCAACCAACGCAGCGTTCCCACCAGCACGGTCTGCCCACCGACCTCAGCTTCCACTCCGGCACCACTGACAGCCTGAAAGCGCGTCGGTCGCTCGACAGCCAGGCCACGCTCCTGCGCTGCCTTCACAATTGCCACCCCTAATGGATGCTCACTGCGACTCTCAGCTGCCGCCGCAATCTGAAGCAACACCTGATCTCCCGTTCCATCGGACTGGGTTCCCTGCGCCAGCACCGGCCTGGTCACCATCACAATATCGGTCACTGCGGGGCGGCCATGCGTAATGGTACCGGTCTTATCGAACACCACCGCGTGCAGACTTGCCGCACGTTCCAGAGCCTCGGCATTGCGGATCAAAATACCGTGTGACGCACCGGTACCGGTACCGACCATAATCGCAGTCGGTGTGGCCAATCCCAGTGCGCACGGACAGGCAATCACCAGCACCGCCACCGCAAAAATGAGCGCCTGGGTCAACCCTACCCCGGCCCATAACCAACCGAGAAAGGTGATCACCGCAATCACAATCACCACCGGCACGAAGACAGCGGAGACCCGATCAACCAACGCCTGTACCGGTGCTTTCGAGCCTTGCGCCTCTTGCACGAGACGAATGATCTGCGCCAGCGCCGAATCCTTACCGATCCGTGTCGCCCGCATCTGAAAACTACCGCTGCGATTAATTGTCGCCCCGAAGACCGGATCACCACTGCGCTTCTCAACCGGCAAACTCTCACCGGTAAGCATACTCTCATCAATTGTCGACTCACCGGAGACAATCACCCCATCAACCGGAATCTTCTCCCCCGGTCGCACAATGATCATCTCACCTACCCGCACCTCAGTGAGCGGAACATCAACCTCTTGACCACCCCGCACCACCCGTGCAGTCTTCGGCTGAAGTCCGATCAACGCCTTAATCGCGGTACTCGTTTGCCCCTTCGCTCGCGCCTCAAGATACTTACCAACTAAGATCAGCGTAATGATCAGCGCCGCCGTCTCGAAATAGACATGGCCGGGCGCACCGCTAAGCAAGATTGCCAGACTGTAGAAATAGGCAGCCGACGAACCGAGAGCAATGAGCGTATCCATAGTGGCGGTACGGGCCCGCAATGCCCGCCACGCATGCCGGTAGAAATCGCGACCGGAGTAAAACTGCACCGGTGTCGCCAGCGCTAGAAAGAGCCAGTTGAGCAGATCATCACGGGCAGCGACCATGGCCATGATCTCATCCATAGCCGCATCACGCATTGCCGCCATCATCGCTGCCCCCTCACCGATCAACCAGGGTGCAATCAGGCCAAAATCACGCGCCATCGACAACACGAAGAGCGGTAGCCCAAAGACCACACCGACCAGCAATCGCCGCCGCCGCACCGTCATCTCTGCTTCACGTGCCCGCGCCTCCACATCTTCAGCGGCCTCGTCGCCAGCAGACGGCAAAATCACCCCATACCCGGCCTGCTCCACCGCCGCCACCAGATCGGTGCGCTCAACCATCCCCGGCACATAACGCACCAACGCCTGCTCGCTGGCCAGATTCACTTCCGCCGTCAACACACCCGGCAGCTTACGCAACGCCTTCTCGACCCGTGCCGAACAACTGGCACAGGTCATCCCGGTGATCGCCAGCGTGATCTCATCGACTACCACCCCATACCCGGCCTGCTCCACCGCCGCCTGCAACGCTTCGGGCTGAACCAGCCCCGGATCGTAGCGCACCAGCGCCTGTTCACTGGCCAGATTCACCTCGGCAGCCAGCACACCCGGTGCCTTACGCAACGCCTTCTCGACCCGCGCCGAGCAGCTTGCACAGGTCATCCCGGTGATTGGCAATATCACTTCACGCTCGGCCATGGTAACAACTCCTTCCTCGACAGACTGCGATTGTACAGCCTATCTCCACCATCTGAGTGAAAGAGGCGCACATCAGTGCGCCTCTGAACATCGTTGCGAATGAAGACAGCTAGAGGCTAACAAGCCGTACCCAACGGCGTTACATCCTCGTATCCCGCTTCCTTAATCGCAGACACAATATCGGTAATATCGACCGCATCATCATGAACGACGGTCACAATCTTACTGCTCAGATCAACCTCAACCTGACTGACCCCCTGCAAAGCACCGACTTCCTTGCGCACCGCGTGCACACAATGCTGACACGACACCCCAGGAACACGGAATTGCTCGGTTACCATTACTCATCTCCTTATTGGCTAATGAATACGCTCAAAAACCTGCATCAACTCGGCAATCACCCGCTCGCGCTCACCAACATCCTCGCTTCGAATAGCCGTGATCACACAACTATGGAGATGACGGTTCAAAATCAGCGCATCCAGCTTTACCAGCGCCTGCGCAATCGCCCGCGTCTGATTCAGGACATCGATACAATAGGCGTCCTCTTCGACCATGCGCTTCACGCCGCGAATATGACCCTCAATGATATTCAGACGATTGAGAATCTGCTGTTTTTGGTCTTGATCCATATTCAACCCTTCTTCGAGTAAAAACAGCCTTTGGGTGGTAGTACTCGCCAGCATGCCCTATGGTCCTAGAGAGATCTGACCGCCATCGCCCATCTCAAGCCGTAAAGCCGTCGTCTACCTCATCAATCATCCCGTGAAACACCGCAACAACTCGCGGCAAGAGCGTCTCGATCAGACAGGTCACAGCCCCATCCCTTTTCTATCCCCCCCAGGGGGGATGGGTTGCACAAGCAGTATACCACACGAGTTTTCGTGATGCAAGGAGGGAATGGAGGAAATAGGAAATTGGAGGTAGGAGATAGGAGGTAGGAGATAGGAAATAGGAGGTAGGGGATAGGAAATAGGAGATTAGAAGATAGGAGATAGGGGGTAGGAGATAAGAAATAGGAGATAGGGGGTAGGAGATAAGAAATAGGAAATAGGGGAGAGACGCAGCGGATTCCCCGCCGGTCACAGCGACAACGTGCGCACACGGTATACCCTGGGAGCGCACGCCTCCGGTGCGCCCACTACCTGACCCGGCACACCAGACTCTCTGCCGGTCGCAGGTAAAACTCGTTCGCTCGTCCCGATCATCCTGCCTGACACAGCACCTGCATCAGCGCCATCAGCAACGTTCGGTAGCACGATCCCCCCCTCGTTCCTCACCCCAGCGGGGGGAGGTTAGGAGAGGGGCGATTTGCCTGACACAGCACCTGCGTCAGCGCCATCAGCAACGTTCGGTAGCACGATCCCCCCCGTTCCTCACCCCAGCGGCTATGCATTACTCATACCTGATGTCAACCACGTGCGTATCAGCGGGGATGATCGCTATGAGTGCTGTTGTGGGCGACTGGCCCGATGGCAGAGCGCCGCGCCAGCCGTGCTATCACGTACTGAATGATTGCCTTACCCGCTCGTCATGCGCGTGTCGCACAGTTTGGAGTGCGGCAGCCATGCTGCCGCGCCAGCCGTGCTCGCGATCACGTGGAGGTCGCAGCGGGTACCCCGCAGCTCTGCGCCCAGTGGGATCACGTTTCAGGGTAGCTACCGTTGCCGACCACCATTACCCGTGGCGCGACGTTTGGAGTGCGGCAGCCATGCTGCCGCGCCAGCCGTGCTCGCGATCACGTGGAGGTCGCAGCGGTTACCCCGCAGCTCTACGCCCAGTGGGATCACGTGTCAGGGTCGCTACCGTTGCCGACCACCATTACCCGTGGCGCGTCGTTTGGCGTGCGGCAGCTATGCTGCCGCGCCAGCCGTGC
>NZ_DAOUBI010000059.1:0-9189 GCF_034432675.1 Chloroflexus sp. | reverse complement strand
CTGTTTCCGTAGAGGTTGCACGCCATGACGCTATTTACGATAATCGTTGCCAGTTTAATGGGGGTCGTTGCTATCTCCATGATCCTTTGCACCGCTCGCCTCCTGATGGGGCCGAGTATTCCTGATCGGGCAATGGCCTTTGATACGCTGATGGTTCACGTGGTGGCGCTGGTTGCGCTCTACGTGGTGATTACCGACCAACTGAGTCTGGTCGATGCAATTCTGGTTGTCGCTGTATTGGGATTTCTGGGGACGGTGGCTATTTCGCGGTATATCGAGGAGGGGCGCAGTTGATGAGCTTGAACGAGATTGTGACCCTGATCCTGGCAACTATTGGGGTGCTGTTCATGCTGCTGTCAGCAATCGGGATGCTGAAATTACCCGACCTCTATACGCGCGTCCATGCGACCGGTAAGGCTGGCACGTTGGGTATTACCGGTGTTCTGCTGTCGGTGGCGGTGCATCACGGCGATCTGGTGGCAGCGGCCAAGATGATTGCCCTGATCGCCTTTTTCTTTCTGACGGCACCGGTCGCCGCTCATATGCTCGACCGGGCAGCCTACCTGACCGGCGTTAAACGGGCACCGCAGACGGTGCAGGATGATCTGGCCGGGAAGTACGATATGGAGCAGGGGCGGTTGCGTTAGCCAGAATAAGGTGTCTTTGATATCGAATCTGGTGGGATAACGCTCATAACCCGTGATCTGACAATTATTCCACCACACCTGAGTGCGAAAGCACGGCACTAGCATTGCTGTGATACGCGCAGTGAGATCGTATTTCGGAGAGGAAGCCATTGCCAGACAGGGTTGCCCGTGTCGTGTAGTCTGGAGCGCGGCAGTTTAGCTGCCGCAGCCACCTTTCTTATGGTCTGGTGCGGGTCGTCACAGTGTCCCTGCCGGTTACGGGAATACTGGCGTGCAGAGCACGTCTATTGGGCTTGAGTATCCGTAATGAGCTGACAGCGCGTGAGCGATGGGTGGATTGTGGAAGGTGTCCGGTCTGCTCATCAGCCTCCTCCCGCTCCCGTCATGGGAATGGCGGACAGGCGATGGACGAGCATGCGCAGGAAGTCCACTATCCGGAGCGAAGCAACCGCCACACTGCACTGATGAATTGGGTCTATCAGCAATGATGCACGGTATCGGTGAAGATTTGATATCACACGCCGAGAGAAGATTACGTAATCAGATGTCTCGCACCTCAGGAACGATTCGCGTAAACGTCCTCCGGGCTTAAAGCCAGGTTTACGTTTCGTGATAGTGTCATCAGGTTTTCGCCAGCGTGTGTATATTGACGTTTAGACTAGCTTGGGCTTCATTGGCTACGAGCGCCCAGTGCGATGGCGTTCCCATCAGGGAGGGGCACATCTGGCTCGCATGAATGCAGGGTTGGTACGGCGGGGGCTGTGCGCCTCCTTCGTAATCATTCGTTGACCGCATCCTGATGAGGTGTTCTTGTCGGGGCTCTTTCAGGGCTTGGCTGGGGCGACCAGCCCATGCGGGCCATTAGTCGAAACGTCAGGTCGGACAACTGCCGAATTTGTTATATAATTTCACCGCACTCCCAACGTCGCCGTTCAGCGCGCCAAGACGCTTACCTTCGTGCCTTGGTGAACAAGTCTGCCTTGCTGAACGCCGAGTGAGCGTATAACGATTCAAAATAGCAGGAAGATCGCCATGAACATTCAGACTCTGAGCTAGCATCTGGTCGCCTTCCTGGAATACCTGTTCACTACCGAGAGGGAACCATGCAACCCGGCACCATCGTTCAGGTCCGTAACCGTTACTGGGTGCTCCTGCCCCACGAGGACCCCGATCGCTATCTGCTCCGCCCGCTCACCGGCGCCACCGATGAGACGGTCGCCATTCACAAAGGGCTGGCCGACCGCCTCGCTTACACGCTGCCGACCGAGCACCTGCAGTCCGCGACCTTCCCCCTGCCGACGGCCGCTGACCTCGCCGACGCCACCAGCGCCCACCTGCTCTGGCAGGCCGCCCGCCTGACCCTGCGCGAGGGGGCCACCCCGCTGCGCTCCCTGGGCCGCATCTCCATCCGCCCGCGCACCTACCAGTTCGTCCCGCTCCTGATGGCGCTGCGCCTAGACCCGCTGCGCCTGCTCATCGCCGATGATGTTGGTGTGGGCAAAACCATCGAAGCGCTGCTCATCGCCCGCGAACTGTGGGACCGCGGCGAGATCAAGCGCCTGGCGGTGCTCTGCCCGCCCTACCTGTGCGACCAGTGGCAGCGCGAGCTGGACGAAAAGTTCAATCTGGAAGCCGTGGTCATCCGCTCTGGCACGGTGGGCCAGTTGGAACGGGGCAAACCGCCCACGCGCACCATCTACGAACATTATCCGATTCAGGTCATCAGCATTGATTTCGTCAAGAGCGAGCGCAACCGCCACCAGTTCCTCCTGCACGCCCCGACCTGGTCATTGTGGACGAGGCGCACGGCGCTACCCTGACCCACACCCAAAGCCAGCAGCAGCGGCATGACCTGGTGCGCACCATCGCGCAGGACGAGCGCCGCCATCTGATCCTGCTCACCGCCACGCCCCACAGCGGCATCGAGACCGCTTTCCGCTCGCTGCTCTCCCTGCTCAAGCCCACATTCGGCGCGTGGGACCTGAACAACCTGGATGAGACGCAGCGGGTGGAATTGGCCCGTCACTTCGTCCAGCGCACGCGCAAGGACATCGAGCAGGATTGGGAACACGAGCGCTGTTTCCCCCGTCGCCTCACTGCCGACGAGACCTACCGCCTCTCGCCGGCGTACCGCACGCTCTTTGAAAAGACCTACGACTTCTGCGCCGAGATCGTGCGCACCGGTGCACAGTTGGAGGAACGTAAACGCCGCGTGCGCTACTGGGGCGCACTCGCCCTGCTCCGGTGCGTGATGTCCAGCCCGGCCGCGGCCCTGGCCGCCCTGGAGACCCGCCACGCCCGCCAGGACGAAGGCGACGATGCGGTGGACTTTCGCGGCTTTGTCTTTGAAGCGGGCGAGGAGCGCACCGACGACGAACAGCCCACCGCACCCCTAGAGGCGACCGAGGCCACGCTGCCGGAAGGCGACCGCCGCCGCCTGCGCGAGCTGGGCCGCCTGGCCTCTCGCATCATCGAAGCGTGGCAGGATACCAAACTGGACGGCCTCATCCGCACGGTCGAGGGCCTGCTCGGCGATGGCTTTCATCCGATTATCTGGTGTCGCTACGTGGCGACGGCCGAATATGTCGCCGCAGGGCTGCAACGGCATCTGTCTGCCGACGTGCGCGTCGTCTTGACGCGCGGGGAAGCGTAATGACAGCAGCACAAGCTGCAACGGCATCTGTCTGCCGACGTGCGCGTCGTCTGCATCACCGGGCGGCAGGGGGATGCAGAACGCCGCGCCCGCATTGACGAGATCGAGACCGACCGCCCGCGCATCCTGGTGACCACCGACTGCCTTTCGGAGGGCATCAACCTGCAGCAAAAGTTCACCGCAGTCATCCACTACGACCTGCCCTGGAACCCCAACCGGCTGGAGCAGCGCGAGGGGCGGGTGGATCGCTACGGGCAGACCGCACCGGAGGTCAAAACCATCCGTTACTTCAGCCCTGACAATCCCGTCGACGGTGTGGTGATTGAGGTCCTGCTCGACAAGGTGCGCCAGATCTACCGGACGTTGGGCACGCACGTGCCGGTGCCGGCCGAGAGCGAGAGCGTGACCGAGGCCGTGCTCAACGCTCTCTTCCTGCGGGGCGGCAGGGCCACGGCGGCCCGCCAGTTGGCCTTCGACTTTGCGCAGCACGACGTGCAGGCGCTGCATCGCCGGTGGGAGCAAGACGCCGAGCGCGAGCGGCTCAACCGCACCCGCTTCGCCCAGCGTGCGCTCAAGCCCCAGGAGGTGCAGCGCGAACTGGAGGCCACCGACGCCGTGCTAGGCGACCCGGATGCCGTGTGCGCTTTTGTGCTGGCCGCCGCCCAGCGTCTCGGTCTGCACATCGCTCGCGACCCCAAACGCCCCGGCGTCTACCGCATCCCGCTGGAAGCGGCCAACCTCGCGCTGCTGCCTGAACCGGTGCGCTTCGCCCTGCCGGCCCCTGCGCCATCCGCGGTGCGCCGTGCGCCGCCGCCCTGGTCGATCAGTTTCGACTCGCCCACGCCTGAAGGGGCCGCGTATCTGGGCCGCAACCATCCTTTTGTCGTCGCGCTGGCGCGCTTTCTGTTGGAAGAGGCTCTCACCCGCCCCGGTCAGGCCCACGCTGCCCGCTGTGGCGTCCTCTGCACCCGCGCCGTCTCGCAGACCACGACCCTGCTGCTCGTGCGCGTGCGCTACTTGATCGAGCAGCCCGAACGCACCCCGCTCTTTGCGGAAGAAGTGCGCACGCTCGGCTATACCCAGGGCGCGGATGGGGCGCCGCATTGGCTGGACGAATTCGCAACCCTGCGCCTGCTGGAAGCCCAATCCGACGCCAACCTCGCCATGGCCGAAAAACGGCGTCGCATCGAGGCTGCGCTCGAGCGATGGGGTGCCATCGCCGAGTATCTTCAACCCCAGATTGAGGCCCGCGCCCGCGATCTGGAGGCGGCCCACAAACGCATCCGCCAGGCCGTCCACCTGCGCACCCGCGCCCTGACGGTGCGGCCGCAGTGGCCGGTCGACCTATTGGGAATCCTTGTGCTGGAACCGGACAGAAGCCTATGAAGACCTCTCCCGCTATCCGCATCGAAGGCGGGCTCTTCAGCCCCGACGTGTTCGAAGCGCTGACCGCTGGCGACCTGCCCGGCCAGCAGGCGGCCGATTTCGGTTTGCCCGCTCGCCGCAGCCTGACCGATGAGATCGCCGCTGCGTTCAACGACGCCCGCACCCTGTGGGGTGTGTTCCAAAACCGCCTGGCGCGCCTGCCCGACGCTGATCTGGCCACCTCCCTCACCCGCGATGCCTGGGTGATCCCCTTCCTCGGCCTGCTGGGCTATGAGTTGCGCTACAACCCGCGCGCCTTCATCGTGGACGGGATGAGCTTTGCCATTTCCCACCGCGCCGGCGAGCCTGAGTCCGCCCCGCCGGTGCACATCGTCGGGGCGCGGCAGGAACTGGGACGCCTGGCTCCCTCCGGGAGGACGCGCCTCTCGCCGCACGCCCTGGTGCAGGAGTATCTCAACCGCTCCGAGCACCTGTGGGGTTTGACGACCAACGGCATCATCCTGCGCCTGCTGCGCGATTCCACCTTCGTTCGCCGCCAGGCCTACGTGGAGTTTGACCTGTGCGCCATTCTGGAGGAAGACGGCTTCGCCGATTTCGTCCTTCTCTACCGTCTGCTCCATCGCTCCCGCCTGCCCCAGGACGACGCCCCCCAGGAGTGTCTGCTGGAGCGGTATTATCAGCATGCGCTGGAACAGGGCGGACGGGTGCGCGAGCACCTGCGCGACGGGGTGGAAGTGTGCATCAAGACCCTCGCCAACGGCTTTTTCCAGCACCCCGCCAACGGCTCGCTGCGGCAGCAGTTCGGTGAGGGGAACCTGACCTCGGAAGCGTTCTACCGCGACCTGCTGCGTCTCGTCTATCGTTTCCTCTTCCTACTGGTGGCGGAAGAGCGCGGGTTGATGGGCGACGATCCACTCTATCTGGCGCATTACGGCGTGACGCGCCTGCGCCGCCTGGCCGAACAGCGCGCCGCCTACAGCGACGATAAGGACCTCTGGCACAGCCTGTGCGCTCTGTGGCTGACCCTGGCCGACGAGACGCTGGCTGCCTTCTTGCGCCTGCCGCCGTTGAACGGGGAGCTGTTCAGCCCTCTGGTGTTGAATAGCGCCGTCATTACCAACCGCGACCTGCTGCAGGCGTTCTGGCATCTGGCCTTTTATCAGGAAAGCTCTTCCCAGCCGCCACGCCGCGTCAACTATGCCGCGCTGGACACCGAAGAACTCGGCTCGGTCTACGAAAGCCTGCTGGATTACTCCCCCGTGGTGACCGTTGACGCCGCTGGCCGCCCGATGTTCGACCTGATTCACGGCTCGGAGCGTAAATCCACCGGCTCGTACTACACCCCGCCGGAGCTGGTCAGCGAACTGGTCGCATCGGCCCTGGAGCCGGTGCTGCAGGCGCGGCTGCGGGCGGCCGGAACACCGGAGGAGCAGGCGCGGGCGCTCCTCTCGTTGCGCGTCCTCGACCCTGCCGCCGGTTCGGGCCACTTTTTGCTGGCCGCCGCCCGCCGCCTGGGTAAGGAGCTGGCGCGCATCCGCACCGGCGAGGATGAACCGGCGCCAGAGCAGGTGCGCACGGCTACCCGCGAGGTGGTCGCCCACTGCATCTACGGCGTGGACAAGAACCCCCTGGCTGTGGAGCTGTGCCGCGTGGCGCTGTGGCTCGAATCCCACGCCGAAGGCAAGCCGCTTACCTTCCTCGACCATCGCATCAAATGCGGCGATTCGCTGGTCGGCGTGCTCGACCTGCACGCCCTGGAGGACGGCGTGCCCGATGCGGCCTTCGATCCCGTCTCCGGCGACGATAAACGACGCGCCGCCGACCTCAAGCGTCACAACCGCCGAGAACGCGAGGGGCAGATGGCGCTGTTTGAGTGGAACCCGAACGCCGCCCTGACCCCGCTCTCGGCAGTCAGCCGCCAGATCGAGGCGCTGCCCGACGACAGCCCCGAGCACGTGCGCTGCAAGCGGCAACTGTATGAAACCCGCTTTGCCGACCCGCACTGGCGCAGGCAAAAAGAGGCCTGCGACCTGTGGAGCGCGGCCTTTTTCCAAGACCTGTCCGCCGCCCCCATCCCCATCACCACCGACGTGGTGCGCCGCCATCTGGCCGGGCAGCCGGCTCTGCCGCAGACCCTGGCCCAGGCCGTGGCGCTGGCCGAGGAAAACCGCTTCTTCCACTGGCCGCTCGAGTTCCCGGAGGTGCTGGCGGCGGGCGGCTTCGACGTGGTGCTGGGCAACCCGCCCTGGGAGCGTATCAAGCTGCAGGAGCAGGAATTCTTTGCCGCCCGCGACCCCGACATCGCCGAAGCGCCCAACGCCGCGGCCCGCAAACGCCTGATCGAGCAGCTACCCCACCGCAACCCTGAGCTGTGGCAGGCCTACTGCCGCGCCCTATACACCGCCAAAAGCGCCAGCCGCTTCCTGCGCGGCTCGGGTCAGTACCCACTCACCGGCCGCGGCGACATCAACACCTACTCGGTCTTTGCCGAGCGGGCGTGCGCCCTGCTCAGGTCGGGCGGTTGCGCCGGCATCCTCCTGCCTACCGGCATCGCCACCGACGCTACCAACCAGTTCTTCTTCGCCGACCTGGTGGAGAAGGGACACCTGGTCAGCCTCTTCGACTTTGAGAACCGCGAGGGACTCTTTCCGGCAGTAGATAGCCGTATGAAATTCTGCCTGCTGACGCTGGAGCGATCGCCGCTGGCGAGCCACGAAGCGCCAGCGGGAGAGCGCCTGCAACCCGCCGCCGTGCGCTGTTACCAATTTGCTTTCTTCCGCACCCGCGCCGAGCACCTGCACGACGTGCGCCGTCGCTTCTCCCTCTCGGCAGAGGAGATCGCCCGCATCAACCCCAACACGCGCACCCTGCCGGTCTTCCGCACCCGCCAGGACGCCGACCTGACCCGCGCCATCTACGAGCGCGTACCGGTGCTGGTGAACGAGCGTACCGGGGAGAACCCGTGGGGCGTGCGCTTTCTGGCAATGTTCCACATGTCCAACGACTCGCATCTCTTCCGCACGCGGGCGGAACTGGAGCAGGCAGGCTACCGGCTGATGGGGAATGTGTTTGTGGCCCCCACCCTGGAAGATCCGCTGACGGGGGCGGGGGGGCCGGGGATGCGGGCGCTCCCCCTCTACGAAGCCAAAATGATCTGGCACTACGACCACCGCTTCGGCAGTTACGCAGGCGTTGACGTGCGCGCCAGCACCCAGCTCCCCACGCCCACTGACGCCGCCCACGCCGACCCGGGCTTCCTCGCCCAGCCCTGGTACTGGGTGCCCGAAGCAGAGGTCGAAGCCCGCCTCGGCGATTGGCCGCACCGTTGGCTGCTGGGGTTTCGGAATGTGACCAATGCCACCAACGAGCGCACCGCCATCTTTAGTTTGTTTCCCAAAGTAGGGGTGGGGCATAGCCTACCAATCCTCCTTTTCGGCGACATAGCCGCATATTTCTTGGCTGGATTGGTTGCTAATCTTCAGAGCCTGGCCTTCGACTGGGTTGTCCGCCAGAAACAGGCAGGCGTCAATATGAACTTCTTCTACGTGGAGCAATTTCCCGTCCTTCCGCCCTCGGCCTACACCGCTGCCGACCTGCGCTTCATCGTCCCGCGCGTGCTGGAACTGACCTACACCGCCTGGGACCTGAAGCCCTTCGCCGACGACGTATGGCACGAGGCGGATGACGCGCTGCGCACCCGCCTGCGTACGCAGTGGGGATCCCATGCTCAACAGGCCGGCGGGCAAGCCTGGGAGCCGCCGGACTGGAAGGCAGCCGATCCGGCCATCTGCACCGACCCTCAGACAGGCTGCCCGCTGCCGCCTTTCAGGTGGGATGCGGTGCGCCGCGCCGTGGTGTGCGCCGAGTTGGATGCCTACTACGCCCGGCGCTACGGCCTGACCCGCAAACAACTGCGCTACATCCTCGACCCCGCCGACCTGACTGCGCGAGAATTGGAAGATATCCTTGATCCGTGGGAAGCGGTCAGCGACCCGCTCGACCCGGTCGGCTACGCCGACCGCGTGGCCGACTCCGACTTCCCCGGCGAAACCTTCCGCGTGCTGAAGAAGAAGGAACTGCGCCAGCACGGCGAATACCGCACTCGCCGGCTGGTGCTGGAGGCGTGGGAGGCGCAATCCAGGAAGACAGGGAACGCCTACGACTTATGACCCTCTCAAACACTATCGCCGCTCCATTCGGCTGAAGGGGTACGATTACGCCCAACCCGGCGCGTATTTTGTCACCATCGTCACCCATGGCCGCGCCTGTTTGTTCGGCGACATCGTAGATGACCAAATGCGGTTAAACCAGGCCGGGCAGATGGTGGAATGGACATGGTACGATTTACCCAACCATGTGGACAACATCGAATTGGATGCGTTTGTGGTAATGCCCAATCATGTGCACGGCATTATCATTATCGTCGGTGTAGGGGCGGGTTCCGAACCCGCCCCTACCCCATTACCCGACATTGTGCGCCAATGCAAAACATGTTCGGCGCGA
>NZ_DAOUBI010000058.1:0-18847 GCF_034432675.1 Chloroflexus sp. | reverse complement strand
GTGCTGGTGCCGGTGGTGCATAGGGGCGGGTTCTCAACCCGCCTCTACGGACGGTATCTGTACCGTTCACCTGACCATCCACGGGATGCGGTGAATGGGAATGTCTTGCATCGCGTGCAATGGATGGTTGTTCAGATGTGATTGCAGCCGCTACGCTCACCTCTCTCGCGCAGCGCTATGCATTACCCATACCCAGGTTGTCACCTTCTTCACTCGTGAGCAGCGCCTATCTCATTGTGCACGATCCTGGGCACTATCGTGTTGTATCGCTGTCGCGTGGGTCTCACGTTACGAATGGGAAATGGATGGTCGCAGTGCAAGCGGCGGGTGACGGTGTATCCGACCGTGGGGCAGGCTGGAAGCCTGCCGGCGGGGCCAGCACCTGACAGCGGTAGCGGGGATGCCGGCGCTTAGGCTGGAAGCCAGCGCCACGGGGAGCGCTTGCAGTCCAGCCTAACGCAGCGTGACATGTGGGTACTGCATAGCCAGCGGGGGGTTGGGAGGGGGGCGTGCCGTGTCAGGTGACGAGCAAACCGGAGGATCACGCTTCCAGGGGTAGCTGCGTTCGCGCACAGTGGTGGAACCCTCACAACCATAGCGTCAGGGTGAAGGTAGATACTCTGTCAGAACCTTTTGGGGAGTGATGTGTTCGACAGTGCAGTGCTGACATGCGTCAGGATCGCTCTCCTATTGGCAGGGGCGCACTGGATGGCGATCTGGTTGCACAGGCTGGATGATTTTGGAGACGGGTGAATTGCGACTATCACAACATCATATAAGGCACGTGGGGAAAGACACCGTCTGCACCCATCCGGGGCGATGTCGGCTGTGTAACCACTGATTATTGTGAGCGGGTCGCCTCGTACATCAGGATGCCGGCTGCCACTGCCAGATTGAGCGAGTCGCTACGTCCCCGCATTGGAATGCGGACAACCAGATCACAGGCGGCAAGCTGTTCGTCCGTCAGGCCGTGCCGTTCGCTGCCCAACACCAGGAGCAGTGGTTGTGGGTAGGTAGTAGTCCGGTAGTCGGTGGCTCCGCGATCAGAGCTGCCGACCAGGGCGATACGGTGCTGTCGTGCCCAGGTCAGCAGATCGGGCCAGCTCGTGCGTGCAATCTGTTGGCTGAAGAGGGCGCCCATGCTGGCCCGCACCGCTGCCGGGTCGAAGGGGTCGGTCGTTGCGCCGACCAGGATGACGCCGCTGAAGCCGGCACCATCAGCAGTGCGTAAGATTGTGCCTAGGTTGCCCGGATCGGCTACTTCAACCAGTACCACCCAGCCAACCGGCGCCGGCGACAGGTTGGGGAGTTGGGTGTAGTGTATGCGCCCGACGGCTGCCAGTCCCTGCGGGTTGTCTTTGTCGGCCAGGCTGCTGAAGACTGCTGCACTGACGGTCAGTATTTTGCCGCCGCCGGCAGCATAGGTATCGATCAGTTCGTGTGCAAAGCTGCTGTTGAGCAGTTCAGGGGCAACGACCAGCATGTCGAGCGGTGCACCGCATTGAATCGCCTCGGCGACCGGGCGAATCCCTTCAATCAGGTAGCGCCCCTGCTCGTCACGAGCTTTGCGTTGCCTGAGCGCACGCAGAGCTTTGATGGTTGGATTGGCGAGGCTGGTGATCATCATACCGGGAGTACTTTGCCAGGATTCAGCCGACCGGTGGGGTCGAAATGGGCTTTGATCTGACGTTGTACAGCAAGCTGGGCCTCACCAAGCGCCTGGGTCATGAATGGTCGTTTGAGGGTGCCGATACCGTGCTCTCCCGACAGCGTACCACCCACGGCCAGCGCCACTTTGAAGACGGCTTCTGCGCACGGCCATAATCGCGCCACTTCGGTCGGATTGCGGGCATCGAAGAGGATGTTTGGATGCAGGTTGCCGTCGCCGGCATGACCAAAGACTACGATAGGCAGGCCGTAGGTGGCGCTTACCTGCTTGATCTGGCCGACACATTCGGCGATGCGGGTCACCGGTACGCTGATGTCTTCACCCAATCGGTTAGGGCGAATGCGAGCCAGGGCCGGCGCGATCACTCGTCGTGCCTGCCAGAGGTTTGCTTCGTCGGTGGCGTTGCGCGCCACTGCTACCCGTTGTGCGCCGCCGGCCGTTGCCAGTTCGGCCAGGGCTGCTGCGTCGCGTTCAACCGCTTCCGGTTCACCATCGGCCAGCATTAATAACATCGCTCCGGCATCAGCCGGCAGGCCGATGCGCAGATACGCTTCCACGGCGGCGATAGTGGTATCATCCATCAGCTCCAGACTGGCCGGGATAATCCCCGATGCCATGATCCGTTCGACTGTGGCACAGGCTGCGGCCAGATCGGCGAAGATCGCCATGGTCGTGCGGCGGGCGCGGGGCAGTGGGATCAGCCGCAGGGTTGCCTCGGTAATCACGGCCAGCGTTCCTTCGGAGCCGACAAGGAGTTGCACTAATCCATCGCTTTCACCCTGACCGGCCAGGCCATCGCCGTAGCGCACGATAGAGCCGTCGGCCAGTACCGTCGTTAATCCCAATACGTAATCGGCAGTTACTCCATATTTCAGACACCGCGGCCCACCGGCGTTACAGGCAATATTGCCGCCGATGGTCGAGGCCGTCTGACTGCTCGGATCGGGAGGGTAGAAGAGGCCAACGCGCTCGGCGGCCCGTTGTAGTTCGGCAGTGATGACACCGGCGCCCACGTGGGCAACCTGTTGTCCGCGATCAATAGTTATCTGTTCCATGCGGTTCAGGCTAATCACCAGGCATCCCGGTGTTGGTACGGCGCCGCCTGCCAGGCCACTGCCGGCCCCACGGGAAACCACCGGCAGATCATGCGCAGCCGCAATCTGCATCAGGGCGGCGACTTCAGCCGTGCTGGCCGGCAAGGCGACCGCATACGGCAGTGCTTCGGCCTCGGCAATCGAGGCGTCCTGCCCGTAGACCGCCAGTTGGTCGGGATGGTGGATCAGGTAACGGTCGCCAACCACCTGTTTGAGGGCAGCGATACAATCGCCATGCGTCTGGTGCTTGCGAGGGGTCAGGGTTGGATATGCTGGTTGTGGCGACGGGCCAAACTCGTAACACGGTTGAGCGCCGAGTGTGGCTAGCTGCGCTTTCAACGTTGCATAGCGCCGGGCGTCAGGTAATGACATGATGTGGATGCTCCCTACGCCCAGATCGCCCCAGATGATGGTAGCGGCATCACCGATCTGCCGACAGGCGGCGATCCCCTCGGCCAGTTTGCTGCGCGGCAGTGTAACATCGAGGCGTTGGTCGGCGGGAAGAGCACAATGCCGGCGCGCAAGCTCTTCCCAATGCCGCCAGCCGTTGGTGGGGTCACGGGTAACGGCGAGCTGATGGCGATCTACCATCGCCAGCACCTGCTGTGACTGGCGCGTCACCACTTCTGGCAGGCCGGCCAGGGCGATGAGGAGCAATCCACCGGCATCGAACGCTAATGCCCGCAGCTCCAGATTGGCGGCCATCAGCTCGGCCGCCAGCATCAACAACTGTTCAAGCGGCCCCGCTACCAAGTGTAGGGTCGTCATTGTCGGCAAAGGGCGCAAATTGAACGTCAATTCACGCAGATCACCGAGGCGCACGCCCTGCCCGGCCAGTGCGCGGTGCAGATTGTAGCCGGTTGCCCGCTTGAGGGTTGGGCCGCCGATGTGCAACAGTCCGCTGGGAGTTTCTAGGGTTGCTGCCCGCACATAGCGACCGATTGGCCCGCTGTACAACCGATACCGACCACCACTGTTACAGGCTACCAGTTCGGCGAGCGTTGCGTCGGTGTGTAACGGGGCAACTGGCAGACAGAGACCGTAAGCGGCCAGAGCTTCATTGAGGGCGGTTGCGGTTGCGGTTGCCGGTGCACTTGCTAGCAGTGCACCGGCGTTGATGGTGAAACCTGTGGACTTGGTGGTCATATCTGGTTGTGCGCTATAGTTCATGCGTATACGTTGGTTGGGTTGCGGTGGTTGACTTACCCGGTAGGATTATAATCTACTACCAGCGCAATTGCCGCAGCAATCTCATCCATTGTGGTTGCCGGTGCCCGTCCGACCATCGTGCGCAAGCGATGCACCTCAATCGAGTGCAACTGCAACAGATCAACGGCGTGCGGTTTACCCAAGCGGGTCGGCCAGGTTCCCTCCAGGCGCTGCAACCATACCATACTGGCAAACCGGTCTTCCCATGGACGCAGGCGGGCGACCAGGCGAATGGGCAGATGTTCAAAGGCGTCAGCACTCACTACTAACACTAACCCTGGTGTCTGATCACCAAGATCGGCCTGCCAGATCTCACTGCGCCGGGGTAATTTACTTGTGCTCACTCGTTGCGACCTCGTTTACAGAATCGGCGACAGACTGATAGAGATCGAGTGCATTGGCTGCCTGGGCAGCCAGGATCGCATGGCGTTCAGCCTGTGATAGCCGGAGCAATTGCCGGCAGTGAACAGTGTGAGCTGGAGGTGCCGGTGGGTAATGAATTTCCGGCACATCCTCGGCCTGGATGGTTTCAGGAATGGTCTCAGGGATGACAGTTTCGGCGAAAACGGCCTGCGCCACACCGATTGCCACCTCATCACCCAGCAAACGCTGCGCTTCTGCGGGATCGATCAGTTCTTCCGCCAGGGCGTGAAGGGTGGCCCGTCGCAACCAGAGCGGTTCTTCGTGTGGTAGTGGTTCCGGTTCTGCCACTCGCCAGCCCCGTTTACTGAATTCGATCATCCACTTGCGGAAGAGTGATTGATTGATAATTTCCAGCGTCTGCATGCGGTACAGTAGTGCTTGGATGCTCATACCAAAGTGGTGCTTCATCAAGAGCAATTCATCCAGATGTAGATGATGACGGCGCTCACCGATAAAGGTGCGCAGATCATGGGCTGGCGCAAGGAATGCCGCTGCAAAGCGAAACGCAGCCTTCTCTTCATCGAGATTGTCTTGCGGTTGCAGCACCAGATGCGCCAGCTCGTGGGCAAGATTCATCCGCCATCGCGCACCATCATCGCTCCGTTGGGCAATCACCGCTGCGGCCAGCGGATGAGCGTGTTCATCACGGGCAATTACAGCAACGCCATCGAAGCCGTCAATGGTTGCGAGTTCGATGACGTGCAGGCCGTGATCTTCTAACACGTCGGTCAAATTGGCAATCGGTACACTACCCAAATCCCAACGGTTACGGAGAGCGGTAGCCGCAGACTCAACGTCGTCCAGATTCTTCACCGGATACTCCTGCAACGGGACATCGAGTACCCTGGTGTCGCCAATAAGCCGTTGTAATCGCACCCGTTCGCGCAATGCCTCTTCGGCCAACGCGGCGAGATGCTCACGCTGTCGTTTGCCGAGCGAAGCTCGTTTACGATAGGCAACGACATCTGTCCGGATATTGGCACCGTCGAGGAGATCGGTCGGTCGGACACCGAGTGCCTGCGCTAAGCGCTGAAGCACCATCGGTGATGGTTGAGCGTGCCCGTGTTCATACTTGGAAATAGCCTGACGGGTAACAATGTGGTTGGTTGCCTGAGCCAGATCGCTGAGGGTCATGCCGCGCGCCAACCGCAACTGGCGCAATCGTTGACTAATCATGGCCAACTCCTTCCTGATAGTTGACAATTATCGCTGTTTGCAGACACTTTGTCAACTGGTGTTGGAAGGGGTGGAATCTGAAAAATACAATGCCTGAACCTCATCGCATGGCAATGTGAACAGGTACATGCACCGTCCGGGGCGGGTTCTGAACCCGCCCCTACCTGCCCAATTTGATAGAGTGATCAGCGATGGGAATATCTCAAAACGGCTCCTCCGGGAACGTGAGCATTAAACCGCTGCAATCTGCCCCTGATCACGAGCATGGCTGATGCGATAGCGTGGCTGCCGCACTTCAAACAATGCGATACAGGCAATCCGGTCGGGAAACCGTAGCTACGGCGTTTGATCCCACTGCGTACGCAGCGGAAGCGCCGTTCTCCGTGTTCGTGATCAGGTCACTTCTGGCGTGAGGGTGTGATCACGAGCAATAACTTCAGCAACTCGGATTTGACACCCCTCGCCTGCAATCACGTGTTCTGTCCACCCCCTAAAAACATCGAGAGAAAGGGATCAACCTCCCTTCCCCTCCTACCATTCCCTATTCCCTATTTTCTATCTCCTATCTCCTACCTCCTACTTCCCCATCCCATCCCCATTACCGGTCAATTTCGGCAACAACTGCGCCGTTAGCAGCGTGGTTAATGCCGAAGCATCGCCGCCGTCGCTCTGGATAACAATCGGACGCGGGGCGCGTTTCATCAGTGTTTCGGCCACCTGAAGCCGGCGCCGGGCCAGTTCATATTGCAGCACAGCCCGATTGTCCTGGTACGCCTGACCAAGATACTCCAGACCGCGCGCCTCATTTTCGGCCTGGCGGAGAGTTGCCCGACCACGCGCTTCGATCTCCCAACGTACGCGCTGCGCTTCGGCCTCTTTCTCTTGCAGCATACGCGCCACGTCTTCACGGGCTTTATTGATCGCTGCCCGTACCTCGACCAGTTTGGCATCGCGAACCTTCCTGGCACGCTCAATCTCAAGTAGCAGACCGTCGATCCGTTGCTTTTTGATCAGTTCCCATTCACGTGCGTAGGCTTGCAACTCTTTTGCGACGCGCTCGCGGGTCGCCAGGTGCTGCTGATACTGATCGGGCAATTGCACATCAGGAATGTTGGCACCGGTAATGCGGACACCGTAGCGGGCCAGTTGGCGGTTGAGTAGCTCTTGCATATCGCCAACATCGCTGCCGCGCAGGTCGTAGGCGCGTTCGGTTTCAACCCGGCGTGCTCGTTGGCGAATGGCGTCTTGCACCGCACTGCTCAGTACCAGATCGAAGTTACTTGCTCCCAGGCGGCGCACAAAGGCGATGGGGTCTTCAATCCGAAACTTCAAGAAGAATTCGATGGACTTCAACGGCACATTTTCACGGGTTGGTGCCGCCATGACCGGTGCGGTGTATGGTATCTCGGTGCTGGTGTCAACCACGGCTTCAACCTTCTCCCACGGCCACCATAGGTAATGACGACCCGGTGGCAATGTGCCGACAATCTGTCCCCACCGGGAAAGGATACCGGTTGTGCCCTGCTCGATCTCGATAATCGCACCGAGCACAAACGACAATCCGGCCCAGACGAATGAGATTAGGGCAAGGAAGAGCGCCAAGCCGCTGAAGATACCTCCGCTAAAAACGGCAACACCGATCAGATACAACCCAATGGCCAGTGGCAAAAGCCAGCGCGCCCGTCGGCGATCTTTAGGAATGACCACGGGCACCAGTTGACCCTCTTCACCGGAACGGAGGAGTTGCTGGATGCGGTTCCAGGTCGCTACGGCCTCGCGGATTCGCGAAAATTCACGTCGTGGCTCACTCACCGGGGTTCTCCTTTCTCGCTGCGCTGTTCGGTCTCGGCAGCAACGACTTGGGCGATTTGTTCAGATCGGGCCAGGATGCGCTGGCGAATCTCTTGCATACGGCTACGGATGGCAGCGACATCTTCCGGCGAATAGAGCTGGGTATCGGTGATGCCCAGCATCCGTTGTGCCAGTGCCAGATAGTCGATAGCTGCCTCTTCACCACCACCGACCTGCACGATCTGTGGCAGATGATCGGCCACTGCTTCCAGGCGGTCGAGAATATCTTGCTGGTACCGGTATTGCAGAATTTCGGGATAACGTGCAGCACCGACTGCCCGAATATCGAGCGCCTGCGCTTCCAGCAGGGCAGCGTTGGCTCGGGCAGTACTCTCGGCTTCGCTCAGCAACTGGCTGGCATACGCATTAGCGCGGTACGTCTCTTTCTCGCGGGCAATATCGATCTGGGCCTGATAAGTGGCAATTTCGGCTTGAATAGCCGATAACTGCTCACGCAGGCCGGCCAGTTCCCGGTTCAGATCACCTTCATCCTGCTCCTTGCGCAGAGCCAGTTCGTATTCGTAGGTGTACGCCTCTTTCGCGACCCGGATCATCTCCGGTTTGGCGAGATCGATCCGGTACTCCTGACTCGACGGCTCGGCGTGGGTGATGTTGGCGTTGACAAAGCGTACCGCCGGCAGAAATTGCTGGTTTAGCGTGTCAAGCAGACTCTGCGTGCTCTCGCCTACCAGATCGTAGATGGCTTCGGCGCGCTGCTCATAGATCAGAGCGCGCGTCACTTCGCTAACCGCATTCTGGAGCTTCTCTTGAAAGCCTTTTGCGCCACCCAGGGTAAAGATGAACGCTGCCGGGTCTTCGATCTTGAATTGCAAGAAGAGATCGACCGAGGCATTAACCCGCGAAGCGGTTGGTGCTTCCCGGATCGGCGCGTTGTACGGATATTCGCGTGTCACATTGACGATGTAACTCACGCGCTTCCACGGATCGAGCAATACCTTACGCCCTGCCGGTGCAATCTCCTCCAGCTTGCCAAAGCGGGTGATCAGCGCCTGGCAGCCGTCGGGCACCAGGATGAAGGTGTTGCGCCAAAGGCTGTAGACTACATAGCCGATGACCAACAGCCAGTAGTGCGGCCCGAACAAAACAAGGCTCAGGTTGGTGAAGCCGAAGGAGACGGTATCGATCAGCAGAGTGAAGAGCCAGCCGATAAGACCTATCACCACCAGGATTGCGGTGATTGGGATCCAGCGTGCTGAACGTGGATCACGGGGGATCACTACCGGTGAAATGACGTTGGCGACCTGCCCTCCTGAATCGCGCTGTTGCAGATTACGGTTCAGCAACTCAGCCGCCTCATCGAGCAGAACACTCATCTGCTCGATCCGGGTTGCGCCGCTTTCGTGGCCTGAACGCTGTGAAATGAAGTCGCTGGCCTTGATTTGCAATTGATCGAGTTCACCACTCTCTAACAATTGCTTCACTGCCATCACGCTCCGTTGGGTCCTATTCATAATTTACTCCTGTTCACTACGATCAGCTTGCAGTATTCGATACGAGATACATCGTGCAGAGGTTGCAAGAGAACCTGCTTATGTGAGATGGCGAGTAGCGGGAAGGTGTGGTTGGAAGTAGAAGTATCCGTGTGAGTTCAGCAGTAATGCGCTATCGGGTCTGGCGCTGGTAGGAACGGCCATTACTGAGCACCGGCTTCGGCCTGTACAAAGCGATCATGCCTGTCAGTGAGTATAACCTGAGTTGGTGGGGTAGGCGACGCCATGGCTCTGGTCAGTCCATGCCTGTTGCATTATGACCGTTGTTCGCGTGAAAGCAACTCTTCAACTAACCGACGGCGCAGCAATTTACCAATGAAGCTTCGCGGTAGTGCTTCGCGGAACTCAATTTTGTCGGGAACAGCAGGTAGATTGACTCGCTCGCGGAGAAATGCCAGCACCTCAGCCTCGCTAACCCGTTCACCGGGTCGGGTGACGACGAAGACGCACACTTCTGTCTTACCATCAGGCAGTGGCACTCCAACGACTGCGGCATCAATAACTGTCGGATGTTCATACAGCGCCTCTTCGAGATCGCGAGGGTAGATATTGTAGTTGCCGGCGATGATCATCTCCTTCTTGCGCTCGATAATCTGAAAGTAGCCGTCAGGCAACATCCGGGCAATGTCGCCGGTGCGCAACCATCCATCAGCCGTGAGCGCTTCAGCAGTTGCTTCCGGGTTGTTCCAGTAACCGGCCATAAGCTGCGGGCCACGTATCAGCAGTTCACCGATTGCGCCTGGCGGCAGGTCTTGACCGGTTTCCAGATCGACGATCCGCGCTTCGGTGTCGGGGATTGGTAGGCCGATAGTGCCAGCACGTCGTGCGCCGCGCAACGGATTGGCGTGGGTAACCGGCCCCGCTTCAGTCAGGCCATACCCTTCAACCAGGCGGCTACGGGTGATGCGCTCGAAGCCTTCCTGCACCTCTACCGGTAGTGGCGCAGCACCGCTCAGACAACTCTTGAGTGACGAGAGGCCGTATTTGCGCACCTCGCGCACTTCGTTGAGCGCCGCGTACATCGGGGGGACGCCGGGAAAGATCGTTGGTCGTTCACGGCGGATGGTATGCAGCACGTTGTGCGTCTCGAAGGTTGGGAGCAGGATCAGGGTTGCGCCCAGCGCGATCCCAACATTCATACAGGCAGTCATGCCGTAAGCGTGCGAGAAGGGGATGACGCACAACACCCGCTCGTTGCCCTCTTCGGCATCCGTGTACCACATTCGTGTCTGATACGCATTGATGTACAGGCTGGCATGGCGGTGCAACACACCCTTGGCGGTGCCGGTTGTGCCACTGGTATACAGAATAACAGCCGGATCGCCGGTGTCGAGCGTGGGCAACTCGCCGTCCTGACCGGCAGCCACCAGATGTTGAAACCAGAGCGCCTGGCTTGCCTGAGCATCGGGAACCCGGTGGCCTTCCTGCTCCTGACGCAGTAGGGTAAAGAGCAGACGCTGGCTCGATGGCAGATATTCCTTCAGATTGGTGTAGATTAGCCGAGGAAAGTGCAGTTCAGCCCGCACCTGCTCAACCAGCCGATGAAACATACTAAGCGCAATCACCGTTGTCGCCCCCGAGTCGCGCACCTCATGGGCAAAGCCTTCGGCGTCAAAGATCGGATTAGCCAGAACCACAATCCCCCCGGCAAGCAGGACGCCGAAGTAGGCAATGACGGACTGGGGAATATTGGGTAACAGGATGACCACCCGCTCGCCCGGTTGAAAGCCGGTACCGAGCAGGCCACGGGCAAACCGGTTGGCCTCTGCCCATAGTCGTGCGTAGCTGAGCGTGCGACCGTAAAAGGCAATGGCAGTGGCATCCGCAAAACGCTCAGCGGCCCGTTGCAACAGCACCGGCAACGGCTCTGGTTTCAGGTCAAGCGTTGCCGGCACACCTGGATCGTAATGGCGAAGCCATGGACGACTGGCAAAGAGATCAGTCATGCAACTATCCCTTACAATGCTGGTGAGGGAAGACCTGGCAGTTTCGATTATCAGCCGTGATTTTGTTAGTGTCAATAGCAATTTGTGGTGATGATGCCGGTTTTCTGCGATCATACTGTCCGGAGGAAGGGGTGCCCGGAGCTAGCACACGTTGCCGTGTGCATGAGTGATTGCACCAGAGCGTCCTCAATGCAGAGAATTCTGCCCGGCCCGTGTTGGGTGTTGGCGTTTGGAAGCCTTGCTTCAGCCGTGCTGCGACCTGCCACAGCCCATTGGCCGCTCCTAGGAGCACGTGCCTCCAGCTCGCTACCACCTGCTACAGCCTACCATGCCTCACGAACCGACAGAACATATGGGCTAACATAACTACTACCACACTAGGACAACCGAATGCAGACTGCTGCTCTCCTCTCTCACGCAGCGTTCAAGGGCGGACAGCCAATGTGTTCGGCATGTGGCAAGTTTGGCGGATGGTCACGCTGGGCAACATTCCCGAGGCGTTCTACCCTGAGATTGCCGCCTGCGAGGCGCAGTGGGAGGAATGGGAGGGGACGGTAGGTCGCTCACAAAGACACGAAGAACACAAAGAAATCTTTAGTGCCTCTGTGCCTTTGTGTGCGCATCCAAACCTCGGTTCACACCCCCACCGTCCCCGTGAGGGGATGGCAACGGTAGGGGCGGTCCACCGGGTCCCCCCTACTGCTGGGTTGGTGCATCCCCCCACCATTCCCGTTCAAGGACGGACAGTCAATGTGTTCGGCATGTGGCAGGTGCAGCAGATGAACGGATTGACGGAGGTGACAGCGATGCGGTGTTCGGGTATGCTCGATAGACAACCAATGACTACGCACGGAGGCTATCGCACGCGCACCAGCAGACGCCATTGTTCGTCCGCTAGCGAACTGATGTATGAGCGCGGCCTAATCACGCCAGCTCCGTGGCCCTTCCAGAAAACGGTCGATCAGACGATTAACCGCATCGGGACGTTCGAGATGGGGGAGATGGCGAGTATAGCGCACGATTTCAAGCCGGGCGTTTGGCATCAATTGTTGACTCTCGCGGGCCTGGGCCACCGGAGCGATAAAATCCCACTGCCCGGCGATAATCAGCGTCGGTGTCTGCACCTGGGGCAAGACGGTTCGCCCGTTCCAGCGGAACAGCGTGCCGGCCAGTACCCGCTGGATAACCTTCACCGGCGCATAGGTTTTCGGCATCAAAATGGGCCGCAACCTCTCCAGCATTGCCAGCGAGATTGGCAACTTGACGATTCGCTCGTGGAGCGGATGCAGATGCATTTCTGGCCCGGTTGCAATCAGAATCAGCCGGCTGACGCGATGAGGCTGGCTGGCGGCAAAGGTGATGGCTATTGGCCCGCCGAACGAGTGTGCCATCAGGATAAATGGCTCCTCAACCTGCAAGCGGGTTATCAACTGCGTCATGTCCCACAAAAACTCTTCGAGTGAGTACGCCGAATTGACGACTTCAGAGCGACCATGGCCGCGTAAATCTGGGGCAATGACGCGATAACGACCGGCTAAATGGCTGATCTGGTGTATCCACTGTTCGAGATTACCGGCACAGCCATGAATACAGACAATGGTACCCTGGTGTTCACCATTGAGTGGCCCGATGTCCACGACGTTCAATCGCACCGGTGCCGTGCCGGTAAGCTGGATCTCTTTGCGGTAGGGTTCAAGGTTCATCACGGTATAACTTTCTGAATGCACCATCGCGAAACTGACATATCTTGCCGCTTACGAGTCGGTCTCGGCGAGAAATGCGCGGAGAGCGCAGGTGAATGCCCGCGGTCGTTCATCCATTGGGTTGTGAAGACTGACCGGAATCATGACATAGCGTGCACCGGGTATAACCTGGGCCAGACGGCGAGCGTGGGCAGGTGGGGCCAGACTATCGAATTGCCCGGTCATTACCAGGGTCGGGACACGGATCTGTTGCAGTCGTTCGTCTGCACGAGTCGCGAAGAGCGAACGCAAAATGCGGTACAATCCTTCTGGGTCAAACGTGGCGAGGTACGATGCCCGTCGTAACCACGGACGAATCCAGCCGCCACCGTGCTCGTGCGGTATCCGCTGACCAAGCGGTCGAAACGCACGTCCAATAGCCTGGGTCAGGCGAAAGGTTGGCCAGCCGAGATGAGGCAACAGATAGATACGGGTATAGGCCGGCATGCGATAGGCATCGACTGCCGCATCAATGAGAGCCAGGCGCTGTACCAGGTGGGGGTAGTGAAGAGTCATCTCGACGGCAACGCTGCCCCCCATCGAATGACCGACCAGAATGATGGTTGAAAGGCCGAGATCGTGGCAGAAATCAGCAATCAACACGGCAATCCGCTCAATCTGGTCGGCCCGTCCAATCCGACTCTCGCCATGACCGGGCATATCGATGGCAAAACAGCGGTAATCACGGCCAAGGTCGCGGAGGGCGCTCCACCAGAGTTCCTTAAATGCACCCCACCCGTGGAGAAACACGATGGCCGGGCCAGACTCACCGGCAGTCAGATAGCTGATCCCAAGCCGGTGGTGGTAGTGCTGCATGATTTGGACGATTGACATACTATCGCTACTGAACGGATTTCAGAACAGTCTTACCCGATTGTGGCACTATTATACCTTTTCACCACAATCGAAACGGCAGCTATCGCTAGAGCAGGTATAATACTGATATGGCAAACGTATTAGTGGCAATGAGCGGCGGTGTTGATAGTTCACTGGCCGCAGCACTCTTACTTGAGGCAGGTCATCAGGTGACCGGCGTTACCATGCACTTGTGGGATGACGACGAGCAGGGCTTGCGTGAGAGTCTCTGCTGTGCGGCAGAGGCAGCGGCAAGCGCCCGCCGGGTCTGTGCGTTGCTGGGCATCCCCTTTTACGTGTTCAACTATCAGCGTGAGTTCCGTCGGCACGTGATCGATTATTTTATCCGTGCCTACACGCACGGTCTTACCCCCAACCCCTGCGTCGAGTGTAATCGCATGATAAAGTTTCGTGCTCTGCTTGACCGAGCGCGGACATTGGGGTTTGATGCGGTGGCAACCGGCCACTACGCCCGCATCGTCCAGGGTGAAGATGGTCGTTATCAGCTCTGGCGGGCAGTTGATCTTGAGAAAGATCAGTCCTATATGCTACATATGTTAGGTCAGGCCGAGCTGTCGCGCCTGATCTTTCCGATTGGTGCCTACACCAAGCGTGAAGTACGTGAAATGGCTGCCGCCCGTGGTCTGCCCAGCGCCGACCGTGAAGAGAGCCAGGATATCTGTTTTGTGCCCGACGGCGATTACCGCAATCTGTTGCGGATCGAATCGCCGGAGAGTCTGGTGCCCGGCCCGATTGTCGATCTCGAAGGACGGGAAATCGGGCGACACCGTGGATTGCCGCTGTACACGGTTGGTCAGCGGCGCGGTTTGGGTCTGGGTGGCGGCGAACCACGCTATGTCGTTGCGATTGACCCGGCCCGAAATGCGTTAATTGTCGGCCCGGCGGCAGCCCTCAATCGCGAGCGCTTTACGGTCATCGATGCATGCTGGGTTGATGATGCGCCACCGGCTGAGTCATTCACCTGTCTGGTGCAGGTGCGTGCCCACGCCGAACCACTGCCTGCACGTGTCTCGCAACAACCCGACGGTCGCTGGCTGGTTGAGCTAGAGCGACCACAGCGTGCGGTCAGTCCCGGTCAGGCTGCCGTCTTCTACCGCGGACAACAGGTGTTGGGTGGGGGCTGGATTGCGCGCCCGGAGGTCGCATGAGTGCTCTATCGCCGGCAGCCCTTCTTTTGTTGCTCCTAACCACAACCCACGCTGCACTTGCCCACGTTTTACTTGGCAGATCGTGGCGGCAGCTCCCTATCTTCTGGGTGACCGCCGCCGCAGGCTGTTTGATCGCTACCCTGCCTGGCTGGCGATTTCCGTTGAACATACCGGCACCAGCCGGAATCCCAATGCTTGAAGCTTCATTGTTGGCCTGGATATTCCTCATAGTTGTTTCACGTTTACGGCTATGATATAATTCAGCGCACTATAGTGCCCTCACAGTCGCGTTATGTGCGACGCAGTATGGAGGTAGCCCTGTGTTACGTTGGATTGGTATTGGTATCGGTCTACTAACCGCGGTTTTGTTTGGGTTTATTATTGCAGCAATCTTTCTCGGTGAAGGATTCCGCGCCGCCTGGCGTGATGTGTTCATCGTCATCCTGGCGGCGTTGCAATTAATCGGCGCTGTGTTGTCAATTGCAATCCTGATTGCTATTCTCTACGCCGTTGAACAGATTAATCGCCTAGCGCGTAACAATGTGATACCGAAACTGGACGAAGCACTGGCCAAGGCAAATGAGGCGCTTGATGCCACACGCACCATCGCTCACAACGTTCGCGATTCGGCCCAAACGGCAACTACCACGACGACCTACGTCGCTGAACGAGTGGTTTCGCCGATCATCCGCATTTCCAGTCTGGTTACCGGTGTCCGTGCCGCAGCCACGACGCTGGCCCGACGTGATAAGACCGATGGATAGGGCGGATAGCGTATGAGCTGCCATTGGGTATACGCTACCGTTCATAGCCATAACGTTGTGTGGGCGATGTGGTCATGCGCAGATGGTCGTACCATAGGAATCACACGATATTCGATACAGGTTGGTGCCTACCTGTATGGTAAGATAAACAATAGTAGAGGTTTGCGTGCCCGTGTAAAGAGCCGCAGCAAGCAGAAACTGATATGAGTGGGCAGCAATTTAAATACGGCGGACAGGCAGTTCTTGAAGGCGTTATGATGCGCGGTCGTCATCAGGCAACCGTTGTTGTGCGTTGCCCTGATGGAAGCTTTGCCCGCCTAGATATGCCGGTTCCCCCCCGTGCGGCGCGCTGGCAGCGATTGCCGTTGCTGCGCGGATTTGCTGCCCTGGCCGAAGCTTTCACGATTGGCCGTAAAGCACTCGACTTTTCTGCCACTGTCGTAGCTGCCGATGAGGAAGAACAATTACACCCCTGGCTCCAAGGTCTGATTTTCATCGTAACGATCGCAGTTGCGGTTGGTCTCTTTGTGGTGATGCCATCACTGGTAGCCAACTTCATCGGTCAATTGGGTGCACCGGTCTTGTTACGTGAAGTGATCGAGACATTGATCAATCTGGCAATGGTCATTGCCTACATTATTGCGATTGGTCGTATTCCCGACATCAACCGGGTGTTTGGTTACCACGGTGCAGAACATAAGGTCATCAATGCCTACGAGGCCGGTTTACCACTCACTGTCGAATCGGTCCGGCAGTGCAGTCGTATCCATCCTCGCTGCGGCACCAGCTTTCTGCTCGCAGTGGCCTTGATTGGGTTTCTCATCTTTCTCTCAGTTGCAGGGTTGCCCGTCTGGCAACGAATCATAGCGCGTATTGTCCTGATTCCTTTGGTGGCAGCCGTTGCCTTTGAGGTGCAGCAACTGGCTGCGAATCACTACCATCGGCCATGGGTGCGCTGGCTGCTGGCCCCGACCCTGGCAGCGCAATACCTGACAACACGTGAGCCAAATAATGATATGATTGCTACAGCAATTGCCGCCTTCGAGGCAGTGTTGCATGCCGACCAACACGCTCAGGCGCAACCGGTTCAGGTAACTGCGAATGTGACCGGTCTGGTCGATACACAACCGACAATGTGAGGTCATTCACCCATAACCCGCGATAGCGGAGGAATGTATGGCGCTGGTGGGAAACATCCGAGATTTTAGCTTGTCAGACTTTCTCTCACTCGTTGATCGCGGGTATAAAACGGGTGCGCTGCATCTGTCGTATAACGATCAAACGGCGCGTCTGTACTTCGAGAAGGGAAAATTATTGCTGGCGGCACGCCGTCCTGAAGATGAAAAACCGGATCTCCTGGTGCGGCTTGGGGTGCTGAATGCCGAACAGGTTGCTCAGGCATATCAGACACTTGCAGCACGAGGTAATGGGGCGACCCTCAGCCAGGTGATCATTGATACTGGTCTGGCAAGCCCTGATCGATTACAGCAAGCCTTGCTGGGGCACACCGAACAGTCAGTCTATGGGCTGTTTGCCTGGCCTGAAGGCGATTTTCTTTTCGAGCATAATCAGCGACCGGCGCCCGATGCACCCTTGGCGCCGACGCCGATCTCTATCGACCACCTGATTATGGAAGGGGTGCGACGGATCGATGAATGGGAACGCATCCGTGATCGCATTCCGTCGACCGATCTGGTGCCACGGTTTTTGGCCCCACCAGGCGAAAAGCTCAAGGGGATGCGCCTGGCACCTGATGAATGGAAGGTCTTCGCCCGCATTAATGGCCGTGATACACTGGCCGAAATTGCCCAGAAGACCGGATTGAGTGATTTCGATGTGTGTCGTGCGGTTTATGGGTTTCTGACCGCCGGAATGCTGGAGCTAGTGAAGCGACAGCGCGTGCTGGCTGCTGGAATGCCTCCGGTAGAACAGCCGCGTTTGAAGAAGAGCCTTGTTAATCGGATCATCAATCGGATCCGCAGCATGTAGCTGGGGCCAGAGCATCGGAGCGGAGGGCTGTGTGCAGACGGTAAAGATGGTGATCAGCGGCGCCGTGAACGCCGGCAAAACCGAGTTTATCAAGACGATCTCGGAAATTGAGGTCGTTTCGACGGAGCGCCGGGCGACCGACGATACTCGGCTGATCAAGAAGGAAACGACTGTCGCGATGGATTTTGGACGCATCGCGATCTCTGATGATCTCGTGCTCCATCTCTTCGGAACACCGGGACAGAAGCGCTTCGATTTTATGTGGGAGATCCTCGCCGAAGGCATGCTCGGGCTGGTGATCCTCGTCGATAGCACACGACCCGAAACGTTCCGAGAGACGAACCGGATCATCGACTTTTTTGTCTCGTATCGCGATACACCGTATGTGATTGCGGCAAACAAGCAGGATCGGCCTAATGCCTGGTCGCCAGAAGAATTGCGACTGGCTCTGCGTCAACCACCGCATATCAAGGTGTTACCGTGTACGGCAACGGATCGCGAGAGCGTGAAGAATGTGTTGCTCGAACTGCTCTACGTGATCCAGGAGCGCAGTGAAGACTAAATTAACCTCGTTTTCGGTGGCTTTGTAATGCGTAAAACTCGTTTTGCGCATTGCAAAGCCATAAAATATTATTGGAAAATCTCAGATGCTGTTTATCGCATCAACAAGAGATACAGGTCTTGACAGATGCGGTATACTGCTTCCTGAAGGGATGTTCAGGTAGGAGTGAATATTTTAAGGAGGACTGCACCGATGCAGAAGACCGATTTCATTAAGGCTGTGGCCGAGCGCGCAAAGGTTTCGCAGAAGGAGACGAAGCTGATTATCGATGCCGCGCTCGAGGTGATCACCGAAGCATTGGCTCGTGGCGAGAAGGTGACGCTCACTGGTTTTGGGACGTTTGAGGTGCGTTCGCGGCAGGCCCGGGAAGGTGTAAATCCACAGACCCGCGAGAAGATGCATATTCCCGCTACGAAGACCCCTGGCTTCAGCGCCAGCAGCACCCTCAAGGAGGCTGTGCGAGGTTAAAGCTGCGGATAACGTTCCGTTTTGTCTTGCCGGTCAAAAAGAGTACGGTACAACCGTACTCTTTGCTTTGTCTCTCACATGTGGCAGCAGAGAACGCAAGGCGCACTATCTAACCATCACCCTGGTACTGCACCGGAGCGTAGATACGCTGCACCAGCGCTCTCGTACCGCGTGCAGTAGGATCGTGTTCCACAGAGGATACCGCAGTTTGGCGTGTGGCTGCTGCTGTTGTAATGCCAAATCTTGCTCAACAATCTGCATTGTTCAGGTGTGCCAGTAGGGGCGACGCATGCGTCGCCCCTACTGGTGTCCAGCGTGCAGTTCCCGCCGCGATCAGGTGTGATTGGCGTCGAACGGTACACGTTGGCTTGAAGCTGCCGGTAACACTCTCTACCATATACCCGGCGTGTTTAGGGGAT
>NZ_DAOUBI010000057.1:0-12735 GCF_034432675.1 Chloroflexus sp. | reverse complement strand
CGGGTAGGTGTGGCGGTAAAGGTTGGGGTCGCCGTGCGGGTAGGTGTGGCGGTAAAGGTTGGGGTCGCCGGTGGTAATGTTGGTGGCGATGTTGGCGGCAACGTAGCCTCTACAGTTGGTGACGGTGAAGGTGTCGCCGTCCGGGTTGGGGTCGCCGTCCGGGTTGGGGTCGCCGTCCGGGTTGGGGTTGCGGTTGGCAATGTTGTCGGCGTACTCGTCGGAGTAGCCGTATTCGTTGGCGTTAGCGTAGCCGTATTCGTTGGCGTTGGCGTAGCCGTATTCGTTGGCGTTGGCGTGGCCGTTGCTGTCGGTACCTCGATCACGATGACCGGAACATCTGTTGGTTCGGTCTGTGATGTAGTGACCGGAGTTGGCTCTTCTGCCGGTGCCGCAATGACACTGGGATTGAACGGTGGTAACAGGGGGCCACCGCTCCAGAAACTGTAATCAGCCCTGCCGCTGCTACTCACGTCACCGCTGAACCACTCCATGCGCGGCGCAACCTGATCGATCATCAGGTTGATCACCAGCGAGATCAGCAGCAATAATAGCAACAGAGAACCGAGAATCAGCCAGGGCAATGGTCGTCGGAGACGATCGCGGTCAAGCAGCCGATTCCAGGCCGGTTGCTGGTTTTTCAGGAGTGGCGGTATCATCGGCGTACCGTAACGTGAAGAAGAACGTACTTCCCTGACCTGGCGTACTTTCGACGCCGATTGTCCCCCCTAGACGCTCGATCAGTTGCTTACAGATAGCTAAGCCCAATCCAATGCCACGTTCACCGGAGTTAATCCCCTCATTTGTCCCATCACCGCGAAAGAAGCGCTCGAAAATTTGTTGATGCAGGTTGGATGGAATGCCACGCCCTGTATCACTGACCTCAATCTTCAATACATCAGGTTGAGGAATAGCGCGAACTGTGATAGTACCGGCACTCGTATAACGCCGGGCATTGTCAAGCAACTGAAGCGTGATAGTGCGGACATGATCGAAATCGGCCAGTACCATTGGCAACTTCCTTGGTATTTCAACGTTAAGCCGCAATCCTTTAGCTTTGATCTGTCCTTGCATCTGCCAGATCGCATCTTCAAGTGGCCGCTGCACCTCAATAGGCTCGAGAGTGGATTTCAGTGAACCAGAGTCGAGATTAGCAATGGTGATGACATTGCTAATCAGGTTGGTCATGTTGTTTGCCTGTAACCGAATTGCTTCAACGAAGCTCTTCTGTTCATCTTCGAGCGGCCCGGCTAGACCACGCGCCAGAAGGTCGGCATTTCCACGAATGACCGTGAGTGGGGTGCGTAATTCGTGGGAAATTGTACCGATAAAGTTTGTCTTTGCCCGGTCGACCATCACCTCTTCGGTAAGGTCTTGCAAGACGGCGACATACCCTAACAGATGCCCATCATCTTCACGAACATCTTCGACTGACAGCCGAACAATATAACTGCCAAGGGTATAGAGATTTTGGGCGCGTTGATCACCAAAGCCTGGAATACCTTCGGTCAGTGGTTTGAGCGGTAGATCACTGAGTCGTCTGGGTAGTGCTGTATCATCATGCAAACCAAGCAGGTGGCGTGTAGCGCGATTAATAGAACGAATCTCACCATGGACATCAATAAAGATAATACCGTCAGTGATACTTTCGACGATTGCAGTGCGCTGGCGAGCTTCGGCACGTACCTGGGCAAGCAATTCAATCAGGTACTCGGTCATTCGATTGAATTGTTGCGCTAAAACACCGATCTCATTCTGCGTATTCACTGACGCACGTCGTTGTAGATCACCGTTCACGACTGCACTAGCTGTTTCGGCAAGCACTTCGAGAGGGCGGGTAATTCGGCGGGCTACCCACAAGCCAAGTACAGCAATTCCCAGACCTAAGCTGAAGGTAATCAGTGCCAGCAATGGGCTAATATTGTTCCACGTTAACAGCACCTCTTCACGAGTGCGGGCAGTCGCCATGATACCGGCACGTCCCCCACGAATGGTTAGTGGCACATAAGCAAATTGATACTCGACACCATTGATCGTTTCGATGGTGAAGAGGGTTTGTCCATACGGGTCAGGGTTGGCTTTAACCTGTGAAACCAGCTCTTGCCGTAGCGGTGCCGGTCGCACCTGGCTGCTAAAGGTAGTGGCTATCAGATTTCCTTCCTGATCGTAGAGAATGATCCCATCTAATCGGGACTGTTGTACAACGGTGTTGAGCAGGTTATCGATGCGAATTGCTACGATCAGGCCGCCAACCACCTCATTACCCCGTCGTACCGGCGCGATAGTTGCCAGGTAGAGGGTCTGCGTATTGCTAAACTGGATCAGGCCAGCGTATTTATCACCACGCTCATCGGCCTCACCATTGAGGATGCGTGACGTAAACCAGGCACTGCTGAGATCAATGGAGTCGTGAGTAATATATGTCTCTTCACCGGCGAGCGGTGGCCGCTCAAAATCGACAATCGTGCGACCGTTGCGGTCAAATGCCATCAACCGGTCAAGGCGGACATCACTGCGACGGGTACCTTGTAGGAAGAAAGGTTCGAGGGCGAGCCGTAAACCTTCAACGTTGTTTTCATAGAATGCGTCGGCCACTGCCGGTGCATTGATGCTCTCGTTGCGCTGGGCGAAAGCTACTTCGCGTAAAAAGCTGAGATTCGCCTGTTCCTGAGCAAGAAGCGCATCGCTAACTGTGCGCGTTGCTGCAGCCAGCTCGTTGTCAAAGCGATCCTGTTGTTGACGGGCGAGAAAAAAAGCGACAATCGTCAATCCTACGATTGCTACCACAATCGCGAGGAGGAGGAAGGGGCCGATAATCTGGTATTTGAGCTGTTTTTGCAGCTCGCCAATCAGCCGACGCATGACTGTCTTCCTGTAGTGCGCTGGTTTGTCGTCCGACAGCGAAAAGGATGCGTGTCATAAGCCTGTCTGTCTGAATAACGTACTGTAGTTCCACATGCATCCCGCTGGTGAATGATACATCCCTCCATTCCAGGTCGCTTACCAATAGTATAAGACAGGTTATGACAATTGCGAATACCTTTATGATGCCAAATGGCTAACAGTTTATTTATGTACGAAAAGCCTGTAGTACGATGTAGTTTGATGTAATGCGTTGTAATATCTGAAGCTAAAACCGTAAAAGCGCTTTTCGTCGTGTTGTCATGGTATAATGCCGTCGAGTGTTTGGATTCATTGTTTATTCATCTCTGTGCGGCGCCATGCAACTACGCTTTCTCGGCACCGGTACGTCGATGGGGGTTCCCGTTATCGGCTGCGATTGCCCAATTTGTACCTCTTCCGATCCTCGCCATCACCGGTTACGTACATCGGCGCTGATCCGCAGTCATGGCCTCACAATTCTGATCGATGCCGGTCCTGATTTTCGCATCCAGGCGCTGAATGCCGGTCTACGACGCATTGATGCAGTGCTGTTGACCCACGCTCACTTCGATCACGTAGCCGGTCTCGATGATTTGCGCCCCTTCTGTTTGCGGCAGGGATCGCTTCCCATTTTCGGCAGTGCGCGAACGCTGGCCGATGTACGACAGCGCTTTGCCTATGCGTTTGATGATACGTCGCAGGGTTCTTCGCGCCCCTCGATTACCCTTCACGCCGTGGAAGAACCATTTCAGATCGGGCCATTGACGGTTGTTCCGATTGCCGTTCCCCATGGTACCTGGATGATTACTGCCTATCGGATTGGTGCGCTCGGCTATGTAACTGATGCCAGTACAGTACCGCCATCCGCTATTATGGCACTCCGTGGTGTGCGAGTTTTAGTCCTCAATGCGCTGCGTGCTGAGCCACATCCAACCCATCTCTCGATTACCGAGGCGGGTCGGGTGGCACAAGAAGTCGGCGCTCAACGCACTTTTCTGGTTCATATGACCCATTCGGTTGATTATCGAGCCGACTATGGCCTGCCGCCTGAGGTGACCTTCGCCTACGATGGCCTTGAGATTGAGGTTTGATCCGCTGTTACCGAATAACACACGATGATTCGTTTTGCAATCGATGCCCGCTTACACGCCTACCGTCAGGGTGGTATTACCCACTACACGCGTAGTCTGGCGACGGCCATGATCCCACTGCTCGACGATGAGGAGGAGTTGATCGTTTTGGAGCATGTCCGTGCCCGTACCTCGCTCGTTGCTGCGGCACGCCGGAGCCGTTTGTTCACCCCACCGCATCATCCACTCGAGCAGCTCGCGTTACCGCTCGAAGTCTGGTTTCGACGCCCCTCGCTGTTGCATAGCCCCGATTTTATTCCACCTTTGATCCGTACTTTCCCGGCAGTCATTACCATTCACGATCTCGCTTTTCTGCACTTTCCAGAAATCATCGACCGGGCAGCACGGCGCTACTATGGTCAGATTTACCAGGCTGCTGCCAGCGCCGAGGCAATTATTGCGGTATCGCAGGCTACCCGTGATGATATTGTTGATCGGTTAGGGGTACCACCCGAACGAATCACGGTCATTTATGAAGCAGCCGATGCCCGTTTTCGTCCCTGGCACCTTCCTCCAGGTGCAACACGAACGATAGATGGTCAGATGCTGAGAAACGATACGTTCTTGCTCTTCGTCAGCACCATCGAACCGCGCAAGAATATTCCTACACTGCTGCGTGCCCTGCGCATCTGTTGTGATCGCCGACCAGCGGTCAATTATCACCTGGTGCTGGCCGGTGCACGTGGCTGGCTTGATCAACCAATTTTGTCACTGATTGGTGAATTGAGTTTGCAGGATCGGGTCACCCGGATTGGCTTCGTTAGTGGTGAGGATCTGCACTGGCTATATGCAGCCTGCCGCATCTATTTGAATCCATCGCGTTACGAAGGGTTTGGATTACCGGCCCTTGAGGCCCTGGCCTGCGGTGCGCCAACTATCGTCGCCGATACCAGCAGTCTGCCCGAAGTGGTTGGTGACGCCGCCTGGCTGGCACCGCCACTCGATCCAATTGCCTGGGCCGATCTGATCGAGCAACTCTGGCACGACGACTCGGCACGGAAGGAACTCTCCCGGCGTGGGCCACAACAGGCGGCACGCTTTTCATGGACAACGGCAGCACAACAGACATTAGCCCTCTACCGCCAGTTAATCAGGCGATCCTGAGGATGTGTAGAGCTTCTGCAACGCAACAGCTCTACTGTTTAACCCTCCGTTATTTCAGTGCGTAAGAGAGGATGCAGATGGGTTGCCGCCAGCCAGGCCTCGATGCCGGCCGGTGGTGAGATGCCCTGTTCGGAGATAATGCCGGTCAACAAATCGAGAGGTGTCCGGTCGGAATACGCGGTCTGCACCGTAATGCCCGGCGGTGAGTCTGGCCAGATCTGGTATGGCGCCATTGATGGATGTGGTGGTAAACGATAGCCGGGAGGGAGCAGTTTTTCACTGGAACAGAGCGTGTAAAACGGTACATCAGTCGCATGGGCGGCCAGGGCAAGCGAATATGTTCCGACACGGTTGATCAAGCCGTCGCTACTGATCAGATCAGCGCCAACCAGGACGAGCTGACAGTGGGCGACCTGCGTGGCTGCTGAGGCATCGGTGATGAGCGTTGTGTTAATACCACTTGCGGCCAGCTCACCGGCCAGCATCCTTCCTTCTTCAGCGGGGCGGCTTTCCGTACAAATGACTCGTGGTCGCCGACCGGCGCGCTGCGCGTGACGCAGCGCCGCTCGCACCGTTGTACTGCGGCCAATGGTGAGAATTGTGGCTTCCTCGCTAATCAGACGAAGGGTTGTCTCAGCAATTGCTGCTTCATGGACATGCAGACGGCGGCGAAAATCATTTGTCGTTTCATCGACCAATCGCAGCGCCGTTTCACTCTCGTCTGTCTCGTCGAGACGCCAGAGTAAGCCATTGACCAGATTCACCAGTGGCGCTATCGTTGGGTGGCTGCGAATTAATGCTCGCCCAACGGTAAGTATCTCGCGTTGCACATCAGCGCGATCAGCCATCGGTCGGCTACGTACTGCCCTGGCCAGTATCTCTGCACATTTTTGGGCTATTTCTACGGCACCTGAGACCGTATCGGCTGCAATTGTGGCAACGGATTGGGCGATAAATGGATCCATAGAAATTCCTGTGCCGGCATTCAACAAATACACATCACTGGCTTCATTGCCAGCCTTCACCTTCCGAATCTTACCATAGCACAGGTTGGTAGTGTTCAGAGTCGTTAATTTGTTTGCCGGTGAGGGAGATTGCGCAACAGTTCGGCCAGTTGTGGAATTGAAAACGGTTTGGAGAGCAATTTACCACGGAGTTGCTCTTTCTGTTCTGGTTTCAGTGTGCTAAGCGTGTCACCGCTGATAAAAATGATCCGCTCGGCCAGGTGTGGATACGTGCGCCGAATCGCTTCGCTGAGATCAAAACCACTTTTTTGCGGCATCCGCAGATCGGTAATCACCAGATCAAACGGTTGGATTGCCAGCACTTTCATTGCCTCATCGACATCGCCAACCGTTGTTGTCTGATGACCCAGTTCACCAAGCAGGCGTTGCAGCATGTGCCGAATGGTCTCTTCGTCATCGACCACTAATACCCGTTGACGCGGGCCACTCTCTATCTCTAGTGGTTGCTCTGGTGATGATGTTTCGGTAATCGATGTGCTGATCACCGGCAGACGGATGAAGACCGTTGTGCCTATGGCCTCATGGCTTTCAACCCAAATCTGGCCCTTGTGCTCTTGAATGATGCCATAGCAGATCGAGAGGCCAAGTCCGGTACCTTGCCCAACTGGCTTCGTGGTGAAGAACGGGTTGAAAATCTTATCGAGATATTGGGCCGGAATACCGATACCGGTATCACTAATTGCAATTTCAATGAACGAACCGTCACCCGATTCATATCGCCGGGTACGAATGGTCAGCGTGCCCGATCCTTTTTCGCTCATTGCCTGGCGAGCGTTCGTGATGAGATTGAGTAGCACTTGCTGCAACTGATGGGGGTCGGCCAGTGTTTGCGGTAACTCCGAATCGAGTTCAAGCTGGACAGTGATATTATCCACTCGCAACTGATACGCTTGTAACGATAGCGTGCTCTGCACAACCTCATTTATCTGGACGAGCAGGCGTTCTGGTTTGTGCTCACGGGCAAACATCAACAGGTTCCGCACGATGCGACTGGCGCGGTCGGCTTGTTGACGAATCTGTTCAACGTCGGCACGAACATCTTCCGGCAGAGTGCGATTGCGCATGAGTAATTGCGCATAACCAGAGATGCTTGCCAGCGGGTTGTTTAATTCGTGCGCAACGCCGGCGACTAACTGGCCAAGTGCCGAGAGTTTATCCGACTGAATGAGTTGCTGTTCCAGGCGACGCCGTTCAGTAAGGTCACGTCCGACACAAACAATCATTGCCTGGTCGTCAACGTTCAGGCGTTGTGCATTCATCTCAACAATCGCCAGCTCTTTTGATTGGCGCTGGAGTGAAACGGTAAACGGTGGCTGTGACAAACCACTCGCTACCCGCTGGAGCGCTTGCGCAATTGTGGGCCATTCCTGCGCCAGACACCAGCGTTGTAGTGATTGTCCAACGAGATCGCTTACTTCAACGCCGAGTATCTGTGCACTGCTCTGATTGCCACTGATGATACGCCAGCTCGCGTCCAGCATCAGTATCATATCGGAGGCGTTGGTAAAGATTGTTCGATAACGTGCTTCGTTCCGCTGGGCTGCCTGGTACAGGCGAGCGTTTTCGAGCGCAATCGCTGCATAGTCGGCCAGGGCAGCGAGCAGATACTGGTCGCTCTCACTAAAGCTGCGATTGCTTCGGCGATGATTGACAACCAAGACGCCGGTAATCCGATCTCCAACCTGCAATGGTGTCTGGAGTGTTGCCTGAACGACGAATGCCGGTGCAATAATGATCGGTTCACCAGTCATACCACTGTGCAGGCGTATTGATTTTCCGCATTGGATAACCTGACCTACCAGCGAATTTGTAACTTGAAGACGGAGTTGGTGCGGTGACTCAACGGTGACATTACGTAATGCCAGGGGTATGAGTTCGTTCCCCTGATCACTGTATTGAAAGAGCACTCCCTCATCGGCCTGTGTGATATAAACAGCCGCTTCCACGATCCGATCCAGCAATTGACGTTGATCAATCAGCGCAGTGACTGATTTGCCAACGCGGGTAAGAACAGTTAACTCTTGCACCCGCTGCTGGAGGAGTCCAACCAGGCGATCTCGTTCACGCTTCAGGCGCCGTTCGCGTAGAGCCTGGTCAATCGCTTCACGGGCTTCAGTATCGGAAAAGGGCTTGATCAGATAATTGCGGGCACCAAGGCGAAATGCTTCAACCGCAATCATTTCGGAGCCGTGAGCAGTCATTAAAATGACCGGAATGTCGATCCCTTCCTGGGTCAAGATGCGGAGAAAGTCAAGCCCGTTCATATCGGGCAACTGAAGATCGAGTAAAATCAGGTCTGGCTGGTGGGCGCGCAATCGTGCCAGCCCACTCTGACCGGTGAGGGCAATTGCCGCCCGGTAGCCCAGTTCTGGCAGCACGGTATTGGCCAGCATGCGGCCCACGTGCTCACTATCATCAACCACAAGGATCTCTTCCATGGTGAAGGTTCCGAATTGATCTCATGTAAGGAGAGATTGGTCAGATTGTAAGCAATACGTAACGATAACCAACTCTGGTGTAGAATTGTACATGGAAGCTATGCTAACTGCAACTTTGTAAAGGATAGCCATGGAAGCGGAAACGCGGCGAATTGTGACGACGCTGGGCGACATTAATGTCGATCTCGGCTTTTTGTTGCCGCACTTTCCCCGCGAAGGCGACGACAATCCGGCGATGGCGGTGCATTGGGGTGGGGGTGGTGCCGGTCTCAATATGGCAGTTGCGGTTGGGCGGTTGGGAGCTATTCCCTATTTGATTGCTCGGGTTGGGAATGATCTGGCCGGCTCGTTTGCGCTACAGACGGCACGCACCCATGGTGTGCAGGTCAGTACAGTCCAGGTTGATCCCGGCGCTGCTACCGGTCTCTGTGGCATCATGGTCACCCCTGGCGGTCAGCGTAGTTTTCTTAGCTTTCGTGGCGCAAATGTCTTTTGTGATGCCTCTACGATTACGCCTTCGCTCATCCGCTCAAGTCGTTTGCTGCTGATTGGATCGCACGCCCTACTTGATGATCCACAGCGTTCAGCCGCACTTCAGGCAATGGAACTGGCAATCGAGCAGCGTTGCCCAATTGTGCTTGATCTTTGTTTGCCGGCGATTCGTGTTGCCCGCCGCTTAATCGTGCGGCTCTTACCACAGTTGTGGCTCCTGACCATGAATGAAGATGAACTGCGGGCTTTGTTGCCGGGTCAGAGTATTGCCCAGGCACTTGATAGCTTGCTGAGCGCCGGTGTGCAGCATGTGGCGATTAAACGTGGTGCCCAGGGGTGTAGTGTCGCCAACAATCAGGGACGCCGACTCGATGTTTTGCCGCCGGCGGTATCGGTCGTTGATACGACAGCATGCGGTGACGCATTTAGTGCTGCGTATGCCTGGGGCTTGATCCACGGTCTCGATCTGTCGCAAAGTGCAACGCTTGCTAATCTGGTCGGTGCGCTAACGGCGACGCGCCACGGTGCAGTAGAGGCAATTCCTGCAGTAGATGAGATTCGGAGTCGGTTGAATACCACTATCGCCGATCGCTTGTGGCCATCTGTACCGTAAGGTACGGTAAGGAGTTTAGATATGCCCCCAATTTGGAAAGAACATCTTGATCGCTTGCGTTTGCGCGGTTTGCGCGAGATGTTTCGTACTGCCAAGCCGATCATCGGTATGGTTCACTGCTGGCCTCTCCCCGGTGCTCCCGGATATACCGGCTATGGGATGCAAACGATCATCGATCATGCGATTCGTGATGCTGAAGCCCTTGCCGAAGGCGGGTGTGATGGCTTAATTGTCGAAAATATGTGGGATATTCCGTTTCGGGCTGGCCCTCACGTCCCGCCAGAGAGTATTGCCGCCCAGGCCGTGGTTGCTCACGCCGTGCGGCAGGCGGTTCCTGAATTACCCCTTGGGATTAACCTTGTTCACAATGGCGGTGTGGCTTTGCTGGGCATTGCTATTGCGGCTGGGGCCAGCTTTATTCGTGTGTGTATGTTCACTGGGGCCGGGGTGTGGGATGCCGGGAGTTGGGACGAAGGATGTGCTGCCGATCTGATGCGTCGGCGTAAAGAGTTGCACGCCGAGTCGATCAAGATTTTTGCCGATGTTGATAAGAAGCATTCGGTACGTTTCCCAGGCATTGATCTGGCAACCCATATCGAATGGACACGCTTTTTCGGTGCCGATGCCATCATCGTCTCTGGCCGTATGACCGGTGATGCACCGGATATCGCAAAGGTTAGGCAGGCACGCGAGCTGGCCGGCGATACGCCCATCCTACTCGGCAGTGGTACTACCGAACAGAATATTGCTGCCTTTATGGAGGTAGCCGACGGGGTTATTGTTGGCAGCAGTATCAAACAAGACGGTGAGATTGCCAATCCGGTAGATGTGGCACGGGTGCGTCGGTTTGTGGCAGCGGCACGTGGCCGTGGCTAGGCTCATCTGAGATTATCGCTCTGCTCGTTGCTGGCTGTTCAATCCAGGTTATAGCAATGGCACCGTGCGCATGGTGCGAGTGTCTGCCCTGCCTCTCGTACAGGTGCGGGATGTGACCATCGCTAACAGTTCATGGTTCTATACGCTGCTATAGTACTTTTGGTTTGATCGAAGATAGTACTGATCTTGTTCCTCGACGGGACTATCATACTATTGCAGTGCTGGTTACCGTAAGATATTGTAGGGTTGAACGGTAAATGTATTGTGCATTTGACTACACCGTTCTTCAGGTCGGGTTGTTAGTGCGGCGGTACGGAGTATCAGCAAGCATTTGCCCACTATCGTAGTAAGAGTTGCAGCTTCACCTTACCAGACATCGTAACATCAACCTTGCCAGTTGTTGAACGTAGCGTCGTAGAGATCCTCATCTTACAGTACGTTGTTCGGTAAAATCATCTAACAACCTTGATCACTCAACGCCCCGCCGATAGGCGGGGCGTTTTCTTTGTCAATTTCGTGTCAGGTTTGTCGATGGACAGGTATAAGCCTCATATCTGAGCTGGTTTTTGGTCATTGCACGCTATCAACCTCACCTGAACACCGCACCTGCGGGCGCCGCACTACGGTACGCAAGCGCTGTCGTACCGTGGGGACGCGAGATTTCGGCTCGCTTACGACCTGCAACAATCCGCCGTGTCTGCTTCCGGCAGTATCACCCCCTGAACCAACACGCGACAGCGGGATCCATACGGCATCGGTGGTTCCCCACCTTCACCGGGACGTGTCGCATACCTCCACTGACGCGGCATCATCGTCACCCGCTCGCCCCCATCACGCTGGCTGTGCGCCGGTACGGGTCTGACACTCCGAATGATGCACAGTACCGGTCAAGATTTGATATGATACGTTTTCGGCAATCCTGGTCTTGCATTGGTCCGCTGCTAAGCTCTGAGAGAATGCCTGATGTGGTGTAGGAATAGAATACGTTATCCTCAATAGAAGCACTACGGCAGCAATAAGACAGACATTTCATCTTGTCACGCCTGAGAGCCAAATTGCTCGCATACTCACTTCTGGGAAAGGATTGAATGATGAATGTTGCTTTGGCCGCAACCCATCATGATCCCGATGGTCGGCTCTATTCGCAGATGGTACGTGCCTTTCCGCGTCTTCAGCAGTATTTTGATAACATCGCCATTCTCTTGACTCCAACCAGTGCCGCACAGACCCAAAGCTGGCTCGTGCAGGCTGACATTACCTTGCGCGTGGCACCGCCTGATGAGCCGATTGGTCATTTGCACCTGGGGCGCTGGCGGAGAGGAGCGGTTGATCTGGCATTGCAGGCGTTTCCTGATTCCGATTGGTTTCTGTTTTGTGATCTCGACCGGGTGTTGCACTGGATTGAATACTGGCCTGATGAGCTGATGGTGACGCTTGAGGGGTTACCGGCGGCTGATGTGACAGTACTTGGCCGTACGCCACGGGCGCTGGCCAGTCATCCGCGTGCGCAGGTAGCGACCGAGTCGCTGGTGAATGAGGTGTTTGGGCGCATGACCGGGTATGGGTGGGATGTCATGGCCGCAGCCAGAGGTCTGTCACGGCGGGCAGCGCACCTGATTGCGACTACCAGCCAAGATGATAGTATCGGTGCCGATTGTACGTGGTTGCTGTTGGCCCAGCAGGCAGGGTTGACTATGGCGTATCGGGCCACGGAAGGGTTGGAATTTGAGACCCTTGATCGATTTACCGATGAAGTAGCGGCTCTTGGTAGCGCAGAAGCCTGGATCGAGCGTTTCGATGCCGATCTGCGCAACTGGCTTATGCGGGTTGATCTGGCCCGTACCGTCATTGCTGCCCTGGCTGCATCTAAAGCGCAGTGATCCTGGTCAAGCGATTGGTTGGTCGCCGGCTTCTGCACACACCGTGGATGCACCTGCTGGTGTAGTACAGTTTCACGGCCGGGTTGCCCGCAGCACACGGTATGGAGTGCGGTAGCCACGTTGCCGCACCAGCCGTGCTCACACGCAGGCGCGGGTTGCCGTGCGCAGTGTGCCGGTACGTGCCTATGATGATGGGGATGTGCGGGCACGGGCAGTAGGGCACGGCATGCCGTGCGCAGTGTGCCGGTACGTGCCTACGATGATGGGGATGTGCGGGCACGGGCAGGTAGGGGCGCG
>NZ_DAOUBI010000056.1:0-6606 GCF_034432675.1 Chloroflexus sp. | reverse complement strand
CGCCCACAACAGCACCCATGGCGATCATCCCCGCTGATACGCACGTGGTTGGCACCAGTTGTGGGTAATGCATAGTCCAGCAGGGGCGGGTGAGGGTGAGGGCGTGTCTGTCGGCCCTGGGAGCGCACGCCTCCGGCGCACTCCCACCGAAAACCACACATCGTGCCTTCTTCCAACGTAGTATCGCCTCCTGAACCAGCGCACGGTAGCGAGCATCATCCGGCCTCAGCAGTTCCCGCCTCCAGCAGGGGCGGGTGAGGGTGGGGGCGTGTCTATCCGCTCTGGAAGCGCACGCCTCCAGCTCATCCTGGGAGCGTGCGCCTCCGGCGCACTCCCACCGGAAACCACACATCGTGCCTTCTTCCAACGGGGTACCATTCCCTGAACCAACGCACAATAGCGAGAGCCATTCCACCCCCAGCAGGGGCGGGTGAGGGTGGGGGCGTGTTACAGCACACCGCACGGTGCTGCCGGATCGGCAGACGCAGGGAGAGACAGTAGCATACGTTTCCAGGCGTGGCGGAACACAACGTACACCACTTCCCCGCACCTCTGCGCTTCCCGTGGATGAGGTGCGGGGTGGGTGCACTGTGGCTTTACCTGCTCCTCATTTGGTCACCGCGCTACCCGATCCTCTCATCAACCCCTCTGGCCGGTATATGGTCTGGCTGACCGATGCCGCAGCAACCTGCCGTGCCGTCGCCAGATCAGGCAGATACCCCATCGCTATCGCCTGCACCAGAATGTTGCCCAGGGCCGTGCCTTCGGTTGGCCCGGCCACCACCGGTCGTCGGCACAGATCGGCCGTCAACTGGCAGAGGAGCGTGTTTTGGCTGCCGCCACCAACAATCCGTACCGTCGTGATCGGTTGACCGGTGAGATCGGCCAGCGCATCAATGACCTCTCGGTAACGTAATGCTAGGCTATCGAGGCAGCAGCGGGCAATGTCGCCTACCGTCTCTGGTACAGGCTGACCATTGCGTCGGCAGTATTCGCGGATGCGTGCCGGCATGTCGCCCACGGCCAGGAATTCTGGCGCGTCAGGGTCGATATATGAACGTCCTGCCGGTGCGCTGGCAGCCTGCGCGATGATCTCATCCCAGCTCAGGTTCAGGCCATCAGCCTGCCAGCAGCGCTGACACTCTTGCAAGAGCCATAATCCACTAACATTTTTGAGCAGGCGAATCGTCCCATACACGCCACCTTCGTTCGTTACGTTCATCTGGCGTGCGGCTTCATTGATCAGTGGTTCGTTACGCTCCACACCTACCAGACTCCACGTCCCACTACTGATGTAGGCGCTCTGGGTATCAAGGTGAGGTACGGCAGCGACTGCGCTAGCAGTGTCGTGTGTACCGACCGCTACCACTGTAACCTTGTCCGGCAGTCCGAGTGCCTCGCACAGTGCGGGTACGAGGGGGCCAAGCTGTGTTCCCGGCATAACCAGTGGTGGTAGCAGGTGAATCGGAATTCCCAACTGCTCCAGGAGGTCGGTTGCCCATACCCGTCGTCGGGCATCGAGGAACATGGTCGTTGATGCATTGGTATACTCAGCTACCCGCTTTCCGGTCAGCCAGTAGTGAAAGAGATCGGGTATGAGCAACATTGTGGTTGCCTGCGGCAAGCGGTCACCTTGTCGTTCAGCATACAACTGGTAGAGGGTGTTGAAAGGGAGCCGTTGTAGCCCGGTACGCTCATACAGTTCAGTCGGTGGGATAATGGCATCAACTCGCTCGGCCATGCCTTCATTGCGAGCATCGCGGTAGGCGAAGGGATCACCGATGAGGTTACCCGCTTCATCAATCAGGCCGTAATCGACCGCCCAGGTGTCGATCCCAATACTAGCTAACCGGCTTGATTGCTTGTGACGGGCGTAGGTTCGCAGTCCGTGCTGCACCTCATGCCAGAGCCGCTTGACATCCCAAAATAAATGACCGTCACGCTCGATCATCCCATTCGGAAAGCGATGGATCTCCTCGAGGGCGAAGCGTGTTCCGTCCCAACGACCCAGAATGACGCGCCCGCTTGAAGCACCAATGTCAATCGCAATAAAATGTGCCAGGTCTGTCATGGTGTTGCCCTCTCATCGCAGGAAGGCTTCATGGAGCCCGCCGTCAACCGTAATGATCTGGCCGGTTGTCTGACTCAGCCGCTGGCTCAGAAGTAGGAAGAAAGCTTCAGCCTGGTCGGCCGGCGTAATTGGGCGCTTGAGTAGTGAGCGTTCAGCGTAGAAACGGGCCAGTTTGTCGGTGAGTACGTCGGTCGGTTCGTCGGCAGTGAACGGAATACCGTATTTGGTCAGCGAAGCAATCACCCGATCACGCGGAAACATGCCACTCCCCTGCACGACAGTTGCCGGGGCTACGCCGTTGACTCTCACCAGCGGGGCTAGTTCGATAGCCAGCTCACGAATCAGGTGATTAGCTGCGGCTTTGCTGGTGTCGTAGGCAAGCGATCCCTTCTTGGCAACCACTGCGTTCACCGATGTTGTCAAGACGAGGTTTGCCGGTAAACCCTGTTTACGCCAGATACGTGCAGCTTCATCGGCAACCAGATAGTGACCGGTGACATTGATGGCAAAGGTTAATGCCCATTGATCGTCGCGAATGCGGCCTTCGTTATCGGGCGCGACAAAGATACCGGCGGTTACCGCTACGGCATCCAGACCGCCGTAGGCCAGCACGACTTGTTCGAGCATTGTCCGTACACTGGTGCGATCCGTGATGTCGGCCACCAGCCCAATTGCCGGGCCGCAAGTCGAAATATCACTCCCAGCAATCCCAATGCCCATCCCGTGACGATCAATGATCGCCTGTGCTGTTGCCTGCGCCGCTGCCCCATCTTTATCCACGCAGACGATATGTGCGCCCTCGTTAGCCAGCCGCAAAGCCACCTCACGCCCAATGCCACTTCCACCCCCGACAACCGCTATTACCTGACGGGCCAGCTCTTTCTCCGGCGGCATTCGTCGCAGTTTGGCCTCTTCAAGCTGCCAGTATTCGATATCAAAGGCTTCTTGTAGCGTTAGTGCGGTATATTTGTCAATCGCTTCAGCACCGCGCATCACATCTATCGCTGCCGTGTAAAACTCTGCCGTCACCCGCGACTCGCTCTTGTCTTTGCCCCAGGCGATCATCCCCAGCCCCGGAATGAGAATTACGGTTGGATTTGGATCGCGCATCGGCGGTGAGTCGGGGCGACGGTGGGTTTCGTAGTAGTGGATGTAATCGGTGCGATAGCGTTCAAGTCCTTCAACCAGTTTGCGCTGCAAATCGTCGAGCGTTTCCGCCTGAGGATGCCAGTCAATGTAAAGCGGCTTGATCTTCGTCCGCAGAAAATGATCGGGACAACTGGTGCCCAATTCGGCCAGGCGGGGTGCATCGACACTATTGACAAAGCGGAGCGTTGCCGCATCGTCCTGAATGGTGGCAATGAAGCGTCGCTGCTGACTAATCTGCCCACGCAGCCAGGGTAGAATGGCTGCCAGAACCGAGCGGCGTTGTTCGAATGGTAGCGCATCATATTGCGCACCACCAAACGTTGCCTCGCCTCGATCATGGGCTTCGATATATCGTGCTGCACGCTCGATCAGATCGAGTGTGCGCTCATAGCATTCCTGATCATCATCAGCCCAATTGATCAATCCGTGCCCACCGAGAATAACCCCCTTCGCCTGTGGATGCTCACGACAAATCTGTTCCAGCTTTAGACCGAGATCAAAACCCGGACGTTGCCACGGCATCCAAATGACCTCATCACCGTAAATCTCGCGTGTCAATCGCTCGCCGTTGCGTGAAGCAGCGATGGCGATCACCGCATTCGGATGCATGTGATCGACGTGACGATAGGGAATAAACGCATGCAGGGGTGTATCGATAGATGATGCCCGCGGGTTAAGATTGAAGGTGCAATGCGGGTAGAGATCAACCATTGCATCCTCGATTGCAGTCTTCGGGCCGCGCTCTGGATCGCGCAGATACATCGTGCGCAATTCGCGTAATTTGCGTAGTTCGAGTGAAGCAAAGTTGGTACGGGTGCTGGTACGCAAATCACCACCGGAGCCTTTGACCCATAACACCTCGACCGGCGCTGCCGTGAGTGGATCACGCTCCGTGATCTTGGCCGATGTGTTTCCGCCGCCGGTATTCGTAATCCGCTGATCACTCCCTAACAGATTCGAGCGGTATACCAGACGGGCTACCGGATCGAGTGTCGCTGCATAGGTTGCATCCCAGCCATACTTGACATGGCGAAACCGAGTGTTATCTGTGTTCATCGGCAAACTCCCTGTCTGGCGAAGAGACATTGTTTGTTGTAATGACTAGCTGCGCATCGCCAGGACTTCTGTTTCATAGTGACGGATCTCGTTGAGGAACGCCATCCCTATCGGAACATCGTGACGGTAACAGTACATATCCCAGACCGCCTGCCACGGCATTCCTTTGAGTTCTTCGAGGAGGACAAGCCGCGCTGTTGTATCACCCGCTAATTCCAGTTCGCGGAGCCGTCCCGTAGGTTCAAGCAAGGCGATCAGCAATGCCCGCAGAACATTCCGGGCACCGATTGTCCAGGCCGCTACCCGATTGATACTGGCGTCAAAGAAATCGAGACCGATATGCGTGCGTGATAGAAACCCACCACGCACCACTTCCTGCATCATCGCCTGGGTTTCGTCTGAAAGTGTGACCACGTGATCACTGTCCCAACGCACACCGCGACTGACGTGTAACAGGAGTTCATCAACAAACAGTAAGACCGCCGAAATCTTATCGGAAATCACTTCGGTCGGATGAAAATGGCCACTATCAAGGCAGATCAGTAGCCCCGGATGGCTTACCGCATAACCTAGGTAAAACTCGTGTGAACCAACGACATAGCTCTCGGAACCGATGCCAAAGAGCTTGGCTTCAACCGCATCGCGGTTATGCGCCGGATCCAGTGGCTCGGCCAGAATGGCATCCAGCGCTTCGCGCAATCGCTGCCGTGGCCCCGATCGGTCAACCGGGTTATCTTTCATCCCATCGGGTATCCAGATATTGGTGACGCACGGTGTTCCTAGCTCGCGCCCAAAATGCGCTCCAATTCGCCGGCAGGCAATACAGTGGTCGATCCAAAACCGGCGAATCGCCGGATCGGGATGGGCCAAGGTCATCCCATCCGCAGCTAGGGGATGCGAAAAGCAGGTCGGGTTGAAATCGATACCATGACCATTTGCTTTTGCCCAATCCAGCCAGGTGGCAAAGTGTTCAGGGCGCAGCTCATCACGACTCACTTTAACTCCACCGGTTTCCGCGTAGATGGCGTGCAGGTTGAGCCGGTGCCGACCGGGTAAGAGGCGATAGACCAGATCGAGATCACTGCGTAATTCATCGCCGTTGCGCGCTTTGCCCGGATAGTTGCCGGTTGCCGCAATGCCGCCCTCAAGTGGGCCACCGGGATTTTCAAAGCCGCCTACATCGTCACCTTGCCAGCAATGAAGGCTAAGACTGATGGTTGCCAGCGTTTTCATTGTCGCTTCAGTGTCAACACCGAGGGCTGCGTAACGTTCACGTGCTACAGTGTACGCAGCTTCAATCTGCGCCGGCGTCGGAGCAGTAAAGTTCATACGGTTCCTCCTGTGCCGGATAACCGGCCTGTCGTCCGGTATCAATCTCTCGTTATATCCGGGCCTCGCTAGTGATGCTGCCCTATCTATTGCGGACAACGATCAGGTGCCGCCCATCATGCAACTCTTCCCATACATAACAGAGTCGTGCGCCCAACGTGACACCTGCTGTCAGCGTGTAGTGCAGATGGGCATCATCTGCCAGTGTCAATCCAGATGAAATACCTCTTCCAGTTGCACCATGCTCTGGTCGGCGTATGCACCGCTAAGATTCTCAAAGTAGGGAGCCATCATTGTTTGCCAGCGTGCATTCACCTCTTCGGTAGCCATCCCGGCCAGGGCTTGCTCGAAACTCTCCGGGACTTCAACATAGCCAAACAATAGCCCGTCATTACGCATGAAAAGGGTATAGTTGTGCCAGCCATGCCGGCGCAGGGCGTCGAGCATCTCCGGCCAGACGTTGGCATGATGGGCCTTGTACTCTTCGATCAGCTCCGGTTTGACTTTGAGCGTGAAACCAACTCGTTTCATAGTTGACTCTCCAAGGGTTACAAGATCATTGATGAAGATAACAATGGAAACACCTCTATAGTATTACTATGCCCAACTCCTCGTAGATCTTTAGTGTGAGCGACGGCAGGGCGATCATCCCTGCCGTCTGCAACATCAATTACTCATTCACGTTTTCGGCAGTGTAGACAGTGAACGGCCCCATCAGCACTCGTAGTCCATTCGGACGGGTGGGGTCCTTCTCGATGGTGTAGGTGCCCATCCGTCCGGCGTTGAAGCGCTCGCCTTCCACCCCCTGCAACTGACCGGTGGCAATGCCGTAAGCCAGATAGTAGGTCAGATAACCCAGGTCTTTGAAGCTCCAGAGGGCAAACTGCGGTGCACATCCGCTGAGGGTGTAACTGGCCATTTCTGCCGGCAAACCCAACCCCGACACCTTGACTCGGTCGCACAAGCCTTCGTCGGTCATCGCCTTGGCTGCCGCCGCGATG
>NZ_DAOUBI010000055.1:0-32438 GCF_034432675.1 Chloroflexus sp. | reverse complement strand
CGTCTCGATTGATCCGATCGTTGCAACAAAGCACGTGCGTCTCGATTGATCCGATCGTTGCAACAAAGCAAAACTAGTATATATAAGGCATGGGCTGATGTGGAGAGGAAGTGTAGCAAACTTCATCATCGGCGAATTACCTGCTACCCGGCGGTGGTATATTGGTAGCATCTGGCAAGAACGAGAGCATGTACCAATACGAGACCTGACAATATGCTGAACTACCATCACCTCCGATATTTCTGGATCGTGGCTCATGAAGGTAATCTGACGCGGGCCGCTCGTAAACACAACATTGCCCAGTCAGCGCTTTCGATGCAGATCAGCGCACTCGAAGAGTATCTGGGCCAGCCACTGTTTGAGCGTGCCGGTCGTCGTCTGGTGTTGACTGAAGCCGGTCACATTGCGTTGGACTTTGCCGACGCGATTTTTGCCAAAGGTGACGAACTGCTCGGTACCTTTGGTCGACTGGCTGAAGCACACCAAAAGGTCTTGCGGGTTGGTGCGCTGGCAACCTTATCGCGCAATTTTCAAGTGGGGTTTTTGCGTCCTTTGTTTGCCGATCCCGAAATTACCGTGATTGTCCGTTCTGGCACGCTGGACGAGCTACTTGGGAGTCTGAAGCTCTACGATCTGGATATCGTGCTGGCAACCGGTGTTCCCAATCGCGACCACGCTACGCCGTGGATTGTCCATATCATCGATACGCAACCGGTAGGGCTGATTGGACAGCCGCGATCAGATCGGTATCAGCAACCTCTGGAGGTATTGCTCCAGCGTGAACCGCTTATTGTGCCATCACCGGAGTCTACGATTCGCACCGGCTTTGATGCGCTTGTTCATCGGCTGGGTATTCACCCTCGTATCGTGGCTGAAATCGACGATATGGCGATGATGCGTCTTGTGGCGCGTGAACACAACGGATTAGCAGTCATTCCACCAATCGTCGTGACGGATGAGTTGCGCAGCGGGATGCTGGTGGAATACGCTGAACTGCCAGAGCTTGTCGAGACCTTCTGTGCGATTACCATGCCGCGCCGCTTTCCCAATCCTCTGCTGCGGCTGGTACTGCCCGGAAACACAACACCGGAATAACTGTCATTCTGACCGATTGATTGTCTTGTGAGGTTACCAACAGCACCGTAGCGGCATATTTGTCTATCCTGCCCTGTATTGAATGCCATGAACACTGTGGAGAACCATCATGAAATACTGGCTCTACCTGATGCTGGCAATTCTGACCGAAGTTGTGGCCACCTCAGCGCTCAAAGCCAGCACCGGCTTTAGCCGCCCCTTGCCATCACTGATCGTCGTAGCGGGCTATGCTATCTCGTTTTACGCGATGTCGCTGGCGCTGGAAGCAATACCCGTTGGCATCGCTTATGCAGTCTGGTCGGGAATCGGGATTGTGCTGATCACGGTTACGGCCTGGTTCCTGTACGGCCAGCGGCTTGACGTATGGGCACTGATTGGGATTGGGTTTATTATTGTTGGGGTGGTTATTTTGAATCTTTTGTCAAAAGTTGAGGTGCAATAGTAAGCTAATGTTTATTGATTTCGATCATCACAATTGCTAGAATAACAGTGTTCAATAGCAGATCAATCGTTCCGGCACTGTGATGAAACTAACCGTTTTACAGCAGGCAATCAGGCTTCTGGCCTACCGGCGCATGTTTCTCACCAATCTCACGCCGGTTGATCAGGTACGAACCCTGATCCGCCAGCTCCATCCACTAGCACCCCCGACACCCTTTATTCGGCTCGGCCCCGCCGGCGATGGTGGGTACCTCGTACCTGACGATCTGGCAGGAATTACCACATGTTTTTCGCCTGGGGTGGGCGGAATTGCCGGTTTCGAGCACGATTGCGCCAACCGGGGAATGACCGTCTTTTTGGCAGATGCCTCAGTTGATGGGCCACCATCGCATCATCCGGCATTTCGCTTCTGTAAGCGTTTTATCGGCGCATTGACCGACGAGCAGTACATCACATTAGACGATTGGGTTCAGCAATCGCTGCCGGCAGGCAGTACTGGCGATCTCTTGCTGCAAATGGACATTGAGGGATCGGAGTACGAAGTACTGCTGGCAACACCGACCGACCTGCTCCGCCGGTTTCGGATCATCGTGATCGAGTTTCATTATCTGGATCAGTTGTGGAATAAGTTCTTCTTCCGGGTTGCCGGTCGGGCAATCGCGAAACTGCTCCAAACCCATGCCTGTGTTCATATCCATCCAAATAATCAGCGTGGTGCGATAACCCTGGGTGACATTACCATTCCCCGAACCATGGAATTTACGTTTCTCCGCCGCGATCGGTTAACCGGTGAGTACTATCGTCGTGATTTTCCGCATCCCCTCGATCACACAAATACGGCTCGTGATGTGCTTTCACTACCGAAGTGCTGGTATAGGGGGGAGGAGGTAGATTAAGTAAGAGTATTGGTGCAGATGATTAGAAGTGATCACGTATGTTTAGCAAAGAGTGATCCTCTAATTGTACTCTTGCTCGCACCTGAATGCCTGAGTTATGTTGTTGGTAAGTGCAATAAGTTAATCCATCTGCTATTGCCACACCTAGTCCGTTCTCCATTCATACCTTTTCAGTAATTAAACCAGACGATTTCTATAACGGCATAAAGATCGGTGGTCGGGTATTGAACCTGGTAAGACCAGGATGTGAACATACCTGATAGCGTGCCTGTATCAGCCAATAGTACTCTGTGCATGAAGGCCGCCGTTGCGGATACCGGGTACATCGCCCGCATCGATGGACGAGCCAGTTAGAATGTCTTCCGAATCCCTGTCGAATCAGCCGTTGTTGTTGCGTCTCTCATAACAGGAAGTCCTAAACGCACGGGCAGGAGAGACGTTACAAATTGCTGAGCGCAACGATGAACCCACAAGCATTTCTCCCAAATATACTCCTCATGTGATATAATCCCGAATCAGGCCATACACAACACTAGTAAAGGGTTCCTGGTTCACCCAACTGTCTGAACTACTCACCAGAACATATTTCCAGTATCACCGGACAAAACATTGATTTGCCGTCAGCCAGTTAGCAAAAGCGTGTGGCTTCTGGATTTCAGGCGATTTTCATCGTATGTGCGCACTATCAGCATTGTTTGATACGGGTAGATTTGCCATTGACTTCAGTTGCTGATGAACTGCAACCGATTCCCAACCTGCAGTGTTGTAATGGAGGAAGTATGCAAACCTCACAGTCTCTCCTCGATCAGGTTTTTCACCAGATTGTGCGCAATATTGCCTTGGGAGTCGGGGTGATTGCCGCAGTCGTTGTGCCGATTGAACTCAGTACGTTTGTGCTGATGAACAATACCTTGCTGGCGATTGCAGCAGCGATCAGCGCAACAGTGGGGATTGGGAGCGGGTGTACGGTGTTTTTGCTGGATCGGGGACAACCGCTCTGGCAGGGTATCTTACCTTTTGTAGCCCTTATCCTAATTGCCGAGATCATGGTCGCGCTCTGGCTTCCAGAACTCTACATGTCTGCAGCACCGTTTATTGTAGTTGCGATTCTGCTGGTCAGCCTGATCAATCGGCGGGCATTTACCATTAGCATTTTAGTGGTCTGTATTGTCATAACGGTGATATTGCTGCTCATCAGTCAATCGGCTCCCGAAGCGAAAATCCCTGCCCCGATGTTTAGCTTTTTGCAGGCCAGCAGCCTTGTGGCGCTCTTTGTTGCGGTCTGGATATTTCTTGATCGGATTATCGCTGCGCAGATGCAGTTGTTGCAGATTGCCGACCAGCGTGCCAACGATGCGGAAGCGGCCCGTCAACAAACCGAACTGGCACGTCAGGAGATTGAACTACGGGCTAACGAACAACAACGGCTGCTTGAACTGGTAGCAGTACTTGAGCTGCCGATTTTGACGATAGATGATCGGGTGTTGCTGGCACCGTTGGTCGGTAACCTCGACAGCCGACGGGCCGATGCGTTACGGCAGCGGGTGCTTGAGCGGCTCGCCGAACTGCGTGCTCATACGGTCATTATTGATATTACCGGTATTACGGTAATTGATACTGCGGTGGCGAAGGCATTGATCGATACGGCTACTGCAATCCGTCTGCTCGGTGCGCACACGATTATCAGTGGGATTCGTCCGACAGTCGCGCAGACACTGGTTCATCTCAACACCGGTCTCCACGAGATCACGACTGCTCCCAATCCTGAAGCAGCGCTTAGACTTGCCCGTCTGGTGGCGATTACCTGAAGCCAGTCGTTTTTCGGTTGGTGGAAAACGGCGCAAACATTGTTGGGTGGAAACTCCGCAATGTTTGCGCCTATTGCTGATATAGTTTTACATAAGTGGTACAGGCTTCAGTCTATGTTACCTGGTCGGAACGTCATCTTTGTTGTCGGCGCAATGCCAGTTTTGCCAGGGTTTCGGCGTGGCTGGCCTTCGTAATCGGGTAGAAGGCGGTCAGGATCATGCCGCTGATCAGGATGAGCGTGGGCAAGGGGCCGATCAGTAGGCGAATTGCGAGCAGTGCGCTATCGGGTTGCTGACCGGGTTGCAGATTTTCGTTGAAGCCGGCGAATTGCAGGGCCAAGCCGACAAGAAACAATCCCACTGCCAATCCCATCTTTTGCAGCAAGACCATAAAACCGTAGAACATCCCCTCGCGGCGCTGTCCGGTTTCGAGTTCGTCAAGCTCGATCACGTCGGGCATCATGCTCCATGGAATGAGATAGGCTGTTGCTACTCCGGCACCGGCAATCACACCCAGGATGATTGCCAGGTCGAGTTGTTCAGGTTGGAGGAAGAAGAGAAATGCCTGTACTCCGATCCAGATCAGGCTGCCGATCATGTAGACGGCTTTCTTGCCGATGCGACGGCTAACCGCGCTCCAGATGAAGAGGAAGAGCAACGCTGAACCCTGTACGGCAAAGAGCATGATGGGAATGACATCCTGGACGGTATTGAAGGTCAGGCCAAAGCTGGTACGGGGAAATTGGGGTACACTACCCAGCCAGAAGACGATGAAGAAGGTCAGGACGCTGGACGTGACCTGGACGGCCAGCCAGGAGAACATGTAGATACCGACGACGAAGAGAAAGGGGCGGTTTTTGAACACATAGCGAATCTGATCCGATAAGCTCAGTTCGGCACTGCCGGGTTCTGGTTCGTAGCGTTCACGAGTTCCGAAGAAGCACCAGAGAAACGGTAGGGCAATGATGACACCGGTGATCGCGCCTGAAATCAGATAGCCGGTTTGCTGATCGGCAAATTGACCGACAATGATTTGATGCAGAATGCCACCGAGCAGGCTCCCACCGATGCTAAATGCAAAGCGATACGAATTGAGCGCAGTTCGCTCATCGTAATCGCGGGTTAGCTCAGGGGTTAGCGCTGTGTATGGTACATTCACCACAGTGAAGGCGGTATCGAAAAGCAGGGCAATTGTGAGATAGTAGATGAACTTTCCGGTCGTATCAAACGGCGGTACCACCCATTGCAAAAAGAAGAGGACACCAAACGGTACAGCACCGAACAGTAGCCATGGCCGTCGCCGTCCCCAACGGGTCTGCGTTTTATCGGTAAGCCAGCCGATGATAGGATCGTTGACAGCATCCCAGATTTTCACCACCAGCAGCACTGTCCCGGCAAGGCCAGGGGGGAGGCCGGCGATAGTGGTGAGAAAGTAGAGTTGGAAGAAAGAGGCGATGATGGTGGCGATAGCCGGGCCGAGATCACCAGCGCCGAAAGCAAGACGGGTTGCAAGCGGCAAACGCTCTGAAAGTGCCGACGTCGAGGCGGCCATAGGAAACTTCTCCTCTGGATGCAAAAAGGCGACCGATGGCTCATATTGTAGCATTACTCGCCATGTTACGCGAGATGGTACGATAACCCAAGGTGCCCTTTTATCACCACAGAGGCACGGAGGACACGGAGGATGGGCATAGCCCGAGTTGCTACCGTAAGGCATGAAGGAGCGCCTCTGGTGGAACTGGATGCAATCCATGGTTCATACAGTTCAGTCATGCTGCACGGTGTTTTGCACAGCGTCGTGCTGTTCATTATGGCAGTCAGCCTCACGTGGCATGATCACTGTGTAGGTGGCAACCCGGGTTACGACAACGGAGATCGAGTGAGCCAGGACTGAAATCAATGAAGGAGGCATATGTACATTGTTGAATTATTGCAAATCAACCTGCTGTCGCCGATGGTACTCGCCTTTGCGCTCGGTATCATCGCCACGCTGGTACGCAGTGATCTGAAACTACCCGATGAGTTATACACGACGCTTTCCATCTATCTCCTGCTGGCAATTGGGCTGAAAGGTGGTGTGGCATTGGCCGAAACCAGTCTGGCCGTCTTTTGGGCACCGGCGCTAGCGACATTGTTGCTCGGCCTGATTATTCCGGTGCTTGCCTACAGCGTGGCGCGCAAGATTGGCAAAATGACTATTGCCGACGCAGCAGCACTTGCTGCTCACTATGGTTCGGTGTCGGCAGTGACCTTCGCCGCATCCCAAACCTTTCTTGACACAATAGGCATTCGTTATGAGGGTTTTATGCCGGCGCTGGTTGCGATTTTAGAGGTGCCGGCGATAGTGATTGCCCTGTTTATTGCTCAGATTGCCGGTGGGTCGCAGGGGGGAGATTGGCGCGAAGCACTCCGCGAGTTGATCACCAGCAAGAGCATTTTGCTGCTCGTTGGTGGCATGATCATCGGTTGGTTGACCGGTCCTCGTGGTGGGAAAGAGGTGGCCCCGTTGTTTGTAGATTTGTTTAAGGGTGCGTTGACCTTCTTTCTTCTCGAACTGGGCATGGTAGCGGCCAGACGTTTTCGTGATCTATCCAGTACTGGCCTGTTCCTGTTAGGATTTGGTATCATCATGCCAATACTCAACGGTCTGCTCGGAGTCTGGTTTGGCAGTCTTGCCGGTCTATCAATGGGGGGCAGTACTATTTTGGGTGTCTTGGCTGCTAGCTCTTCGTATATTGCTGCACCGGCCGCAGTGCGCATTGCATTGCCTCAAGCTAATCCCAGTCTCTATCTGACGGCGTCCCTTGGAATTACATTTCCATTTAATCTGGCGATTGGGCTTCCACTTTACTACACGCTGGCGCTGTGGATTGTTGGTGGGCAATGATCTGGAAAGGTAACGCTATGGAATTGACAACCGTCAAACTGGTTACCATTGTTGCCGAGGCCGTGCTGGAGGATCGCCTGTTGCACGATCTACGTCATCTCGGTGCCCGTGGTTATACCGTTGGCACGGTGCGCGGTGAAGGGACACGGGGTATTCATGCCAGTGAATGGGAAGGGAAGAGTCTGCGTATCGAGACGCTGGTGAATGCTGAGGTGGCAGAAAAGATTTTGCAGCACCTGGCGACAGTATATTTTCCGCACTTCGCGGTGATTGCGTATGCAATGGATGTGCAGGTGGTGCGAGGGGCGAAGTTTAGGGGGGAGGAGGGAGGAGATAGGAAATAGGCGAGAGAAGGTAAGGTGCGGTGCCTGGAGGGTAGATGGTGTATTTGCCATTCTGAAGCGAACGTTGGAGCTTACCTCTACAGGAAGTGCGTCATACGCCGGCGAGGGTAGGATGCGTGCGGAAGTCAAGCTTCCGCACGCTAAACTGTGCGGCTGGTGTTGCTGAGGGTCAGCCGGTCACTTGATCGCGGCGATCAAGGGCGATTTTCCACAACGCCAGGCCAAGGGTTTGCGGATCGTGGCGGATGGTGTCGGCCTTGTTCCACAGCTCACGTGGACCTGGATCAGGTTCGGCTAAGTCGCGTACCAGCGGTTCAACCCCGAGCGCCCGGATGGCCTGCCGGTCAGCCTCAGTGACGATCAGTGGCGTGAGACCAGCGGCACTGTAGCGCGCTACGACTGCCGGATGCAACCCACTCGCATCGTTGATAAGTGCAACATCGAGTACGCCAGGGCCGATCACGTCAACCAGGCGGGTCACGTGATCGGCGATGCTCATGCCATCGGTCTGGCCGGGTTGGGTGGTTGTGTTGCAGACGAAGACAATAGTTGCTGATGTCTCGCGTAGCGCGGTGACGATGCCGTCGAAGCAGAGTGTTGCCAGCAATGAGGTGTAGAAGCTCCCTGGACCAAGCACGACCAGGTCAGCAGCCATGATCGCTTCCAGCGCAGGTGGATAGGCCGCTGCTGGTGGATCGAGAAAGAGGCGACGAATAGCCGGTTTGCCCAACGCACGTACTGCAATCTCTTCCTTCACGATTCGACCATCAATCAGCTCAGCGCATAGATGGGTGTTGGCCGTCGCTACCGGAAGGATCTGTTCCGGACACCCGACCATCTGGCGGGCCAATTCAACAGCCGCGGCAAAGTCGCCTTCCATTTGGGCCAGACCACCCAGGATCAGGTTGCCCAGCGCCATACCATCGAGTAAGGGCACTGCCGGACTGCGCAGGCGATGCTGCATCAAACGCGGTAGTATGGCATTAGGGTCGGCAGCCAGGGTCGCCAGCAGGTTGCGGAGGTCGCCGGGGGCGGGCATGGCGGCAATTGTCCGTGCTGCACCGGTACTACGGCCCGAGTCGGTAACTGCAATTACGGCGGTGCGTTCGGCGAAGAAGGGACGGGTGCCGAGCAAGACCTGGGCACTACCGCCGCCGCCCCCAATGGCGACGATGCGGAGGGATGGAAGGTTTGTCAGTTCAGTCATGCGTAACTCCTTACGGAATGGTGATCGGTGTAATAACGTCCATGAGCGATTGTAGCGCACGTGCTGCCAGGATGCAGCATAACACCTGTTGCCCAACATTGCCGGGCTGTTACGCTCACGTTTGCGCGAAGACGTGTATTGTTTGTGCGGAAGGGTCACTGGTGGGCCGTTAAGCAGCCCTTCGCAGTGCCGAAGTGCCGGTTCAGTGTATGACCTGTGCGCTGTACTCAGAGGTGCTGTACGACCCGCCCCCACCCCAGCCCGCCCCCAGCGGGGGCGGGAACCGGCGGCGCCGAATGGCACCCGCTGTTGTGGGCCGGTGCAGGTGATGAGCGCACCGGAGGCGCACGCTCCCAGCGCTGCCGGTGAGCGAGCGGGAGGCGCACGCTCCCAGGGCGTACCGACACGCTTCCACCCTACCCCGCCCTCGCTGGGCTATGCATTACCCATAACTGTTTTGTCAACCTCTTCATGCATCAGCAGCGCCTATCTCATCGTGTGTGATCTCGGACACTATCGCATTGTAACGCTGTCGCGTCGGTCTCACGGCACGAACAGGAAGCGGATGGTTGCAGTGGAGGTAGCCGTTGGATCAGACCATGGGGCAGCCGTCCGGTCTGCACACCAGCGGTCACGGCCAGCCCCTGACGGCGGTGGAGAGGTTTCCTCCACGCAGGCTGGAAGCTTGCGCCACGGGGAGCCACCACAGGGAGCCTTGCACTCCAGCTTAACGCAGCGTGACATGTGGGTAGTGCATAGCTCGCTGGGGGCGGGAACCGGCGGCGCCGGATGGCCCCCGCTGTTGTGGGCCGGTGCAGGTGATGAGTGCGCCGGAGGCGCACGCTCCCAGCGCTGCCGGTGGACGAGCGGGAGGTGTGCGCTCCCAGGGGTGTATATCAGTACTTGTGTGCAGGTGAGTGACCGGTGTGGCAAGATTGCTACCACACCAGATTTGATATGATTCCTCTGGGATATGTGAAAGAGCTTTCGGTCATTGTGGACAATACGAGGTGATGTGTCTATGCAGCAACCTGATAACTATAACTATCAGCGCTTTGATCGCTCAACATCGCTGGAGAAAGCCAATCTGGTTGGTAGCTTGTTTGGTCTGATTCCGGCGATTGTCCTGATCGTTGGTCATCTGCTCTACAATGGTGAATTCACGTTGACTTTCAATCCGAATGACTGGTTTGGTATTATTCTGCTCATCATCATCGTGATCGGTGGTGTTTTGGTTCACGAATTGCTGCACGTTATCGGGTGGATGCTGGCCGGGCGGGTATCACTCTCGGCGATGAAGCTCGGCTTTGATCGCAAGACGTTAACCCCTTACGCCCATAGCCGTCAGGCACTTCCGATCAATGCGTATCGATTTGGGATAATCCTGCCGGCCATCGTTCTTGGTCTGCTGCCGGGATTGATCGGTATTATAGGTAATCTACCCCTGTATACCGCGTTTGGCGCATTCTTCACGCTTGCAGCAGGAGGCGATCTGCTGATTTTGTGGTTGCTTCGTCGTGATCCGGCTCAGGCCCTGGTGATCGATCATTCGGATCGGGTGGGTTGTGAGTTACTGATTCCAAACGAGAGCAACTCACGATAGAGCTGAAGTGTTTGCGCAGCCACAATCGGCCAGTCGAAGGTCGAGCGCACAATCCGTTCGCTTTCGGCCCCCCAGGCCGGCCAGCGATCACGGGCGGCGAGTGCGGCCCGAAGCTGAACGGTCAGTTCATCAACATCACCGGGCCGTACCAATAAGCCGTTACGTCCAGGAAAGACCTTATCGGGGATACCACCGATAGCACTGGCGACAACCGGACGACGGTGGATCATTGCTTCCAGGGTGACCAGTGAACTGCCTTCGTAGCGGGTTGGGTGGACGAAGAGATCGATCTCTTCGTAGAGGCTGTGCAGTTCCTCGTCGTCTAAACGCCCGACAAACAAGGTGTGTTCAGCAATGCCGGCTGCCTGGGCTTGCTGTTCAAGCGCAGCACGCGCCGAACCATTACCAACTACTATCCAGCGCCAGCGGGGTGGTAGTTCGTTGCGCAGGCGGGCTAACGCAGCAATCAGAATATCAAACCCTTTGTTCGGTTCGAGACGACCGACGCTGAGTAGGATTGGATCACTGCCGGCCAACCCAAAGCGGAAGCGAAGTGCTATACGTAGATCACCTCGCACCTGAGAAAGGCATTCTTCGACATCAATCGCCGACGGAATGACGACGACCCGATTCGGATCGACCCGGAGGTAGTGGGGTATATCGTCTTTCGTGCAGGCATCGGTGGCGATCACGCGGTCGGCCTGGCGATGACCATAGGCGTAGAGCCAGCGGAATGGCGTATACGCTAGCCATTTGCGCCGATCTGGCGTGCGAAATTCCTCCATGCCGTGTGGGTTGGCAACAAAGGGAACGCTACGGAGTAGTGGCATGCGATTGCGGACAATCGCATACCCAAAAGCACATAATCCCTGCGAATGGACGACATCGAAATCGCCGTGTTGCACGCGCCGGGCTGCTCGATGGCCGATCCGCCAACTGTAGATTGGAAAATTGATCTGGCGGCCAATCACGCCATTTGGAGCCAGCAGCGGTGAGGTATAGTCGTAGCGCAGTGTCTCGATAGCGTGAGGTTGGAGATCTCCCTGTTCGGCGTTGTCCGACGGCGATTGTACGTACAGGGTTACCTCAACTCCCAGGCGGGTCAGATATTTGGTGAGGTGGTAGACGTGGCGCTCGATGCCACCGTAGCCGTGCAGAGGGAAGACAGCGCGAGCCAGCATCGCCACTCGGATAGGGCGAGGATGGTGTGGATGGGTAGCGTTCATGCGCAATGATCCTCCCTCAACTCAATCACATTATGTCAGAGCGATGATACCATAAGTTAGGCACGGAGAAGTGGGAAGCGGATGAGTGACAGGTAAGATCAAATATTGATTGACACTGCGTATTTTGGCAGGTTGTCAGGCCTGTGCTAAAACACTCCAGACGTGCCACTGAGCATTATATCTGGCACCGAACATGCGGAGATTCGGTGACTACCCATCCTCAACGCGACGATCCGTCGGGATCACCTGCATGATGGCGGGTTCGGTAGAGGCGGGTTCTGAACCCGCCCCTACGGACGGTGTATGTGCCCGTTCACGTTGTCTCTAGCGGATACGGTCAGGCCATCCCTGGTTCACGCCCCCAGCGGTGCCGGATGGTGCCCGCTTTTGAGAGTTGGTTTAGGGGTGTAATACATCGCGAGAAGCAGGCAAGGATCTGCGTGTTGCAGGTGGCTAGCGAGCCGGAGGCTCGCGCTCTCAGGGTCTGGCCTGCCCCCGCTGAAGTTGGGAACCGACGCTGTCAGATAACCCCCACTGGCGCAAGCCGGTTCAGACGAGAAGCAGGCAAGGATCTGCGTGTTGCAGGTGGCTAGCGAGCCGGATGTTCGTGCTCCCAGGTGTCCTGCGGGACGCGGGTACGGTGGGCTGGTGCAGAGTGATGTGGTACCTTCTCCTGCCCATAGCGGCTCTAACCGCGCATGGTCAGGAGATCGGGTTATCCACGGTTCTCCCGGTTTTGGGGAATGCGAGTGGGTCATTCGGCTACCGAGGGCGGGATGTTGCCCGCCCTCTCCTGTGCAGTCCTGAGCTGTGCAAGTTACATCTGCCGGAAGAGTGAGCCGCGCTGGGCCCAGGCCCAGGCGTTGTTCGGATCAATTTCAATCGCCCTGGTCAGATCGATGTACGCCTCTTCGTAGATGTTCAGCGACTGATAGGTTGCACCTCGCCGGCTGAGCACCCACGAATCGTTAGGGGAGAGTTCAAGCGCACGATTAAAATCTTCCAGCGCCTCGTTGTAGTTGCGGAGCAGGCGGTGGGTTTCCCCCCGTTCAGCAATCACCCACACCATATCTGGCTTCAGGGCCAGCGCACGGTTGAAGTCGGTCAGGGCTTCGTCGTAACGAGCCAGCACGCGATAGACCTGGCCGCGACTACCCAATGCCCAGGCGTGATCGGGTTGGAGTTCGATGGTACGGTTGAAGTCGCGCAGGGCTTCTTCATAACGGCGCTGCAAACGGAACAGTTCACCGCGTTCGGCCAGGGCAGCTATATAGTTCGGTTCCAGTTCGATAGCGCGGCTGAAGTCGGCGATTGCCTCGTCGGTTCGATTGGCGTTACGATGGAGGAGACCACGCTGAAAGTAGACCCAGGTGTAGTCTGGATCTAATTCAAGCGCCCGATTGAAGTCGGACAATGCTGCGTCGTGATCACCGATGGCGCGAAACGCGGCTCCACGACTACCGAATGCCCAGGCGTAAGAGGGATCAAGTTCCAGCGCCCGGCTCAGGTCGGCAAGCGCACCCTCAAAGTCATCGGCCAGCCGACGGGTTTCACCACGCTCGGCGTAGAGCCAGGCCATGTTACCCTGCAAGGCAATGGCGGCGTCGAAATCGGCGATAGCTGCCGGAAAATCGCGCATCTCGCGATAGGTGATCCCCTGATGTCCCAATGCCCAGGGGTAGGCTGGATCGATGGCTAACGCCCGACCAAAGGCTTCAATGGCTTCCTGATACCGATTGAGTGCCCGTAGGGCCTCGCCCCGTTCGGCGTGGATCCACGCCAGATTGGGGTTGAGCGCCAGGGCAGCATCGAAGTCGGCCAGAGCTTCGTGATGGCGCCGCAAGGCCCGCCAGACCTGACCACGACTGCCCAAGGCCCAGGGGTATTCTGGACGGAGGGCAATAGCTCGTGAAAACGCCTCAATGGCCGCTTCATACCGCCGTAACATGCGGAGCGTCTCGCCGCGTTCGGCATGATACGTCGGATCGTCGGGTTCGAGTGCGCAGGCTCGCGTTACATCGGCCAGCGATTCTTCGAGACGACCCAGTTCGCGGAGTACCTGCCCACGCTGAAAGTAGGCCCAGGCATAGTTTTCATCAATAGCGATTGCCCGATTGAAATCGGCCAGTGCCGCTTCCCGACGGTCGTTGTAGAGGTTTTCCAGACTCATGGCCCATCCTTTCAGTGTAGATATGCCAATATAAAGGCTATGACATAGTACGAAACAACGTGAAAAATTGTTACACCCTGTGCCGCCATCAACCGCGGCGTGCTGCTCCGAGCAGACCGCCTGGTCCTAGCGCCACAATTTCGCGGCGCCCGATCCGTTCGTTGGCCATCAGCCGCGGCAGGATAAGATCGACGATGTTTTGATCGCGGGAACGCACGCAGCCGGGAGCACCAATGAGCGGAATACGGTTATCGGCAGTGTTCAGGTAGGCCAGCAAGAGCAAATTACCCGGCTCGACCGGTGCACCGTAGTGGGCAATCTCGCCACCGAGCCGACGCACGGCACGGGGAATGACATCGTCGCGGTCGACAACGGAGGTTTCGCCAGCGGTTATGATCAGGTCGGCGCTGGCAGCCAGTAGCTCGTGCAGACTGGCAGCAACTTCTGCTTCGTCCGGCGGTACGTGACAGCAGCCGATCATGGTTGCGCCCAGATCGGTGATCCGACCGACAATTGCCGGTAGCATGCCACGTTCGACTCGTGCCCGTGCCGTTGGACTGCTCACCAAGGTAACGCCGATGCGGCGGCGTGTCATCGGGGCAACATGCAATACACCCTGGACACCAGCGGCGGCACCGGCTTGGGCAAGATCGGCGGCAGGAACGGCGAAGGGGATAATTTTGATCGTTGCCAGCATCTGATCAGCGGCAACCAGGGTGTACGGTGGTAGGGTGGCGACTGTTAAGCCATCAATCAGATTGATCGCCAGTAATGCTTCTGTATCAATCATCAACGGGCCGGCGTAGGCCGAGCGAAGGTTGACGCGACCGGCGTGCGGTTCGCCGATGATGACGCCCGGCCCGGCGACGATCTGGGCCAGGCGCAGTGCAGCTTCGTCTTCGTGAACATCATCAGGCTCAAGCACCGCAACGCGCACTGTGGCAACCCCAAGCCCGGTGAGCTGGGAAATGTCCTCTGGCCGCAGCCGTCGTCCTTTGTTGAAGGCTTTACGCCCCTGATCATCAGCAATATTGTGGCACAGAATGTGCCCAACTGCCGCTACCACCGGGAGGGTCTCGATGTGCATAGCTGCCTGCCCGTTGTGTCGTGATTGACGATAATCGTGATACTGTCAATATCTCTCGCTAACGTCGATCTGCTTTTTTTCTAGCGGTTTGTTGCGCACGGCTACCAATCTCTACCCACCTCTTCAGCATCGGTGTCGGCACCGACGATCCTTTTGGCGATACATTTCCAAAGACGGTACAACAATGCTCGTCGCACCGATAGTACAGTTTTGCACACTCATCTTACCCGGTCTGGCGACTCTGGATTTTGGATTGATAGACTCATGGTACCATGACGATGGTGTAGACGAATCACTATTTGCAACAGTTATGACAGATATGATCAATTCTTCAGCACTACCCCGCGAACGCGGTCTTGGGTATGCCCTGGTCGGTGGCCTGGCGATCACGCTGGTTGCCGCATTGATCGGTGCGCTGTTCGTTTACTGGTTTGTGACCGTGCAACAAGGGCCGGCTCCTGCTGATCTGTTACCGGCGGATGTGCAACTGTACACTAGCCTGTCACCGACCTTGAGCGATGTGCCCGAACAGCCGCGCATCGAGCGGGCATTGAATGAGGTTTTTGGCCTGACGATGCCGTCAGACGCCGCAGCGAATGTGACGGCACTGCTGGGGGTTGACCTGGATAGCGATGTCGTGACCTGGATCGGCAGCGATATTGCGGTGGTGGTGCGTGATTTCACGCCGGTGACTCGTGATGTAGCCGCTGATCTGATCACGAATGGTGAGGTGTTGGTGTTTCTGGCTTCCCGTAACGACCCGCAGGCGCGGATGTTTCTAGAGAAGCATCTGACAGTGCGCCGTAATCGTGGTGAGACGGTTAACGAGCAGCGGGTAGGCGATACCATCATTTACAGCGGTGAGTTGAACACTCCGCTGCGTGCTGTCGGTCTGATCGAGCACTATATTGTCTTTTCCAATCGCCCAGAGGCGCTGATTGATCTGGCTGCCGGCTCGGATCGGCCCAACCGCCTGGCCGATCTGCCGGCATTCCAGCAGTTTCGGGAGACGATAGCCGCAGTGCGTTCAGGGGCGATCTATACCGACGGTTCCCCTCAGTCGGAAGCGGCCCGCGCCGCAGTGCGGGCTTGGCTGGCGCAGATGTTAGGCTCTCAATAGGCTGTAGCGTAGATTACCTACCGCTGCCCGATCACGGTCAGTAGGGCTGATTGGTCAATGACGGTGGCCTGGGCGGCGGTACGGTGTCGGATTTCAAGCTGATTCGCGGTCAGTAACTTCTCACTTATGACGACGCGCCATGGGGCGCCGATCAGGTCAGCATCGTTGAACTTAACTCCGGCCCGTTCATCACGATCATCAATCAACACATGCCAACCAGCCGTTTGCAGTATCGCTGCCAGTGCGTGTCCGGCGGCAACTACTGCCTCGCCGCGACCCAGGGTGATGAGGTGAATGGCGAAGGGGGCGATGGCCGCCGGCCAGACAATCCCGCGTTCGTCGTGATGCTGATCGACTGCCAGGTGTAAGAGTGGTTCCAGATCGATTTCGATACCAGCCATGATGAGTGGCCGGTTTTGCCCTTCTGCATCTTGCACCAGCAGCGTAGTTGGTTGAGGGGCTATTATAGCGCCGATGAGCGCACCACGCCCTTCAATCCGGGCCGTGCCACACCACGGACAGCCATCGCCGGCCTCGGCTTGGGTAATGTCGGCAACCAGGGTGGCCTGCCAGTCACGGCCATAGACCACATCGCGCAGATGGTAGCCGGCCCGGTTCGCGCCTGCCACGAGTGGCGCCCCAGTGGTGACCATTGGGTCAGCAACGACGAGCACATCGCGCAGGTCAACGGGCGAGGCATAGCCGGGAACGGCTCCGCACGCTCGAATCTGCGCTTCGTCGGCAGGAACCAGCTCGTCGGCACTGACAACGGCAGCCAGTTTGGGTAGACTTGCTTCCCGGTCGCCACGCACCACGGCGAACACGAGGCGCCGGTCGTCGGCACAGCGGGCATCGAAGAAGAGCGCTTTTGCCGTCGCTGCGGTGGGAATACCGAGGTATGTTGCCAGGGCTGCAATTGTATTGGCGTTGGGGGTTTCGACCAGGCTCATCGCCGGAGTTGGCCCGCTGTAGGCCGGTGGTGGTGCCATTGGCGCCAGTTCGTGCAGTGCTCGCCGGTTGCAGGCGGGGCAATCGAGCGTTAGCAGTGGCCCAGACGTACAATCGACAATCAGCGGAGCCGATTCGGTGGCCTGCAAGGCATCGGCGACAATCGTTAGCCCACACTCGCGCAGGGCGTGGCGCAAGGGTTGCAGCGTTGCTTCAAGCAACGCCTGGGCCTGTGTGGCGTCGAGCGTCAGTCCGGCCCAGCTCAACGTCGTCGGCGTGGGCAGTTCGAGCAGGCTGAAGCGCTGACGGGATTGCGGTCGTTTGCGCCGACGTTGACACCAGATTGCTTGGGGAAGCTGGCGGTATGAGCCGATCTCACGCCGGGCCAGCGCAGTCACGGTCGCCGGCCAGGTAGCTGTGGATGTGGTTGGCAGATACATCTCTTGAGCACCGCCGGCCTGGATCGCTGTGGTCAGATGATTGCTGAGCCGGCGCAGCACCGCACTCCCCAGAGGTAACAGGGCCGGTTCACCGTTATCTAGGGCGCGGATCATGCCGGCACGCCAGAGCAGTTGCGCTGTCCGCGTATCAGCTTCTGCGGGCGCCTGGCGTAACGTTCGCCCAAACAGCGTGGCAAGTTGTATCATTTCGTCCTCGTTCGATCACATAGGCGAAGGGTTTAGCCAAACAGGTTGAGCTGAGCCGGTGTGGTCGGCGGTTCGTTATCTCTCTCAGCCAGTGGTGCGCCGTGGGCACGCAGCCGGGCCGCGATCTGGCGGCAGAGAGTGGGAGATCGCGATTCATCAGGGCAATGCATAAACAGATAGATTTGCGGGTCGGTGGTTGCCCATTCGGCGATGCGAGCTGCCCACTCGGCGAGAAACGTTTCGTTGCGGGCCAGATCGGGATGGCCGATGTAGCGCACCAGCGTTGGCCCGCCCCCCCGGAGTGGCCGCAGCGGGACATCGGGTTTGCGCTCGCGGGCATCGGCGAGGAGTGTGGTCGGCGGTTCGGCGGGATCGCGGATTGGGCGCACGTCCATAACCACTCGTCCGATTTGGTAGCGAGCGAGCAGTTCCATCAGTGGCACTTCGCCAACCGGCAGATACCAGTCGGGATGGCGCACCTCAAGTGCCAGAGCCACTTCAGGTGGCCAGCCGGCTAGAAACCGCTCCAGATCGGCGAGGCGGGCCGGGCCGTATGCCGGCGGTAGTTGCAGAAAAAATGGCCCGCAGCGCGATCCCAGCCCCTGCATCCGTTCGACGAAAGTACGGGCCTGGGCCAGTTTGTCGGCCAGCGGCCCAGCGTGACTCACGTCGCGTGGCAGCTTGAAACAGAAGTGAAAGTCGGGCGGGGTCTCTTCGGCCCAGCGTGCAATTGTAGCCGGCGTTGGTGTGGCGTAGAAGGTCGTATTGCCTTCCACCGTCGTCAACTGCCGGCTATAGAGCCTGAGAAACTCGCTGTTGCGGGTTCCCGGCGGAAAGAGATCGCCGACCCAACCGTTATACGCCCAAACTGCACAGCCAATTCTGATCATAGGCAACCGTTAAAAGCGCTCACAAATCACCTTCGGCTGGGTGAAAAGCCGCAGGTAATCGCTTCCACCGGCCTTGCTGTCGGTGCCCGACATGTTGAAGCCACCGAATGGCTGTACACCAACCAGTGCACCGGTACACTTCCGGTTGAAATAGAGGTTGCCGACGTGGAACTCTTCACGCGCCTGCTCGAGTCGTTCGAGGTTGCGGCTATAAAGGCCACCGGTCAGGCCATATTCGGTATCATTCGCAATCGTCAGTGCCTCGGCAAAATTTGCTGCCCGAATGAAGGCCAGTACCGGCCCAAAAATCTCTTCCTGAGCAATGCGGGCGTGCGGCTTGACATCGGCAAAGATGGTCGGGTTGATGAAAAAGCCGCCATCCTTAACCAGTTCGTGATCGATGACCTCACCACCGGTTATCAACCGACCTTCTTCCTGACCGATAGCAATATACTGACTAATGGAATCAAATGCCCGCTGGTCAATCACTGCGCCCAGATCGGTCTCTGGTTTGGTGGGATTGCCCAACCGCAGTGCCTTCGTCTTCTCGATCACGCGCTGCAACACCTGATCGTAGACCTGATCAACCACAATTGCCCGCGAACAGGCACTGCACTTCTGCCCCTGAAAGCCAAACGCACTGATGACAATGCCGGTCGCTGCGGCTTCGAGATCGGCGGTTTCATCGACAATAATCGCATCTTTCCCACCCATCTCCAGAATCGCACGCTTGAGCCAGTTCTGGCCGGGTTGGCGCACGGCTGCCCGTTGGTGGATACGTAATCCCACATTCTTCGAGCCGGTAAACCCAATGAAGCGCACCAATGGATGATCGACTAGAAAATCACCCAGCACCGCATCTTCACCGGTGACCAGATTGACTACCCCAGGTGGCAGGCCGGCCTCTTCGAGAATTTGCACTAGAATGCCGGCAATAATCGGCGCACGTGGTGATGGCTTTAACACAACGGTATTCCCAACCACAATTGGGGCGACGGTGAGGGTTGTGGTGATCGCCAGCGGGAAGTTCCAGGGCGGAATAGCCAGTCCTGGGCCGAGGGGAATATAGTGCAACTCGTTATCTTCACCGGGGTACGGCACGAGCGGCTGACGTTCTCCCTGCAGTGCCAGTGCCTGACGGGCGTACCACTCGCAGAAGTCAATCGCTTCGGCGACATCAGCATCGGCCTCGACCCAGTTCTTACTGACTTCGTGCATCATCCATGCAGCCAGTTCTTCTTTCCGCCGGCGCATAATCGCCGCGGCCCGCAACAATACCTGTGCCCGGGCACTGACCGGTGTGCGCGACCAGGTGCGGAATGCGGCATCAGCAGCCAGCAACGCTTGATGCGCTTGTTCTTGCGATGCGCTGCTGGCGTAGCCAACCACCTTTTTAGGCTCTGCCGGGTTGATAGAAGGTAACTTGCGCTCGGTCACGATGTGTTCACCGCCAATAACCAGCGGATAAGTTGCGCCCAGTTGTCCGGCAACATGACGAATAGCGCGTTGCATAGTGGCCCGGCGGTCACCACTGTCGAAGTTGCCGAAGGGTTCATTTTGAAATGGGGTAAGCATAGCTCGCTCCTTACTACGCCATGCGGCTGCTGTTGATTGTCATTGTACACGGATCTGACCAGTCTGATTATCGCTATGGTCCAATCTCGCGAGGTACACGGGGTAAGATGCCGGTCAGCACTTCGTAGCTGATCGTGTCCAGCCAGCCGGCAATTTCATCAACCCCGATCATAGCATCACCCTGCCGCCCGATTATCGTCACCGCATCGCCACGTCGGACACCGGGAATATCGGTCACATCCACCATTGCGTAATCCATACAAATGCGCCCGACAATTGGAGCACGCTGCCCCCGGATCAGCACTTCTCGCCACGGTGGTGAGCGGCGCAAACCATCGGCGTAGCCAACCGGAATCGTCGCAATGCGCGATGGACGCGAGGTAACAAAAGTACCGCCGTAGGAGATGGGGGTACCGGCCGGATGATCCTTCACCTGGGCTACTTCACTGTAGAAGCTCAGTGCCGGGCGCATGCCGGGCAAGAGCGGGGCGGCCGCACTTGGTGCCAGCCCATAACAGGCCAGGCCGGGGCGTACCATATCGAAGTGTGTGGCCGGAAAGCGCAACGTAGCCGCACTGTTGGCAGCGTGAACGCACGGCGGGCGCAGGCCGGTAGCGGTTAGATCGGCCAGCACTGCCTGAAAGCCGACCAATTGTTGTTCGGTTGGCCTCGGATCGGTTTCATCGGCACGGGCAAAATGGGTGTAGAGCGCAACCGGTTCAATACCGGGCAATTCCCGCAGGCGGGATAGAAACGGGGCGACCTCGGCGGGTGATAGGCCTAAGCGGGCCATACCGGTATCAACTTTCACGTGTACACGGGCGGGACGACCGCATTCGAGTGCGGCGGCGTGCAGGGCCTGGGCCGTATCATCGTCGAAGAGGGTCAGCATCAGATCAAGCCGAATCGCCTCGGCAGCCTGCCAGGGTGGTGTGTAGCCCAAGACCAGGATTGGTGCCGAAATCCCTTGCGCACGCAGTGCCCGGCCTTCACCGAGTGTCGCAACCGCGAGCATCGCGGCACCGGCCTGTAATGCGGCCCGGGCCACCCGCGCAGCCCCGTGGCCGTAACCGTCACCCTTGAGCACAACCATGAGAGGTACACCGGCATGGTTGCGTAACGCACGCACATTATCGGCAATTGCGGTCAAGTCGAGATGCACCCAGGTCGGTCGTCCTGGATCACCGATCCGGACACTACGCCACGCCGGTTCCTGGCGCACCAGATGTTGTTCTGGTGGCCAACCAGGAGCCAGCAACAGGGCCACAACCTGTTCGAGGCGTTCGCCGGCGCCACCCGACACCAGCACGACATCCTGCTCGTTGCGTGAAGGTGGTAGTGCTTTCCGAATCGCCTCATTGGTGTCTACGACGTGAATGGTCACCGCCGGATTAGCCAGCCGGGCGGCTTGAGCCATCGTGGCGGCTCCCATGCCTTTCAGCACCAGATAATCAGCGCTGCGGGCTGCCTGCATACCCAGTTCGGTGAGCAGTGGCGTGGCATCAACTGCCGGTAATTCGGTCGGTGTGCCCAGGATAGCAATCCGGCGTCCGGTCGGGATAGCCGTTAGCGTTTGCAGGGCTGCACTCATCGCTTCCGGTGTCGCGTTGAAACTGTCGTCCAGGATCAGCTCGCCATTGGTCCCCGGCAGCGGACGAAGCCGGCCCGCCGGTGCCTCTAGACCGGCCAGTGCCTGTCGGATCGCTGCCGGTCTCACCCCGTAGTGTAGACCAACGGCAACGGCGGCCAGGGTAGCGGCTACACCGGGTGGGCCGAGCAAGGGGACGGTGATCGGCAGTTCAAGCCCCTGGCCGATTATCACACAATCAACGCCATCCCGCCGGTAGGAGATAGCCGTGGCACGAATGGTACACCCATGCCCTGTACCGAAGGTCAGATGTGCCGACAATACACCTTCGGCGGCAATCATGGTCACCCCCTGGCGAGCTAGCAATCTCACGGTTGCCTCATCAGCTCCGGCGGTCACGACCGCGATTTGAGGGGGGAAGGCAGCCACCAGTGGGCGCAGATGTTCACCGGCAAATTCGAGCACAGCATACCGGTGATCGCGTTCAAGGCGGGCCAGGGCAATCGGTAGCCCCAGCAGTGAATTGAAATTGCGTCGGCTTTGAAAGGTGGGAGCCTGGGTCGCCAGCACAGCGGCAATCGCCCGCCGGGCCAGCGTTTTCCCGATACCACCCGTCACTGCAATGACTGTTGGCTGCAACCGCTGCAAACGATTACTGGCCCAGCGCAACAACAAAGCCTGGGGGTCGGGGGAAACAACAACGGTGGCAGTACCGGCATCATGTAGTGGTCGCACGCACAAAATTCCGCGGGCACCGGCGGCTAGCGCCGCCGGAATATAGTCGTGACCGTCGGCCCGTGCAGTGCGCAGCGCGATAAAACACTCGCCGGCTGCCGTCAGCCGCGAGTCGTAGCTCCAATCGGTAAAGGTATTGGCGTGGATCGGTCCGATCACCGTACCACCTGCTTCAATAAGTTCGGCGAGTTGAATGTCCATCGGTGTATCCTGATTAACTGTGAGACAGGCCGGATAGAGATACTTTGCATAGAAGCATACCACTGGCACGGTTAAGCAGGTGTGGATGAGTGGAATGATGTTGTGGAATGTTCAGGCAGCGTTGTAACGGCAGGTGAGTTGCCTGTTGCCACTATTGTGCATTACTTGCGTGGTTCACGTCAATTGTTGTCGGAAGTTGCCTCATACGTGTACGCCTTGACATCTGGCTGAGATGTATACGACCCGCGTAGCACACCGAGGCACCACACGGTCATGCCATCCCCAGCGTCTTGCCGTGTTGTCGACGCGGCACCGATGCTCCTTCCCGTGGCGTGGGTTTCCGGCCAGCGTGCAGGCATCCTCTCCATCGCTGTCAGATGATGGACGTGGGGGATGGTGCGCAGGCTGGTAGCCTATCCCACGCTCCGCGCTATCACGCACGCGCAGTCCGCGCATCACGGATGGTCAGCCAGACGGACGTGCCCGGCACGCATGGTGTCGCTGTGACTTGCAAGAACACCGCTGCACCTTGTGCCTGATCGTGAGCACAGCATCTTCTGCATGCGGGGTGGCAACGTCGATTTGGTGCTGCTGTGCATAGACATTTAGCGCACCGAATATTCACGCTCCTATGGGCAGATTGGCTCCTGGGCACAGCGATATAGCAACACGTCTGATCACAGACCGCGCAACCCGCTCTCTATCTCTTGACAAGTCAATCTTTGCTATAATATGCCCCATGAGTAATACTTCTTCAACTGCAGCGACAACAACGCGCGTCGGTGTTTCGTGGCTCTGGCTCGTGGTGGCCCTCTTTGCCCACACTGGCTGGGGTGCATATCCGGTGCTGGCCCGTTACCTACAAACCGTCAGCCATTTACCGAGTATGGCGATTCTGACACTGGGGAATGCGCTGGCGCTCGTGGTCTATCTGCCGTTTGCGTATCGCCATATCAACGCCAGCCTCTGGCGGACACCGATTATCTGGTTGTTCGCACTGGTGGTCAGCATCCGGGCAATGACGAACCTGACCTCGGCCCGCTTTACGCTGGCAATCTACGTGCAACTGATCACCCTGCTCACACCGCTCATCGTTGCGCTTTTGAGTAAGCTGTTGTTCCGCGAACGGCTACCACCATTCACCCTGCCTGCCATCGGCTTATCGATCATCGGCTCCCTCTTGATGATGAGCGGTGATCTCAGCAGCGGTGTTATCTTGCGGCTTACCGGTAGTGATCTACTCGGCATCGGAATTGCATTTGTATCGGCCTGTGCGTTGGCACTGTATATGCTGCTGATCCCACGTGCCGGCACCGCAGGGCACGTCAGCGCAGAGGCGATGTTGTTTGTGCAATTGGTCGCGCTGACCATCACCTGTGGCACGATGAGTCTATTGCTGTGCGAGCCTTGGAGCCGTTTCACCGAGATCGGGCCGCTGGACTGGATCGTATTCGCCGCTTTTGTCGTCTTTGTTTTGCTCGGTGCCAATCTGGGCCAGATCGTTGCCTTACGGCAACTTGGCGCACCCCTAGTGAGCAGCACAATGGGCTGGCGTCTGATCAGTGCGTTGATGCTGGCCGCATTCCTGCTCGGCGAAGCGTTGCAGAGCGTCTGGCAGGTGCTGGGGGCTGTGATCGTGCTGGTCACGATTACCGTGTATTTACGTCGGCAGTCTCACGTCTAAAGGCAGCTTGAGGAGTGTATGTGTACCGTCATTCGCACATTATCCGTTGCTCCACTTGACATCCCGCTGCGCAGTCCGTTTGGGATTGCCGGCGGTACGCAAGAGGTAGCGCGCAACCTGTTGGTCACCGTCGAACTGATGAACGGCATCCGGGGCTACGGTGAAGCGGCTCCTTTTCCGGCTTTCAACGGTGAAACGCAGGAAAAGGCACTCCAGGCGATAGAGTCGGTTCGTTCGGCGGTAGAGGGTGGCGATGTGCGTGAATGGCGGGCCATCGCCGGTCTGCTCCGTGACCGCATTCCCGTCGCCGGTTCAGCCCGATGTGCGATTGAGACGGCGATTCTCGATGCCTTAACCAGGCACTATCGGCTGCCGATGTACGTCTTCTTCGGCGGGGTCGGTCACACGCTCGAGACCGATATGACGATCACGACCGGCACGGTGGAAGAAGCCGCGCTGGCGACGCTGGATATTCTTGAACGCGGCATTCGTCAGATCAAAGTGAAGATCGGTGGCTACGATGTGCAGCACGACCTGGCTCGCATCACCGCGATTCGGGCGCTCGCCCCTGATGCTCCGCTGATCCTCGACGGCAACGGTGGCTTCACCGCCGAAACGATGCTCGAACTGCTCGGTGCGCTCAGCCTTCAGCAGATTGTGCCGGCCTTGATTGAACAACCGGTAGCCATCGAAGACTGGATGGGACTGCGGCAGTTGGTCCGGTGGGGTGGCGCACCAATCGCCGTCGACGAGACGGTGAGTAGTGCGCTGAATGTATTGCGCATTGTACAAGAGCGTGCCGCTCACGTCATCAATATCAAACTGATGAAGACCGGCATTGTGGAAGCGCTAGAGATGGTGGCGATTGCTCGTGCTGCCGGCCTGGGATTGATGATTGGGGGTATGGTCGAGTCGATCCTTGCTATGACGGTATCGGCTCACTTCGCTGCCGGGTTAGGTGGTTTTCGGTTCGTCGATCTGGATACACCGCTCTTTCTGGCAACGAATCCTTTCCATGGCGGATTCGAGCTGCGAGGCGGCGTGATCAACCTCGGCTACATATCGGCAGGCCACGGCGTAGAGCCGGCCACACTGCTAGCGGCATAACAATCGTTACTCCCATCCATAACGGATTGTACAATTCAACCATAGTCTTCCTACAGGACATCTTCTATACTGCGTATAGACGTTCTATTCGCATTGATGCCACCTGCACGTCGCACCGCTGCGACGGCAGGTGATTATTGTTTTGGAGTACGCATGACAGCGCGACTCGTAATTGCTGATGATGAAGCCTTGATCAGATTCCACCTGCGCGAAGTTTTGCTCGCGCTCGGCTACCTGATTGTCGGTGAAGCGGCTGATGGTCAACAGGCAGTTGCTCTGACTCGCCAGATACAGCCTGATCTCGTGCTACTTGACTACAAAATGCCACATCTCGACGGGATAGAAGCAGCAACCGTGCTTCACAAAGAAGGGCTGGCACCGGTTATTCTGCTGACAGCTTCGGCTTCGCGTGAACTGGCTGCACAGGCACGCGCAGCGGGTGTGTTCGGGTATCTGGTCAAACCATTTCGCGATGGCGAACTCTTACCGTTAATAGAGGTTGTCCTGGCCCGCTGGCAGGTGTATCAGGCGCGGCGCAAAGAGATGCTGGCGTTGCGCGAACGCCTGGAGACCCGTCAGGAGATAGAGCATGCGAAGCACGTCTTGATGGAGCAGCATGGCCTGACTGAAGGCGAGGCATTTCGGCGCATACAGCAACTGGCGATGCGCAATCGTAAAACCATGCGCGAGGTAGCGCAGGCCATTCTCCTGACCCATCAATTGTCGAGTGGGGAGAGGTAAAGGGGTAGAGTCCCTCACCTCACCTCTCGCCTCTCTCCTCTCCCTCGATGCGAGAGGGCCTTGACCCACTCTCTGATAAACGCTTTCAACCCCGATGGGCGGTAGCTCAGGTTTTCGGCGGTCAGGTCATCCTTCTGCAGGGCTTTGATCAGGAAATTGCGGCTCATTGGGAATTGGCGCGGTATACCGCCAGATATAGCGGTAATTTGTAGGATAAATTGGTATTTTGTCCCACATCTAGCAATACATCACGGAAATTCCTAGAGAACCGAAATTGCAGGTCAGTGGGTCGCCTTCACTCACCCGCTCGAACTGGGTAATGAACTCCTGGTCGGTGACCAGGGTCGCCAGTGGCTTGCCCTGCGCTCGTAGCAGGTTTCCCAGGGCAGGGCGGTTGAGCATGTCCAGCGGGAAGCACCGACAACGATGGGAGTGCCAGCCCAGATATTCGCGCCATTCATCGTAACCGCGATCGGTGCGCTGGCGGGCCGAAGCCACCACTTTGATCCTGCTCTCCGGCGGGATGATAAACAGTGTCCCTACCTCCCAGCTCACCGTCTTATCCAGACCATCGATCACCAGCAGGCAGTTTACTCCATCGGGCAACGATCGACTCAGATACTCACCGATCAATCCACGCAGTGTCTCGAGCGACGAATGGTCGTACTGCTGGAACTGGTTCAGGTCGTTGTACAGGTCGGCCAGGCTATGGGCCAGCATACGCAGTACCAGTGTTTCACCGGCTGTTTTGAAGCGAATACTGATCGGGACGAAGATCACCCGCCAGTCGCCCCGTTGCAAAAGACGGGCAACCCAGCGCACCAGCAGGGCACTCTTGCCCCGCCCGGTCGGAGCAACCAGGCGGGTGTAAGGGTAGGGGTCACATAAGATGGCATCGAGGGCCTCGAGTTCTGCGTCACGACCGCCAAACACATCATCGGCGTAATAGGTGATGAAGCTCTTGAACGCGGGCTGTACCGACACCGGCACGGAACGCAGAAACATCTGCACATTGATGGTATTACGGTTGCCGGTAATCAGGTTGCTATGCTCGACATTACCGCCAACTGTTAGTGAAGAATTACCCCCGGTGGAGAATCGGTTGGCGTGAGTGGTAATGTGCTCATCGGTTGTGCTCCTGGCAAGTGTGATGGTGTTCGGGTCAGATAGGAGTATGCAGCAGGCTGGCATCTGCCGACGGCTGTGCATCGTATGCTTCAGGAAACAGAACACTACAGAACACTATGGTTGAGATTAGTATAGCGTAACCCCTTGGAAGCAGGCGTATCACCGAGCATGCCCACTATCCTCCCCACGTCCCATTCCCAACCGCTACCCAGCAGGGGGTAGGGAGGGGCCGGGATCGATGTCACCGGAAGCCATCTGGAACACGCCTATCTCCACCCTGCTGTTAGCAGTCTCAACATCACTTCATCTCGCCGCAGCTTCGTGGTATCCTACAACCGGATGTGCGCACACCGGTGAATTGCCAAAGTCATGTGCGCACAGGCTTGCAGGAGAGAGCCATGTCTACTTCCCGACACGCCGTGATCCTGGTTGCCGGTGCTTCGACCCGCACGCGGCCGTTGACCGATCAGCGCCCGAAGCCGCTGATCCCGTTGCTCGGTAAGCCGTTGCTGGCCCATATCCTCGATGAACTGGTTGGGTTAGTGGAACGGGTGACGCTGGTGGTTGGCTATCGCGCCGATCAGATTGTCGCTACCTTTGGCGAGGCATACCGTGGTATGACAATACGTTATGTTTACCAGACGACAATCAACGGCACGGCAGGCGCGTTGCTGGCGGCGGCACCGATTGATGAGCCATTTTTTCTCCTCTACGGCGACAATTTAATTGATCGCGCCGATGTGATCGGGGTCGGTCAGTTCCGCTACGCCCTGGCCGGGCTGCGCGTGCCCGATCTGCGCTCGTTCGGTGTGCTCGATGTCCACGATGGCCTCGTGCAGCGGATCATCGAGAAGCCGACTCAGCCCCCACCCGACGCCCTTGCCAATCCCGGTATCTACCATTTCGATGCCGACGTCTTTCCGCTCCTGCACCGGATCACGCCTTCACCACGCGGTGAACTAGAGTTGACCGACCTGATTGCACTGCTTGCCGAACAGCATCCGGTTGCCTGTCACATCTGCACCGGACACTGGCTGCCGGTTGGCACACCGTGGGAAGCGCTTTTGGCCGCACGCTTTCTGCTGGCGCGTCAGGCACATACGCAACCCTTGCCTCAGATTGCGACGAATGCTCACATCTCGCCCCAGGCCGATCTGGAAGGGTCGGTTGTGGTAAGCGACGGTGTGTACATCGATCAGGGTGTTCACATTGTTGGCCCGGCCTGGATCGGGCCAGGTTCAGTTATCGGGTCGGGTGCGCTGATTATTGCCTCGGTGATCGAAGCCGGAGCCACGATTGGGGCCGAAGCGATGATCGGTGGCTCGGTGATCGGTGCGCAGACAGCAGTTGGCGCACAGGCGTCGATCAGCCACACCTGGCTTGACGAACGGGTGCAGATCGGGTATCAGGCCGTCTGCCAGTCCGCTGAATACCGCGATACACCGGCCAATGTTGTTGTCAATGGCTTGTTGACGGAAGCAGACCTGATCACCCGTGGGGTGGTGGTTGCTGCTGGGGTAGCGATTGCCCCCCAGAGTGTGCTCGCGGCGGGTAGCATTGTGCGCCTGTAACTGTTGGCTGCTCTCAAACCGACTGCCCGAAGACCTCGCTGATAATCTCTTCGATTGGAGGCTCGGCAATGTTGACATCGGCAACCGGTAAAGCGGTCAACAGCCGGGCACCGATTCTGGTTGTCTCGTTGCGTGCTACCCTTAACTCAACCTCTAGCCCATTGCAGCGTTGCACCTCACCGTATTGCGCTAGCGTCTCGACCGGCACCGGTTCGTGCAAGACGAGATGAATGATCTTGTGCGGTGCAACCTGCTCAACCATACTCTGGAGATTGCCATCGTAGAGCAGGCGTCCGTGATTGATCACAATCACCCGCTTGCAGAGAGCTGTCACATCGGCCATATAATGGCTGGTGAGCAAGACCGTTGCGCCGTAACGCCGGTTGTACTCGGCCACGAATTCGCGGACTCTGGCCTGCATCGTCACATCAAGCCCAATCGTTGGCTCATCGAGGAAGAGCACGCGCGGACGATGTAACAGCGCTGCCGCCAGTTCGCACTTCATCCGCTCACCTAGGCTGAGCTTACGCACCTGTTTGTTGAGCAGATCACCCAATTCGAGCAGCTCGATCAGTTCGTTAAGCGTCTGCCGGTACTCGTGCTCCGGCACCTCAAAGATGACCCGATTCACCTCGAAGGTCTCGATGGCCGGTAAATCCCAGAGCAACTGTTGTTTCTGGCCCATCACCAGCGTAATCTGTTTGAGAAATGCGCTCTGACGGGCAAAGGGAGTGTAGCCCAACACCCGAACTTCGCCGGTGGTGGGATGCAGCAAACCGGCGAGTACTTTGAGCGTTGTCGTTTTGCCGGCACCGTTGGGGCCAAGAAAACCCACCATCTCACCGGACTCAATCGTGAAATCAATACCGTCTACGGCTTTAACCGTCTCGTACTGACGGTGGACAAATGCGCGGATCGACCCCCTCAAGCCGGCTTCTTTGCGATGCACCTGATAGTATTTCCGCAGACCGCGAACTTCGATTGACATTGGTTTCAACCACGTGTAACGGCGAGAAATTGTTCGGCAACCCGCATCCAATCAAACTGAGCCACATAGTCGCGCCCAAACGATCCGAAGCGCCGGCGCAATGACTCGTCGCCAAGCAGGATGGTCAGTGCGTCGGCCAGGGCGGTTACGTCGGCGGGCGGCACCAGCAAACCGGCCTTCCCGTGCGGCACGACTTCGGGAATCGCTGCTGCCGTGGTTGCCACAATCGGCAAACCGGCCGCCATCGCCTCCAGAAACACAATCCCAAAGCCCTCCTGCACACTCGGCAGACAGAAGAGATCGGCCCGATAGTACCACGACCGCACCTCATTGTCAGACGGTAACGCACCGAGAAGCTGGCAGGACGCTCCCAAACCGAGCGTGTGGGCGAGAGTTTTCAGATTGGCGTGTTCCGGGCCATCACCGATAATGACCAGACGGGCGTCAGGTAGCCGCTGCCGCACCTGTGCAAATGCCCGGATCAGGTCGGCAATATGCTTGCGCGGGTACTGCCGCGCCACACAGAGAATGGTCTGCCCACCATCACGCGCTGCAGGCACCGGCCATTGCGCCAGATCAATCCCTTCCGGCACCAGCCGAATCCGCTCCGGCGGCACACCGTAATGGCGGTGAATACTCTGCCGACAATAGTTGCTCGTGGTAATAATCAGTGGTGACTGACGGGCATTCATCCGTTCGAGGCGCGACAGCAACCAGAGCAAGCGGCGGACATTGCCCCGTTCGTGTTGCAACTCTTCAGCGATCACACCCTTAATACTGCACACATAGGGGGTATTGACGCGCCCGGCGACAAACACCCCGTCAATATCAACCCCAACAATTAGATCGTAGGGCAGCGTGCGCAGCAGCGCCGGCACGTACAGATTGAACAGCAATCGCCGCAACGTCAGGTTCGCTGGCCAGGCCACTGGTGGCGCAATCCGGGCCACGTGATGACCATGGGCACGCAGAGCGCATCCCAGCCCGCCAATCGCGGCGGCGGTACCACTCCCTTCAGCTACGTGCTGAAGCCATGAATCAAGAAAAGCGATGCGCATTGATGTTTCTCGCCCTTGCTATCAGGGCAGGCAAGCGTAGTCAAAGCATTCCGCTTAGGAGTATATCACAGAACGCCTGTCACATCACGGCAAGGCGTGTGTACAGCATCTCATAGCAATCACGGTATCATCTCTGTGATGATCGCAGCCATCATCTGGCAGCGTCCGTCCTCTCCGCGCCGGGTAGCCAGGCCTGTGCCTGCTGCCCGGCCCGTCAAACAGAGAGAGTTTGATAGCGCGAACGCTAAGCAGTTGCCAGCTCGCGCAACACCGCCAGGAACCTGTCAACCTCTTCCGCAGTATTGTAATGAACAAGGCCAACCCGTACCATTCCACCGAGTGGCTCAACGCCCAACCGTTCACTCAAACTAAGCGCATAGTAATTGCCGTCCCAGACAAAGATGCCACGTTGGGCCAGCGCGGTTGCCACTTCGCGTGGTGAGCGGTTGGCCAGGCGGAACGAGATGGTTGGGGTGCGCTGACCGAACCGTTCTGGCTCGCGAATCCCGTAAAAAGTCAGACCGGGGATAGCGAGCACGCCTTCGATAAGCTGTTTGGCCAGCGTGCGTTCATAAGCAACGATCCGGTTCATCGCCTGCACCAACGCAGTACGCCGGTCGGGCGCCGGTTGACCCAGGCTGGCCAGATAGTTGACGGCGGCGGTCACCCCTGCCAGCCCCTCGTGATTTTGCGTGCCGGTCATCCAGCGTTCGGGAACGGTATCGGCTGCCGGACGAACTTTGTACGGCTGGAAGCGTTGCAGATGCTCGCGTTTACCGTAAACAACACCAACGTGAGGGCCGAAAAACTTGTAGACACTACAGGCCAGAAAATCACAGTCAAGTGCTTTGACATCAATCGGGCCGTGCGGCGCGTAATGAACAGCGTCAACAAAGACCAGTGCCCCCACCCGGTGTGCCCATTCGACAATCTGGGGAATATTGTTGATGGTACCAACCGCATTGGAAGCATAGCCTACTGCGACCAGCTTCGTGCAGGGGCCGATCAGCGCCGCCATATCGTCCATCGCCAGCGTACAATCTTCCGGGTCAATGTCCACCTCACGAATCACAACCCCACGCTCACCCAGTGCTCGCCAGGGGGCAACGTTAGCATCGTGATCCAGGCGAGTGACCACGATTTCATCACCGGGCTGTAACACCCGTCCAACCGCCCGACTCAGGGCAAAAGTCAGCGATGTCATATTTTGTCCGAAGAAGACCTCATCGGGATCGCATCCCAGCAAATCGGCCATTGCCGCGTGAGCTTCGGCAATCACGGCATCGGTGCGTTGACTGGTGATAAATGCACCGTGCGTATTGGCATTACTATGCGCCAGGTAATCACTCATCGCATCAATAACCGTTTGCGGAACCTGCGTACCGCCAGGACCATCGAAAAAGATAGCCGGCTGCCCGGCAACGGTTTGGCTCAGGGCAGGAAACAGTGGACGAATGGCCTGTGGGTCGAAGTTCATACATACCTCCATGCAATGCGGCTCGCACTGATCATATCAAATCTTGCGCGATACAGTGCATCCCTGCCCGCCACCGGATATGCGGCAAGTCGTGACGATCCGTTCCATTCTGGTAGGGGCGGGGTCAAAACCCGCCCCTGTGGCCCCCGCCCGTGTGGCTCCCTATGCATTACCCATAACTGGTGTCAACCACGTGCTGATCGCTATGGGTGCTGT
>NZ_DAOUBI010000054.1:0-17056 GCF_034432675.1 Chloroflexus sp. | reverse complement strand
GCGCCTCCACTCCCTCAGTGGCTATGCCTATCTCGTTGAAGCCGAGCTTGCGATGGTGTCATGACGATTTGGTATTACTACCACAGCGTTGCGCCTGAGCAATGCACTTTCTGGGCAAAGGCGTTGGCATATCCCCTGGAAGCGCGAGCCGCTGGCTCGTCCACTGACCTGGCATAACACACGCTGCTGACCCCCGCTGAACAGTTTACTCCCCCAGCAATTCAAGGGCAGATAGAACAGGTGAGTGTCTATAGGTGATAGCGCCTGGGGATGCGCTGCACGGCTTCTCCCCGACCCCGATCCCACGCTACCTGTGCATTACCCACATGTCACGCTGCGTTAGGCCGGGCTGCAAGCGTTCCCCGTGGCACCGGCTTCCAGTCCGCGTGCCAGCATCATCGCCACTGCCAGCAGGTGCTGGCCCCGCTGGCAGGCTTCCAGTCTGCCCCACGGTCGGATACACTGTCTACCGCCGCTACCACTACGACCATCCGCTGCCCATGCGTGATGTGCAACCCACGCGACAGCGATGCAACACGATAGTGCCCAGGAACGCGCACAATCAGATAGGCGTTGCTCATGAGCGAAGAAGGTGGCAACCTGGGTATGGGTGATGCATAGCGCTGCGTGGGGGCGGGGAGCGTAGCGGCTGCGATCACATCTAAACAATCATCTATTGCACGCCACGGCACGCGATGCAAGACATGCCCATCCACCGCATCCTGTGGATAGTCAGGTAAACGGTACAGATACCGTCCGTAGAGGCGGGTTGAGAACCCGCCCCTACACACCACCGGCACCAACACGCTGTGGGGCAGGCGGTCAGCCTGCGTTCAGGCATCACCATCATCAGGGTCGCGTAGGCGACAGGCGCACGATAGCACAGCGTGATGACATCAACTCAAGCACCCTGCCCCACGGTTCGTCACGACGTCTCCTGCTGCAATCAGGCCGCGTTCCGTTCCTGATGCGCACCGCTCACGATACGACTGTTCCCTGGCATGTTGCTCCCGATAGCACATGATTGACACCTTGTGTATAGTTATGGGTAATGCATTGCCTCTGGGGGGAGCTGAGAACGTGCTTCCGCCCTAGCAGGGACAGTGTAGGCTGGGGGGATGTCGTAGGTGGTAGCAACGCACACACGCCACTCCTGCCATCAATTATCCCGGCGCGGCACCTGAGCGCGAATGTGCATCTGCGACACGTCCTGGCGACTCGCTGGTGATACGCCTGGCAGCGCTCCCGCACAGGTCTGCCGACCTGACTAATGTACAGCATCGCTCAAGATTTGACACAAGCTCCTATCATCTCATGACCATGATGGACACCTGCCCCACACGAGAACTGTCCGAAGCATGTTCTGCGCCTGAATTACGCCTCAACCGCCAACCGCACACCCAAACCGGCCAGTACCACTCCCGTGGCATAGTTGAGCCGACGACGCACGTCACTGCGGCGTAGCCAGACACTAACCCCGGCGACGACAAAGGTCAGGGTTGAAAACCAGAGAATGCTGAGCATAAAGTGGATGGTCGTGAGCGCGAGTGCCGACCACAAGACCGGATCGCCTGGATCGATAAACTGCGGCAAAAATGCCAGATAAAACACCGCAACTTTTGGATTGAGTACGTTACTCAATAAACCCTCGATAAAGGCATGGCGCTCTTGACCGACGGGCAGATGCGGTTCCTCCATTGATCGTTGTCGCCAGGTGGTAATAATCGTCCACAGACCTAACCCGGCCAGATAGCAGGCACCAGCCAGTTTGAGTGCGTGGTAGAGCTGTGCCGACTGGAGCACAATCGCGGCTAACCCCAAACCGGAGAGGGTTGCCTGCACGAACAGACCACTCCCGATACCAAAGGCAGTTGCAATACCGGCGAGGCGCCCGCGCACCAGAGCATTACGCAGCACCAGCATGGTGTCAGCACCGGGGATGAGGGTCAGGATGGCAACCGCAATCGTGTAGGCGATCAGGCGTTCGGGAACCATAGCAACTCCATAAAAATCAACGAGCATTATTCAGACTACTATACCTCAAGCCGGCACCTGCGAGCGCAACCAGGTTTGTACCGCAGGTGTGTCGGCGAAGACCTGGCACAAACCATTGCCTACCGCAGTCCAGATGCGTACCGAAAGCAGGTTCCAGAGTCTACACATATGCGCACCAGAGGCAGACGCGCACAGTGAATAATCCTCGTTCTTGATATTCACCAGCAGGTTGATCACGGGAAAGAGTTTCGTGCTCACACCTACACATCACCGACGGCAGGCACTATGCCAACCGTCATATACCACGATATGACCAACATCTGACCTTTGACACTGTTGGCTCAGCCCATTCCTTTGTATAGTAGAGGCAGAGAAGGTAGTCAGCGAAAGAGAGGTAGACAATGACCACCGAAACGTCTGTAACCGAACCAACCACCACCAAACATGGCGACCGGGCAACGATTGGTATTTCCCTGATCGCGATTGGGGTCGTCCTGTTGTTGGGAAATGTTATCGACACCGGATTACCGATCCTGCCCGCACTGGCCATCATCTTCACCGCAGTCGGCATCCGTACTCGCTGCAGCGGCTGGTTTATTCCGGCGGGTATTCTTGGCGGGATCGGCCTGGGTGCCATTCTGACCGATGTGCTGCCGCTGGCCGAAGAGGCTGAAAGTGGCGTATTCCTGCTCTCCTTTGCGGTCGGCTGGGCAGTGATCCCGCTCTTAAGTGCACTCTTCGCGAATGAACGGGTCTGGTGGCCCTTCATTCCCGGCGGGATTATGGCCGCTATCGGTTCGTTGCTCATCATCGGTAAAAGTGGGGTGACGCTGCTGGAGTTGATTTTCAATCAGGCTGGTTGGGTCTGGCCACTCGTCTTGATCGTGATCGGTCTCGGCCTGATCTGGCGACGACATGCTGACTGAGGAAGGCAACGCCCCCGGAGGTTCGTCATCTCCGGGGGCGTTCGCGCTGAAAAGCGACTTAGAAAATAATCTGATCGGCATTCACCTGTTCGAGGCTGCTCCACGGCGAACGCACCTGCTCGGCGCGGAGCTGACCGCGCAAACTGAGGACGAGGAGCAGCAACCCGGCTACCGCAATCAGCAGCAACGCACTCAGGTAGACGGCAATATAGCCACTGGCGACCACGCCACTCATTCTGCCGATAATATCGCGGGCCAGGCCGGCAGCAATCGTTCCGACCCCTTGCGATAGCGCCTGGGTAATACCCCACAGGGCAAGGAACAGACCGGCGTGGGAACGGTCACACAACCCCATCACCAGCGCAAGGCCACCGACAATCAGCATTCCGCGCCCCATCCCGATCAGAGCAATCCCTCCCAGGAATTGCCCAACGTGATCGGGAGTATTGGCCAGGCTGATGGTCGCAAAACCGGCCACACCCAGGATCGAAGCGCCTCCCAGCATCCGCAACGCCGGATGACCACGCCAGAGCAGCCAGCCGGTTAAGACAATCGCGGTCAACATCCCACCGCCCCAAACCGCCGTCAGGCGCGTCGTCTCGGCCACGCTCATCCCCAACACCTGACCGCCGTATGGTTCGAGCAGCACATCGTGCACAGCAAAGCCGGTCGTGGCCAGTGCCAGCACGATGAACAGGTTCCGCAGCGGGCGCTGCGCTGCCAGCATGCGCAACGACTCACCAAGCGTCTCACGCACCCGTACCGGGGTGAAATCAACCAGCTCGCCGTTCGGCTTCAACCGCTCTTGATCGAGCATTGACAGGAAAGTCAGGAATACAAAGGCTAACGCCGATCCCTGCATCACCTGGATCAACCGGGTATGGCTATAGTCGATCAACAGTTCACCGATCAGCAACGAACCGACAATCGTCCCCAAGACCAGCGCCACCCAGAGCAGACTCAACACTCGACCACGCTCTTCTGCCGGCGTCACATCACTGACAATAGCGAGATAGATCGTCTCGGCAATGTTCACACCCAGACCGTAGGCGAAGAAGATCGCAAAACAAACAATGACCGCTAACGGGAATGGTAAGTAGCCTTCACCACTCAGCAGAATCAGCGAGAAGGGAGCAGTCGCCAGGCCACCGTAGGTCAGCATCGCACCGAGTACTAGATAGGGGGTACGCCAGCGTCCGGCAGCTCGATGAACATCCGACTTGAACCCGACAATGGCACGGGCCGGTGAGATAAAGTAGTGGAGAGCCAGTAATGAACCTACCAGGAACGCTGCAATCCCTAACTCGTTAATCAGCACACGGTTGAGCGTACCGGTCAGCGGAGCCAGCGAGAGTCCCATCCCAAATTGGAAGAGACTCAGACGTAATACCCGCAGCCACATCCGCAAACGAGGACGGGCAGCCAGCCAGTGTTGGGCCTGACGAAATGGGCGTAGCAATGTATCTGCCATTGCCATTTTCCAGCTCCTTGGGCTAGAGCGCGGTGTTGTGTCGTATTATAGCACGCCATGTCATGCGAAGATAAGGTAGGGTTGGTTCAGTTTACACCACCATTACATGAACCTCGGCTTTTAACACGCCGTGATGCACTGTCTTGCCTTAGTGGGCGCAATGGTCATCCACCGATAGCCCTGATGCGTTCAGACTTCCCATAGCTCGCTGTGTGCAACATGACACAGTTGCTCGCCGATGTATCGTCACACCTCTGATCCAGTTCAGGTACCCCGACCAGAACACACTCTTTGTCCACACCATGGCGCATGCCCGAACCTGTGGTATGATGTCAGGTACAGCGATTGACCTCTCTACCTGTAGAACGCACTATGAGTCGAATAGCCGAAACATTTGCCAGACTCCGCGCTGCGGGGCGTATTGCGCTAATGCCATACCTGACCGTAGGTTTTCCCGAACGCACCAGCACCCTTGAACTGGTACCGGCCCTCGAAGCAGCCGGCGCCAGTCTGTTTGAATTGGGCATCCCCTTCTCCGATCCGCTGGCAGACGGCACGACCATTCAGCGGGCGACCCAGCGCGCTCTGGAAAACGGGATTACGATTGCCGATTGTATTGCAACGGTCGCCGAATTACGGGCCCGTCGGGTGGCGGCCCCCCTGCTGTTGATGGGGTACTACAACCCGTTGCTACGTTACGGTCTCGAACGCGCCTGTGCCGATCTGGCAGCAGCCGGAGGCGACGGCTGGATTATTCCCGATCTGCCGCTCGAAGAAGCAGATGATCTTCGTCAGCTTGCCGCTGCTCACCAGCTCGACCTGATACTGTTCATCGCCCCCACGACACCGCCGGCCCGGATCAGCCAGATTACTGCCCAGGCCAGTGGCTTTCTTTACATCGTCTCGCTAACCGGTGTGACTGGTGCCCGGCAGACTTTAGCCGGGAATCTGACCGATCTGATTGCCAATGTGCGCCAACAGACGAACCTGCCACTGGTTGTCGGTTTTGGGATCAGCCAACCAGCGCATATTGCCGAAGTAGCCAGAATTGTCGATGGAGCGATTGTTGGCAGTGCCTTAATTGATCGCCTGGAACGTCTGCCACCCGAAAACCGGGTGAGTGGTGCCGCTGCGTATATTCGCGAACTGTTGAGCGCCGTTGCACGACCGTAATCAAGAGAGGAGCATTGTCATGGAAGCGCGAGCGTATGTCTTGATCGAGGCTGAGTCGGGCAAGATCGGTGAAGTATTGACCGCGTTGCGCGCCATTGATGGCCTGATTGCAGTCGATGCTGTGACCGGCCCCTACGACATTGTGGCAACCGTGCAAACGCCTGATCCACGCCAAATAGGGCGGTTGGTGATGAGTGAAATTCACGCTATTAGCGGGATCAAGCGCACAATCACCTGCATGGTCATTGGATGAAGTGTGGCACAACAGAAGGGGATTACTATGGCTGAGCACGTCCTGGAAAAAGGCAAAGTCCATCACAAGTGGGACAACAGCTTACCCCCGGCAATCGAGATCGCTTCTGGCGACGTTGTCCACTGCGAGACGGCAGAGGTAACGAACAATCAGGTAACACCCGGCTGCGATGCCAGTGTGTTACTCAATCTCGACTTCGGACAACTCTACCCGCTGGCTGGTCCGATCTTTGTAAAAGACGCTATACCCGGCGATATTCTGGAAGTTGAGATTCTGCGCCTGCAACCGCTCGATTGGGGCTGGACAGGAATTATTCCCGGTCTGGGGTTACTTGCTCAAGACTTCACAGTGCCGTATATTCGCCATTTCGACCTGAGCAACGGCCAAACTGCTCCCCTCCGCGATGACATCCATATTCCGCTTCAGCCATTCTGTGGCACGATGGGGGTCGCTCTCGACGAACCTGGCGCCTTCGATGTGCTGCCAACCGGCAAAGGGGGCGGCAATATTGACACCCGCCATCTTAATGTTGGGGCCAAACTCTACTTGCCAGTCTTCGTGCCGGGCGCCCTCTTCTCGGCAGGCGATTGCCATGCAGCGCAGGGCGATGGTGAAGTGTGCGTCACCGGCATCGAGTGCCCGATGCAATTCTCGCTGCGCTTCAACGTGATCAAGGGTCGTTCATTAAAGCCGTGGCGCTACCACTTCTACACACCACCCGGCCCGATTCAGCCGGCATACGATGCTCGTGGATATTACGTAACGACGGCTATCGGCCCTGATCTGATGGAAAACGCCCGCAATGCAGTGCGCGATATGATTGAATGGCTTACCGATAATTATCACCTGAGCCGTGAAGATGCTTACGTGCTGTGCAGTCTGGCCGGCGATCTACGCATTAGCCAGATCGTTGATGCCCCGAACTGGTGTGTCTCGTTTTATATGGCGTTGAGCGTCTTCCGCTCGTGAGATGGTCGGTTGACAAATATCTACACAACAACACCATATCTGTCAGGAACTGGGGGTAACGCATTGCTGTTACCCCCGATAGTTTGTTATTCGTTCTGCCCGGCAAGGTGTTGCAAGGTTGCCCTACCCAGCCGATGGCAGAAATCACCAAAGGACTCGCCCGGGTTGCGTTCGCGCTGATAGAGTAGCAATATCGGTTCCAGCCGTGCGACAATCTCCTCGCGCTTGACATTATCGAGATAGACTTCTCCCAGGCGGGTTCCCAAAGGACTGCCACCCAGATAAATGGTGTAGGAATTCAGGCTGCGCCCTACCAATCCGATTTCAGCGGTATAGGGTCGGGCACACCCATTGGGGCAGCCGGTCATTCTGACGTGCGGAACCGGGCCATCGTGGAGTCCCAGCCGATCCAGCAGGGCGTTCATGTCACGAATCACCTGCGGCATGACCCGCTCGCTTTCGGTAATTGCCAGACCACAGGTGGGGAGAGCTGGACAGGCCAGCGCGTTCTGTACAACGAGCGGGATGGTACCGGGTAGCGCGACATCATACTGGCGAAAGATTGCCTCGATGGCCGAACGATCAGCCGGTTGAATATTCACGAACAGGATATTCTGCTGCGGAGTCAGGCGAACTTCGAGGCCGAAACGCTGCACAACCTCTCGAATTGCTGCCCGGAGATGATCTCTGACCCGCCCATTTTCGACAAACAGGCCAAAGAAGAGCCGGCCATCACCCTGTTCATGCCAGCCCAGGTGATCATCGGCGCTGAGCCACGTGAGCGGTCTGGGTTCAGGCAACGCATAGCCAACGTAGCGCTCGACCTCGGCTTTGAACCGCTCGATGCCCCAACTCTCAACCAGATATTTCATCCGGGCCAGCTTGCGGTCATCACGTCGGCCATGATCGCGTTGGACCTTCACAATCGCTTCCACAACCTCAAAAAGCTGGGCGGGAGCTACAGTGGTCAGCGACTTTGCCAGTGCCGGATGGGTTTCCTTGACCCCATGACTCTGGCCCAGACCACCACCGACCAGAATGGTGAACCCTTGCAGACTCTCTTCAATCCACGGCACAATTCCAATGTCCTGGGTATAGACATCAACACAGTTGTCGCCGGGGAAGGCAAAGGCAATCTTGAACTTGCGCGGTAGATAGGTTGCACCGTAGAGCGGTTCATCCTCTTCCAGACTCGCCGCCTTTTCCCCATCGAGCCAGATTTCGTAGTAGGCACGGGTCTTTGGCTTCAGCCGATCAGAAAGAGCTTTCGCATACTGCATCAGCTCGATCCGCTGACGATCAACAAAAGGGGCAGGGCAGGCCACAATGTTCCGCACTACATCACCACATGCCGAGAGTGTAGTCAGCAGATGACGGTTGAGCGTGCGAATCAGCGGCTTCAGGCCACCCTTGCGCACACCGTGGTACTGAATGGCCTGGCGAGTGGTAAAACGCAACGTGGTATTGCCCAACGCATCCGCCAGTCGGTCGAGGGTCAGATACTGTTCCGGGCTAAGCCGGCCACCGGGAATAGCCACCCGGATCATAAATGAATACTCCGGCCCCAATCCCCGCGCTTTGCGGGCTTTACGCACATCGCGATTGTCTTGTTGATAAATGCCGTGAAACTTGAGAATCTGATACCCTTCATCACTGAAGTGATCGTTTCCGTCGTGCAGCTCGTGATCTACCGGCCCTCGCAAATGCCGGCTGGCCAGTTTGATCTGCTCAACTTTTGAAAGTCTGGGTGTATCCGTCATAAACTTTCTCCGCACTCATAGCTTCACGGATTGCTATCCGCGTTCAACCACGACCACGTCCCTGGCCTGATGCATCCCGCTGTAAGCCGGAACAGGCATTGCATGTACCGGTTCATCAGCAGCCACCGCCTGCAATTGCTCGCGCACCGCCACCACCGGGCCGATCACCCAGACTGCCGGTGCCTGAACCGCAACCCGCCCCTGCGCCACAGCTTCCAGCGCTGCCAGCACAATCCGTTCGTTGGGTGTAGAGCCGTTCTCGATAAAAGCGCAGGGTTCCCAGGCGTCACGACCGGCCTGGATCAGCGCCTGCGCCAGTTCTGCCCGCCGTTCAACCCCCATCAGAATCACAAGAGTATCGATCCGGGCATAGGGAGTTATTTCAGGCGCAGCACCACCCTGCTCCTGACCACAGATCACGGCAAAACTTCGCCCAATACCGCGTAATGTCAACGGAATACCGGCCATTCCCGGTAACGCCAGCGCTGAACTGAGACCGGGCACCAACTCAACGGTAATGCCGTGTTGAGCCAGAAAGAGCCACTCTTCAGCACCACGCCCGTAGACCATGGGATCGCCGCCCTTCAAGCGCACGACCGTGCGTCCGGCGCGGGCATAATGCAACAACAGATGAAGAATCTCACGTTGCACCCGATCCTGGTCACCCTTTGCTTTACCGACGTAGATGCGTTCGGCTTGCGGGTTGACATACGCCAGAATCTCCGCAGACACCAGGCGGTCGTACAGCACCACATCAGCTTCGCCGAGCACCCGTAGCGCACGGAGCGTAAGTAATTCAGGATCGCCGGGGCCGGCACCCACCAGGTAAACCTTGCTCATACCACCTCCTGTTGATGCAGGCTGAGATCGACCGGTACAGCGGAAGCAGTGTCGTACAGAGCCTGCCAGAGCAGATTCTGCGCCTGAACGTAATCGCCTGTCCGCAGCATAGTCAGCGCTTCACTGTCTACGAGGCGGTACCAGGCAGCGCGTCGTTCGGCAAAGCTATGTGGGTAAGCCTGTTTGACCAGCGAGCGAAACGAGCGCAGCACATCCAGAAATGCCGCGTACTCTGGGCCATACACTGCACTCAGATGCTCTTTGATCCGCACTGCCAGCGCCGGTGCGACGCCACTGGTCGAGATGGCAATGACCAGATCACCCTGACGATGAATCGAGGGCAAGATAAAATCGCAATGGGGCGAATCATCGACTGCGTTCAGCCAGATTCCGCGTTCACGGGCTTCGGCAGCAATGGTGGCATTGAGGGTTGTATCTGGCAGATGGACAAAACAGAGCATGAAGCCTGCCAGATCACCATAGTGATACGCACGTCGTTGCCAGTCGAGCCGGCCATCCTGCACGAGTGCATCCAGCGCCGGATGATCAAACGGTGAGATGAGTCTGACCCGTGCGCCTGCATCCACCAGTCGCTGCACCTTGACCTCAGTCTCGATACCACCCCCGATGAAGAGCACCTTTTTATCGCGTAAATCCAGCATCACCGGATAGTACATACATCACCTCAATCAGCGCCTCAGGCTGCGAAACACCAGGTGTGAGCCAATGACCATCATCCACACCAGCAGTCCCAGGCGGAATGGCCGCTGACTGACATGCTGGGCCAGCCAGGCTCCCGCTAGCGAGCCGATCACGCCGCCACCGGTCAGCTTGAGAAATAACCAGAGATCGAATTGCCCCAAAACGGTATGGATTCCGCCCCCAATTGCCGAGAGGATCAGACCAAACCAGAGATCGGTGCCAACCACCGCCTGGGGCGAGAGCCGTGTCGTATTGAGCAGTAACAACGTGCCCAAAGCCCCTGCTCCAGCCGATGAGAAGCCTACTTCAAGACCGATAAATCCGGCGCCGGCAATCATCCAACCCGGTGCGAGATGAAATGAGGGCACTTTGATCAGGGTCACGAACAGATTGATCCCTGCGGCCATCAGCACGATCAAACCAATACCGACCAGCACTACATCGCGATAGCTTTTCAAAGCGTGTAACAGAAAGCTACCGATCACAACAGCCGGTACACCACCGGCCAGCAGCCGGGCGAGGGTCTGCTGATGTACCTGTTGCTGCTGCCAGTAGATCAGGCCAGCCGGAATTTTGGCGCACAGCGCAAACAACAGCGCTGTGCCTACCGCTACTTCCGGCGCAATCCCCAGACCAAGGATCAACACCGATGTGGTGATCGTGCCGCCACCAACACCGGTCAGACCAATGCTGACAGCAATGAGCAAACCCAGCAACACTTCGAGCATCTTACCCTCGTACCGGCTACAGCGTCTGGTAAGCAGCGCGTAATACTTCAGCTACTTCGGGTCTGGTAAACTCCGGCGGTAATGGCGATCCTGTGCGCAACAATTCACGTACCCGCGTGCCTGAAAGAACAAGGTGATGTTGGGTATCGTGAGGGCAGGTGCGCGGTGAGACAACTGCGGCGCAGGTTACGCAATAGAAGGTCTGCTCAAACTTGAGAATATGGATGCCGATCTCCTCTGGACGGAAATGGTCAAAGATGGCCTGCGCCTCATACGGACCATAATAGTTGCCAACGCCGGCGTGATCGCGCCCCACGATGAAATGGGTACAGCCGTAGTTTTTGCGACTGATGGCGTGCAGAATTGCTTCACGTGGCCCGGCGTAGCGCATTGCTGCCGGATAGACACCCAGCAACACTCGGTTTTGCGGATAGTAGAGTTCAAGGAGAACTTTATAGGCTGCCATCCGCACCGAGGCCGGAACATCATCCGACTTGGTAGAGCCGACGAGCGGGTGCAGGAACAGACCATCGAGCGACTCTAGTGCGACTTTGTGCAAATACTCGTGGGCACGATGAATGGGATTTCGGGTCTGGAAAGCGACAATTGTCTGCCAGCCCCGCTCTTGAAACAGTTGTCGCGTCTCGCGAGGCGTATAGTGGTGTTCGGGGAATGGTCCCCGATCCAGGGTCAGCAATTGCACCGTACCGGCCAGATAGACATCCCCTCGCGCAAACAGCGCCGCAACACCGGGATGGGCGAGATCTGTGGTGCGATAGATCGCCAGTGCTTCGTGCTCTTTATCAGGTCGATACTGCTCTTCGACATCAAGTAAGCCTACCGTTCGCCCATCCTTCGTCAAACGAACTGTTTTTCGATAGGAAGCTGCATCCTGTGCCGATACCCCCAGGGTGATCGGGATACTCCATGGCAGACCATTCGTCAGGCGCATCTCTTCCAGCACACTCAGATAATCGGCCTGCCCCATAAAACCTTCTAACGGCGAATAGACACCGGTGGCAATGAGTTCGAGATCGGCATACGCCCGTTCATCAAGCTCAAGTGCCGGCAGATGGTCATATTCGCGTGGATGCGCAACCCGAATCCGCTCAACCAGAACACCACCGTGCGGCTTCGGGAGAGAACTCGTTCGTGGTATCATCACCTCACCTCGTTCACAGCGATTGTTCACCGATCCATAGGCCACATTCAATCTTGCCCTTCCCCGACCAACGCCCGGCCCGCACATCTTCACCAGGGCGCACGGCCCGTGTACAGGGCCAACAGCCGATACTCTTAAAACCGGCCCAGTACAATGGGTTCACCGGCAGGTGATGGGTTTGCGCAAATGCCTCTATCTGCTCCCGCCGCCAGTAGGCCAGTGGGTTGATCCGCACCCGCTCGCCAATCTCGACAAAACCCAGCTCCCGGCGGGTTGCGGCCTGATCACGACTGCGAGCATTTAAAAGTGCAGAAGGATTCTTGCGCACCAGATATTCGCGCAGGGGAGCAACTTTTCGCACGCGACAACACCCATCGGGATCGCTCCGAAATTGCTCTTCCCCCCACGGTTCAGGTGGCAGGTCGGCACTTAGGGTGACAAACTGCATCTGGGGATAGCGCGTGATCAGATGGTCACGAGTGGCAAGGGTCTCCGGAAAATGGTAGCCAGTATCCACAAAAACCACCTCGCCCGCAAAACCGGCCTGAGCCGCCAGTTCAATCAGCACGACTCCGTTAAGATTGAATGCACTGGTCATCAGCAGATCGGCATAACCGGCAAGTGCCCAGCGAATAACATCACGGGGGTCGGTGTTCGCGTCCCAGTATTGTGTTGTCATTGGTGACTCACCTTCATCACAATATCCAGCCGTTCCAGCGCAGCTAGCAGATGATCCAGACACTCCGGCAAACTCATCAGATCGGTGCGCAAATGGACATCAGGATGCAGCGGAGGTTCGTAAGGGTCAGAGATACCGGTAAATTGCGCAATCTCGCCGCGCAACGCTTTCGCGTACAGCCCTTTCACATCACGCTGAATAAGGACATCCAGCGGCGCCTCCACAAACACCTCAAGCTTTCTAGGTGCGGCAGCCAGTACCTCAGCACGTGTTTCCCGGTAGGGACTGATCGCACTGACCAACACAATGACACCATGTTTAGCCAGCAAATTGGCTACAAAACCAATCCGCCGGATATTCGTATCACGATCTTCGCGGCTAAACCCTAACCCTTTCGACAAATGTTCACGAACGACATCGCCATCGAGCTGTTCAACCGGGTAGCCGGCCTCTTGCAGCAGCGTCGCCAGCGCCCGCGCCAGCGTTGTTTTCCCGGCGCCAGAAAGCCCGGTAAACCAGACGACAAGTCCTGATCGGATTGTTGGAATAGTGGACACAAACATCTCCTTATCCCAAGACTGTAATTGAGTACAGCAGACCACCCGTAGCATATCGATGCTACGGCCCGCAAAGTTTCGGTCTCCCAAATGGCAGCGGTGGCACTGGGGAATTAATAGCTTTGTCGAACGCCTGCCTGTTCCAGGCTCCTGTAGCCAACAGAGCCAGATAGCGCTAGCTCAGGTGGCAGGCGGCTATTATGTGAGGGTTGAACCGCCAGTACAACCAATCAAACAGGAGCCGGCAGTGGGGATGAATGGACAACACCAAACCCGATTAAAACGGTGCCCCTCATGAAGCTGAGTGCAGCGTAGCGATGAACTGATAGAACCAAACCTGGCAGTGCGAACATAGAGCGTCTGCACAGTTGCCCTCACTTTCTCTTCCAGGTAGATCACGATTGCACCGGTGCAGGCTTGAGTATAGAGGAGAATGGCAATTTTGTCAATATACTTGATCAAGAACTCAAGAATAAACAACCGTGATGCATTTTACTCGCCAGCGACGTACACAGGCGGAACCTATACCGTCGGGGTGCTGGTGTACCGACGGATCGTGAGGCTGGTTGAAAACCCTTACGGATGTCCGGCGTTGTGGCCGTCTCCGCTGGTTCCCCCGAACGATACGATGCCGTACCTACAACGTCACGTGGTATCAGTATGAGACACAGGTACAATGTGTTGGCTTACACTTGCCAGGAACGATGTTGCCGACGCCCGGTAGGGTCGCACAACCGTGCGCCCCTACACTACAATGGTGACCGACTCAGCCGCACCAGCACCACGATACTCACACTGGATACATCTTGCTCAACAATGTGCATTCACTCAGTGGGTAGGGGCACGGCAACCGCGCACCTACCCTGGCGTCCGGCGGTGCATCATTCGGGTACAGCATCAAGGTCGTAGCTGGCTGGTGTGTCATACCTGCTGGATTTGATATTACCCCTGCCTCAGCCCGGTGTCAGTGAGAAATGGTGCCGATGCAACTGAATCGGGTCAGCGGAGACCATAACAGAAAGGGGTAACACTTGCATGGTCTTACAAGTACGTGTCGAGGTATGCCTATCGCTTCCATCAGCATTCAAAGGCAGACTGCACATGCAAGCGTAGAGGTAGGTCTTTAGGCATCCTGAACGCTCTCACCCCCAGCCCCTCTCCCGCAATGCGGACGAGCGGAGGACAGCGGTCTGACTCAAGTCTTCCTGATGAGGTAGACGCTGTGGCAGATCATATTTTCAGTCCACCACAGATAGATCAGGACAACACCTTCACCAGCACATCGATGAAGAAAAACCAGCTCGTTTGATCTCATTCAGAGTTGACGATGACAGGTACTTGCAGGTACCATACCTGTACAGTATCGGATCACTTTGACAACAACGAGTTCACTGGTGTTGATATGGATCCATCACCTGCACGTCGTTTACGCTGGTCTATGTATGGGGCACTCATCCTGGCCATCCTGGCCATGATACTAGGCGGAGCATTCACCGTCATCATCGGTTTGTTCACCGGCCAGCTAACCCCTGATGCGCCATGGCAGCAGTGGCTGGCAGTTCTCTTTCCTGCTGTGCTAATATGGGGTGGTGGCGCGCTTCCCTTCGGCGCTGCGCTCGGCTTCTTCGCCTCGCATATCTGGCGTGATGTTTGACTCTTCGCCTCGACCGCGCTATAATCAAGGGGCGTTCGGGGCGTAGCGCAGACCGGTAGCGCACCTGAATGGGGTTCAGGAGGTCGCTGGTTCAAATCCAGTCGCCCCGACCAGACAAGACTGGCGAGTGTTTACTCGCCAGTCTTATCGTTTAATCCCCCGGTCAGGCAGAAGATCAAACCTCAGTTCTATCTCCCCAATGTTGAGTGACGCTGTATAACACGAGATTTGCAAACAATGGTGATAATATCAGTTATTACCATAACGTTCGTTTCAGATAAACATACGCTTGCTGCAACATCATTGATGATTTAGTGGTGATACTTATACCAAATGGTGTCAATCATTGCGCAAATGTCGTAGAACGCAAGCACTATCCTAGTGTAGATTTCGCTTTCGGTTGCCGAAGTGCTGTGCTACCGCCGATCTGCCGGGATTGCAGAATTCGTTATTCAAGCTGGTGTTACACTCTGCGATCAGATGTTCAGGCAGGTTGTGAATCAACATTTTCTGTTTGCATCCGGCAAAACATTGCATGCAGTGAACGTATATGCTATACTGTTTACAATGTGAGCCTGTAGATTGCATAGTGTTCGCCTTTTGGCGAGGAACCCGAACAGCAGGAATCGTTACCAGTTATCACCTGGAACTCCTGCCCGGCGTAAAATAGACCAGGGTGTCCCTCAAGCTAGTGCATCACATTCCTGAAAGGACGTGGCTCAAAGAACGTAGTAAGCTGCCGTATGCGTTGCTTGAGAAGCAGCGAAACATAAGCTGCTGCGAAGTGTCACACCTGCCATAATTCGGTGCTACACTGCTTGCAAGCGGCGAATATCATTCGTATTGCCATGGCGTTCCCTCAACGCATGATGTTTCACTTTCCGGCGGCGCCAACAGTAATGATGTGGGAGGATTCAGGATGGTGACTATTAGCCTGCAAGACGCCTATACACAAGCCAGAACATTTCTCGAGGCGAACCAGATCGAGCAGGCAATCGGCCTGATCCAGCATATCCTTGAACACCATCCAGACAACCTGGAAGCTCAACGACTTTTAGGTGAGGCATATCTGGCAAAACGCGATTTGCCTGCGGCAACGGCAACGTTTGAACAGGTCTTACAGGTTGACCCCGAAAATATTCCGGCCCACGTTGGTCTGGGAATGGCGTATGAATGGCAGGGTCGGCTAGATAAGGCGATTGCAGAGTTCGAGCAGGCACTGGAGATCCGTCCTGATATGCCCGAACTACGCGCCCAGTTGGTACGTCTCTACACCGAAGCCTGGGGCAGCGAGCATGCCGCTCTCCGTCTGAGCCGTCCTGGTCTTGCCCGCCTGTACGCCCGTGGTCATATGTTGCCACAGGCTATCCACGAATTTCGACAGGTTATTGCTGAGCATCCTGATCGGCTCGATGCCTGGGTTGGTCTGATTGAAGCACTCTGGCGAGACGGTCAACTGGATGAAGCAGCTACCGTGTGTCAGGATGCGTTGAAGCAACAACCCCATCTGCTCAAGGCAAATCTGATCCTTGGCGGAATATTGCTATTAGATGGCGATCAGCGCGGGCTTGATTACTGGCGGGTTGCGCAACGTATTGATCCCTACCAGACAGTTGCGAAACTCCTGTTTGACACGCTGCCGGCCGGTATACCAACACCTGACGTTTCCCTGCCGGCATGGGACGAGGCCGAATGGCAGGCGCGACGCGCAGCTTCAGTGGCAGCAGCGCAACCTGCATCGACGCCGGCGGACGATTTCTTTGCCGAGACAGGCTGGTTGACACCGGCAGCCAGCCCGGTGGCAGCCGCAGTAGCTGCCACTTCAGACGATGATCTGCTGGCTATGCTGCTCTTTTCGCCACCAGTAGCAACCAGTGTGGCTGAACCGACACAACCAACTACCGAGCGGGATGAATTCGATTTTGATCTGGATTTACCCCTCTCATCAGCTACACCAACCGGCTTGACACTTGATGAAATTGGAGTAGGTGTAACCGAAACCACACCTGCCAGCAGTGAACCGACCCTGCAACCCTTCTCGCTCGAAGAACTGGGTCTGTCACCAGAAGAGATTGCCCAGCTTGAAGGCCAGGCGCCCGCTGCTGCGGCCAGCGCCGAACCGACCCTACAACCCTTCTCCCTCGAAGAACTGGGCCTGTCGCCAGAAGAGATTGCCCAGCTTGAAGG
>NZ_DAOUBI010000053.1:0-10626 GCF_034432675.1 Chloroflexus sp. | reverse complement strand
GCTCTGGATTGGTATTGTACCACAGCGGTCATCTAGAATGCTGACCGGTGATTGGCGAAGGGTTGCGCACCGGGGCACCGGTATGGAGGAAGCGTGAGCAGAGCACGATGCACTCATGGCTCGACCCGGTGTTCTGATATATACACCGGGTCAGGAGCGCAAAGGTGACGTGGCTATGTAGAAAAGATGATGAAGAAGACCGGCCGCGTGGGTGAGGCGTGCCGGTTTTATTAGGATGCCCGGAGAGCGAACATCAGCTGGGTTTACATCTGGGCAGATGGTGGACACGTTCCGGTAGAGTTGCAGGCGAGAGCATCGCGTTGTCTGGTCAGCTCAGTCGGACAGCCAAGTGTCTATGGCAACAATGTGTCAGTGTGGATTGGATTTAAACCGCTACCGCCCACCACTATCGTTCCTTGTCAATCTGTCGATTACGCCTAGCACTCCTTCCCCACCGGAGAGCAGAACCGCAGAGGCTTTCATGAGCAGCAGAGTAGTAATCTACCGCTCATTGCTTACCCGCCAATGCGTAACGAATACCTTCTTGCAGGGTAGCCTTTGTCTTCATCGCGCCTAACTCAGCGCCGATATGCACCAGAGTCTGAGCAATTTCAGGACTAATCCCGGTTAAAACTACTTCAGCGCCTAGCATCCTGGCTGCCTGCGCCGCCCGAATCAACGCGCCGGCAACTTGTGTATCAACAACTTTCACACCGGTAATATCAATAATGGCGACTCGCGCTTTGTATTCGGCCACACCGTACAACAAACTTTCCATAATTTGCTGGGCACGTGCTGAGTCAATAGCCCCAATCAGCGGCATCGCAACCACACCGTTAGCAATTGGCATGAGCGGTGTACTCAATTCGCGCAACGTGGCTTGTTGTGCCTGAATAATCTGCTCTTGCATGGCCAATTGCTTACGTTCAGCCTGGCGTTGCGCAGTAATGTTGCGTGAAAGCACTATGACATTATCTTGAAGCAAGACCAGGCGGGCTTCGTAATCTTCAATCTGGTTGTCAATCTCAATCTGGTACTCAAACGTTTGCATTTCTCCACTACGCCGAATAGTGTCAATTCGTTGCAAGATTTGTGTCGCGAGTGCAGGTGGCAGTACCTCAGTCACGTGGCGGTTGAGGAACATTTCAGGGGGGACCAGCAGGCGACCAGTAGGATCTGACTTGTAATCGAGGAAGACCCCATCGATGCTGAGCAAGAACATGAGATCAGGTATGGCAGCCAGTAGTACCCGATTTCGTTGCTCGCTTTGTCGCAGCTCTTCTTCGGCTTCTATCTGAGCCGTCACATCGCGGTTAATCGAGGCAAAGCCGGTCAGTTGACCTTCACGGTTGTACAAGCCAAGCGCGGAAGCCTGTACCGTTATGAGTGTTCCATCACTACGAACATAGCGAATCGTTGTGTGAACACTCTGACCCTGCTGCAATGTTTCGGTGATTCCTGCCAGTTGTTGGTGATCATCGGGATAGGTAATATCAACGACAGTTTTTCCGATCAGTGATTCGTAACCAAGCAAAGTGCAAAAAGTCCGGTTGGCATATGTCATACGTAATTGAGTATTGGTGATGGCAATACCATCAGGAGCGAGTTCGACCAGGAGTTTAAAGGTTTGTAGTTCTTCCTCCTGCTGTTGCTGCTTTGTGCGCATATGATAAAGCTGGTCGATATCGTGAGCAATGGCAGTGAGTGATGAGAACTGACCGCTGTCGTTGAAGTAAAGTGCAATTGTCCATTGCAAATGGAGGGTAGAACCATCGCGGAGGAGAAGTCGGGTTTCAAATGTATCAGAGGGTTGTTGCTGTGCGATCAATGCACGGAAGTGCTCTCTTACCCGATCTTGATCCTCAGGGTGAATAAATGTCCAGGCAATTTGCTGAAGACATTCTTTAGGAGATACCCTGAGGTACCCGCTGACATTCCGGATTGATGTATGTGATTCGCCCGCCGGCATCTATTTCTACCATCAGAAGATTGGTCGTTTCGATAATGCGTCGTAAACGATTACGTTCTGCTATACACTCAGCAAGCAGCCTGTCTGTTGAGTTGTCGTTGAGATTCATAGCATGTTTTCCTGACAACCTTTCATCATAAAGCTCATATCTAATATACCATCTCTACCGTGTTTAAACCAGATAAGACAGGGTGTAGAGATGTTATCTTTTGTGACATCGCTGGTTATGGTGGTGGATAGTATTCTTCCGATGTTGCAGTGTGATCGCGTGTTATCCTTCGTATAAGGAACTATGGCACTCTCGCAAGCCATACCGGGTCAATCCCTGTCATTGGGAACCAGTTGCTCCACGGCCCGCTTGTTTGACGCTCCTCCTTTTTGTTGGTATGATCGCTCTAAAGGGGAAAAAAACAATGGTTTCCTTTCCCCTCCCTGCAACAGGAGTTTGCTATGCCCGGTGACGATAAAACTGAGTCGCGCAAGATAGATCATATTCGCATTGTGTTACATGAGGATGTGGCTGCCAAGGGTATCGTTACCGGGTTTGCTGCGTATCGTCTCCCGCACCGTGCCCTGCCTGAGCTTGATCTTAACGAGGTTGATACCCGCACCACGTTTCTGGGTAAGCCCATTGCCGCACCGTTGTTGATCAGTTCGATGACCGGTGGTACGGCCAGTGCTGAAAAGATTAATCTGGCGCTGGCCGAAGCTGCTGAGTACCTCGGTTTGCCAATGGGAGTTGGCTCGCAGCGTGCCGCAGTGATGGATCCCCGGCTTGCCTCTACCTACCAGGTACGGCGAGTCGCGCCGCATATTCCCTTGCTGGCAAATGTTGGCGCTGTGCAGCTCAATTATGGCTTTACTGTTGATCATTGCCGTCGGGCAGTGGAGATGATTGAGGCTGATGCGCTGATTTTGCATCTCAATCCACTTCAGGAAGCTGTCCAGCCTGAGGGAGATGTCAATTTTAAAGGACTGTTGGCTAGGATCGAAGAGGTTTGTCGGCGATTGGAAGTACCGGTTATCGTGAAAGAGGTTGGTAATGGCATCGGTGCCGCTGATGCGATTCGGCTCTACGAAGTAGGGGTGCGCATTATCGATGTGGCCGGTGCGGGTGGTACCAGTTGGAGTGAAGTTGAACGCTTTCGTCAACCAAACGACATCGGGCGTCGTGTGGCGAGTGCTTTTGCCGATTGGGGGCTACCGACAACCGAGTGTATACGCGAGGTGCGAGCCGCTTTACCCAATGTGACGCTTATTGCTTCAGGTGGTGTTCGGAGTGGAGTAGACGTTGCGAAGGCAATTGCACTGGGTGCTGATCTGGCCGGCACTGCCCGTCCGGCACTCTTCGATGCTATCAATGAGCGGGGTGCTGAGGCGGTGATTGAAGGGTTGGGGGCATTTATCCGCGAACTGCGGGTTGCTATGTTTTGTAGCGGTTGTGCCAATCTTCAGGTGCTGCGTAACCTGCGCTTGGGTGAGTGCTCGTAGCCTGCGGCAATGGCCGATATATGTATGTTTACCATCTGTTCCTGCGCGATTTTCGTAACTACCGACGCCTTGATCTCGCATTAGCACCGGCAACCACACTCTTTTACGGGCCAAATGCTGCTGGCAAAACGAGTCTACTCGAGGCAATCTTCTACCTTGCTACAACGCGCTCGCCGCGCCTGAGTAGTGATCGGGAGTTAGTGCGCTGGGAAGCGGTAGGAGAAGCAGGTGCCCCGCCGTTTGCCCGCATTGCTGCCGATGTAGAGCGGTGGATTGGGCCGGTGCGCCTGGAAGTGTTGGTGCAACGGCGGGCAGACGATGATGGACAGCCACTGAACGGTGCCCAAAAGCTGGTGCGCATTGATAAACGTCCGGCGCGGGCAATCGATCTGATAGGCCAGTTGCGGGTGGTGCTCTTTACCCCTACCGATCTTACGTTGGTTGATGGGCCGCCGGTAGAACGGCGACGTTACCTTGATATCACGCTCTCGCAGCTTGATCCGCATTACGTGCGCACATTAGCGCATTATCAGAAAATTCTCTTGCAACGAAACAGTCTGTTGCGTGCCTGGCGCGAACAGCGACGAGTACCGCGTCATGTTGATGCCGAGCTGGCCTATTGGGATCAAGAACTGGCGACGGCTGGCGGGTATCTGCTAGCCGAACGGTTACGCGCAATTGTTGAACTAAATGAGCTGGCCGGTCCGCTCTATCAGGAGATGAGCGGTGGCACAGATCGATTGCAGATTGAGTATGCAGCCAGCTGTGACCTGGGAACTGCAAGCGATTCTAGGGGGTTGGCCGAGCGCTTGCTGCTGGCGTTTGCGGCTCAACGCAGTGATGAACTGGCCCGTGGTCAGACCCTCTGCGGCCCTCATCGCGACGATCTGATCTTTACTGTGGCCGGGATCAATCTCGGTCGCTACGGTTCCCGTGGTCAGCAACGTTCGATTGCGCTGGCGTTGAAGATTGGCGAGGCCGGTTTGATGCGGCGGCGCAGCGGTGAAGCACCAGTGCTGTTGCTCGATGATGTCTTAAGTGAGCTTGATGCTCAGCGCCGCGCCCATCTCCTTGCCTTGATCCATCATCCTGATCAGCAGACGCTACTTACCGCTACCGATCTTAGCAATTTCAGTACTGATTTCCTGGCTACTGCTCGTCGCTATCGGGTTGAAGATGGCCAGGTGTTTGCCGGCTGAAATCGGCGGTAAATAAATGTGAGTTGACGCAATCTGTCGGCCAGTTCTATGCTGAGCGCTTCAGCCGAAAAGCGCCATGCCCAGTTACCACCTAGCCGACCGGGTATGTTCATACGTGCCTCTGATCCCAGCCGCAAAACGTCTTGCAATGGTGTGATGGCATAGTTGGCGACAGACATCATGCCCAAGCGCATCAAATCCCAGGCAATATCAATCGTCTCTTCATCACGACCAAGGTAGGTCAATACGGCCGCACGGGTAGCCGGATCGAGGGTGGCAAACCAGCCAATAGTCGTATCATTGTCATGAGTGCCGGTATAGACGACATAATTCGGTGTGTAGTTGTGGGGCAGGTAAGGATTGGCCGGATTATCCCCGAAGGCGAATTGGAGTACCTTCATTCCAGGTAGTTCAAATGCCTGACGAAGGGCTTCAACCTCAGGGGTAATTAAACCAAGGTCTTCGGCGATGATAGGAAGTGTTCCCAGCTCGGCCTGCAAGACGTTGAAGAGGTCGGCACCCGGCCCTACTACCCAACGGCCATCCACCGCAGTCGGTGCACTCGCCGGTACTTCCCAATAGGCTTCAAACCCGCGGAAATGATCAAGGCGCAAGATGTCGTAGAGCGTAAAGGCCTGACGCATGCGGGCGACCCACCAGCGGTAACTGGTGGCGGCCATACGTTCCCAGCGATACAAAGGATTGCCCCAGCGCTGACCGGTGGCGCTGAAGTAGTCTGGTGGTACACCGGCAACTACGGTCGGTCTGCCGTGTTCATCAACAAAAAAGAGATCGCGATTAGCCCACACATCGGCACTGTCATCGGCAACGAAAATGGGAGCATCGCCGATGATCAGTACACCCTGTTGATTGGCATAGGCTTTGAGCGATTGCCACTGGTGGAAGAAGAGAAATTGCAGATACTGATGGTAGGCAATCGTCGTCGCCAGTTCATGTTGGGCTTGGGCAAGGGCGACCGGTTTACGATCCCGCAGATCGGGTCGCCAGTCGTGCCAGCTTACGCCCCCTTGTGATTCCTTGATTGCCATAAATTGGGCATAATCGGTCAGCCACTCCGCGTTGGATTCACAGAACCGCTGGTAGTCCGGGCGCAAGTGTGCGCCGTGACCGCTCTGGAATCGTTCAAAACTACGATACAGCAGGGATTGTTTGGCCGGAATGAGTGCTCCGTAATCAACCCGGTCGGCGGGTAATCTGGCCAGGGCGGCCCGTGCTTCCTCAATCGTAAGTAATCCCTGTTTGATGATGTCATCCAGGCTGATCAACAATGGATTGCCGGCAAAAGCCGAAAAACACTGGTAAGGCGAGTCACCGTAGCCGGTAGGGCCAAGAGGAAGCACCTGCCAGAGTGATTGCCCCGCCGCAACCAGAAAATCAACGAAACGGTACGCCATCGGGCCAAGATCACCGATTCCCCACGGGCCGGGTAGGGATGAGGGGTGAAGGAGAATGCCGCTTGCCCGTTGTAGTCCAAATCCTCGCACCTGAACCGGAGAGCCGTTAGTTGTTGTCATATTCATCCTACATCCGCCATCAAGCAGTTGGGCCGTTATCGAAACTGAGCGGTATTGTAGCATATTGTTGTGGATGCAATCAATTTGGCGGGTAGGAGGGGGGAAGAGAGAGGAAATAGGAGATAGGAGATAGGGGGGAGGCGTGAGGTGAGAGGTGAGAGAAGAGCTGTAGGGGCGGGGTGGGTGTGAGCCAAATCTTGCTGAACGATGTGCATTGTTCAGGTGTGGTATTGGCGAGGCGGTTAGTTGTCGTCGGTGTGGTGCAGGGGCGACGCATGCGTCGCCCCTAGGCGGCCAGCAGTGCATCGTTCAGGTGCAGTATTAGTGCCATTGTCGGCTGGTGTGTCATGACTTCTAGCACTTATTTCATAAGAAGCTGTGTGGTTGTGCTACCTGATCATCGCACAGTCTCATGAACGCTTGCCAATCACCAACGACAGTATATCGTGCTTCCAGTACGCCGGTATGGAAGCTATGCATTACCCATACCTGGTGTCAACCACGTGCGTATCAGCGGGTATGATCGCCAGGGGTGCTGTTGTGAGCGACTGGTCCGGTGGCAGTGCGCCGCTCCAGCCGTGCCAGCACGTGCTGGATGGATTGCCGTACCTGCTCGTCATGCGCGTGTCGCGCAGTTTGGCGTGCGGTAGCCATGCTGCCGCACCAGCCGTGCTCACGAGCAGGCGTGTGGCATACCGTTACCCATCCTGGTCACGGAGAAGCTGGATGTGATCGTTTCGATCATCGAGTCGGTCGGGCATGCATGCGATACCTGTGCGTAGAGGTGTTGTTGCACCAGGTTCGTGTCTGTACACCAATGGCTACAGCCAGCCCCTGCCGGCGGTGGAGATGATGCCTGCACGTGGGCTAGAAGCCCGCGCCACGGGAAGCCGCCACGGGGAGGACTTTCAGCCCGGCATAACGCAGCGCGACATGTGGGTAATGCATAGGGTATGGAAGCGAGGGTGGCTGACGACCATCTCCGGCGCATGATTGCGCTGAATTGGTTGCCTTGCCCGCTCATCAGTGCGGTAGTCACGCTACCACACCAGCCGTGCTCACGATCAGGAACGTGTCACGTAGTCTACCGTGCTGGTCACGGGAATGCTATGTGTGCTCGTCACGATCATGGTTTCTGTCAGTAATGAATGAACTAACTTCTACACTGCCAGATTGGATGTGAGAGGTTTGGCGTTTTTGGGTGTGGCAACAATTTGGCAAGGCCGTCATTGCATATGTGTGGTTTCCGTATGGGCGGGTTCTGAACCCGCCCATACGGACGGTGTATTTGTCTGTTCACATTGTCATGCGAGGGATGAAGCGAAGGAGGGGTCCGAAGGGGTATGTCCTGGATTGCGTACCATACATTGGACTGTATCAGATTTGATGTGAGTGTATGTTCGTTATCGAGGTGTGCTACGGGTGCGGTGGTGTTGATGCGACATGGTAATGAACCGTACCAGCAGGGGGCTCTGCCGTGTATCCCTGCTGGCTCCCGGCAGGTCATTGTTGCAACATGCGTCACCTGTCACTACCGACCACCGGGCAACGGTGCGATCAGATCAGGGCAGGTCGTATTGGGCATGCCGGTTGTAACTACCCGGAAGAAACCTATCGTCTGATGCCTGGTTTGAACGCCATTGAAAGCAATGGCCCAAATGCCGGGTAGCGCATTGGCGGGTACTTCCAGGCAGTACCGTTCCGTAACGCTGTTCGTGTCGGGTGTAACCTCTGTGCCTGCCGCAAAGCTGGTGCCATCAGTACGGAACACGGTAATGGTTACCGACCGATCATTCGTGTAGCCATTGCCACGTGCGGAGAGGATGCCTCCGGCGGTAACGGTTGTTGCGTTCACCTGGACGCCCTTGTTACGTGGTAGAGGTGGAACACCGGGTCGATTATCCACAACATCACGATTACATGGAGTGATGATCATTTCTTCAGCAACTCGTACTGTAATCGGGTGCGCTCGAACCACTGAGTGAGGTATTGACTGCCATTTGCCGCTGTTTCACGTCTCTGGCTGCTAATCGGAAGTCCGAAGAGGGCGATCCGTTCGCTGTCAGTGTAGCTACGCTTGTCGTCCAGGTTCAGGCCATTGCTCTCCCAGAAATTCTTAAATTCACCACAGACGTTAAATCCGGTCTCCTTGAAGAAACGACAACCTGCCCGTTGAGTTTCTGGCGGAGATGGGGCAGAGAGGGTTCCTGTTTGAGTTGACGGAGGCGCTCCAATCTAGTCTTCTGAAGAGAAATCTGTGCTGGGTCCGTGTTGCCGAGCGGTTGCTGCATGATGCCATTCGCAAACGGTTGCGCTAAAACGGCCTCACCATTCACCGACTCGATCCAGGCCGGCCCAAGCGGATAACCAAAGATTCGCAAAGCGTTATCCTTTTTGCCGGTGTTTGCATGAACATCGTTACTCCGCCAGAAATCGGCAAAGCGTGAGTCGACACATTTCTCATGATCGGTGAAGCAGATTGGGTCAGAATCTGATGCTGCACCTGGAGATGCCGGAGATATGATGGTGCTTACGAAGAAGACCGCCAGAACAAGCGTAACTCTGTACATAAGCGGTCCTTTCAGATAGAGTGGTTCACATAGAATCCATCCGAATAGATATATCGAGTCTATTTGAATAGGGGGAAGTATTACCCTCGACTGACCTGGTAACATTTTTTCGATGGAATCACAGCATATCACACTGTCAATTGACAGTCTAGCCTCTCTCGGCTATACTCGGCTCCGTAATCGGGCGCTCCGCGATAGCGCCCTGATCGGCGAAGAGGCCGGCAGGGAACCCTCCCCGTCAGAGGCGTAAATCTGCGCAAAACCGTCTCGGCGCAGCGATGGCAATGATTTGCTCATCGATTGCGCCGCTTCGTTGTTCGTGTTCGGATTTGCAGATGCTCACAAGGAGTCGACCGATGAGAGTCCGCGTTGTTCACTGGCCGTTGTTGGTGCTTGTCCTGTTCAGTCTGCTGGTAGCTGCCTGTGGAACGCAACCGGCTGCTCAACCAACGGCTGCTCCCGCTGAACCAACATCAGCCGCCAGCGAGGAGTTCACTTTTGGGATGGTGCTGGTCGGGCCGATTAATGATGGTGGCTGGAATCAGGCCCATTACGAGGCTGCCCAGTATGTGGTTGAGAAGCTGCCGGGCGTGAAGTTTATCTACATCGATAAGGTCAATCCGGCAGATCGACCGAATGTCAAGGTTGAGCAGGCTATCGAAGAGTTGATCGGTCAGGGGGCACGCCTGATCATCACCAACTCTGCGGAATTCGCTGATGGCACTAATGTCGCTGCTGCCGCCCATCCTGAGGTGGCGTTTATTCATGCGTCCGGTGATAAGGTGCTGACCGGTGAAGCGCCGGCCAATGTGCGAAACCTGATGGGTCGTATGGAATATGGGAAGATGATTGCCGGCTGTGCGGCGGCACTGACGACTGAAGCCGGGCGGCTGGCTTACCTTGGCCCGCTGATCGATCCAGAGACACGCCGGTTGGTGAATTCAACCTATCTCGGTGCACGTTATTGCTGGGAAAACTACCGCGGTCGTTCAGCAGATGATCTGGGCTTTAAGGTGACGTGGATCGGCTTCTGGTTCAACATTCCCGGTGTAACGCTCGATCCAACCAAGGTTGCCAACGATTTTATTAACGAGGGCTACGACGTTATTCTGTCAGGGATTGATACCACTGAGGCAATTGTCGAAGCCAACAAGGCAACGCAGGCTGGGAAGCGGGTCTTTGCGGTGCCCTACGATTTCAAAGGTGCCTGCGCCCAGGGTGAGGCGGTCTGTCTGGGTGTACCGTACTTCAATTGGGGTCCCGACTACAAGCGTCTGGTTGAGCTGGCCCGCGCCGGTCAGTGGGAGCCGGCCTGGGAGTGGGTTGGGCCGAACTGGAGCAACTTGAACGATCCTGACTCGAGCATGATTGGTTTTGTGAAGGGTCCGGCACTGAGTGCTGAGAATGCCGCGAAGCTTGATGAGTTCATTGCCAAGCTGGCAGATGGTAGCCTGAATCTCTTCACCGGCCCATTGTACTATCAGGATGGCAGTGTCTTTGTGCCAGCAGGTCAGGTCGCCGACGATAAGACGATCTGGTATACTTCGCAGTTACTGGCCGGTATCGAAGGTCAGAGTGCGCCGTAATAACCACGTGGTAGAGACGGGCATCTTGCCCGTCTCTGTTTGTTAGCGGGGTGAAGTGTCTCTGCAAGATTGAAGATTGCTTAATCTTGATTGACACGACGTCCCCACCCTACCCCGCCCCCGCTGGGGGCGGGAACGACGGGGGGGAAGGCTTCCGCTGATGGGTGCTGGGTCAGGGTGGCAGGCGACACGCCCCCACCCTACTCCGCCCCCGCTGGGGGCGGGAACGACGGGAGAGAAGGCTTCCGCTGATGGGTGCTGGGTCAGGGTGGCAGG
>NZ_DAOUBI010000052.1:0-4785 GCF_034432675.1 Chloroflexus sp. | reverse complement strand
TGCTGGGGGTGAGGAGAGAGAAGGCAAGCTGCGCTAAGGGGAGGAGGCGAGGGTGTTCCCCGCTGGGGGTGAGGAGAGAGAAGGCAAGCTGCGCTAAGGGGAGGAGGCAAGGGTGTTCCCCGCTGGGGGGAGGAGAGAGGAGGCGAGCTGCGCTAAGGGGAGGAGACGTGGCTCCCGCCCCCAGCGGGGGCGGGCTGGGGTGGGGGTGTTCCCCCTGCCCCACTCGCCGCCTCGCCCCCCCTCCCAACCTCCCCCGCTGGGGGGAGGAGATGAGGCAAGGGTGTTCCCCGCTGGGGGGAGCGGCAACCATGCAAGCGTATGCAGGAGATATGGTCTTGCACCTCCTATTCTTCAAGCCACAGCCGGACGACCTGTACGTGTAAAACCCGTCGATCATTCTGGCGTGGGTCTTCGGATGCCGGTATCCATGCCGGGCCGGTGAGGTGGAGCAGGATGGCGCCGCTCGTTGCCGGTGGTAGTTGCGCTGGGTCGAGGGTGAAGCGGATGGTGGTCGGTTGTTGCCCGATGGTGTGGCAGCCCAGTTCAACGAGTGGAGTGGCAGTCGTGGGCCAGAGGGTCGCTTCGACCTGGGCGTTGATGCAGAGGGTGGCCTGGCCGAGATGGGGTGGGCGTAGGCCGCTCGCTACTTCGAGGGCGAAGGTTTGGGCTGTGGTAGCTGACCAGGGCAGGCGGATGATCGCTTCGCCGTTGCTCCAACTGTACGTCCAGCCGTCGCTGTGTTGTTCGGGGCGGTAGAAGCCACTGACCTGGGCGGCGAAGGCGGTTGTGGTGAGCGGTGGCTGATCGGTGGCTACCAGCGGTTCGGCGGTTGGGTCGAGGCGGTAAATAGTAAACGGTAGGGTCAGGCGCGAGACGTTTTGTGGTTTCTGGTCGGTGAGTTGCTCGAATTCGGCCAGATCGAGCTCCACGCCAGCGATTGGGGTTAGCCGGAAGCCGGGAAAGGCCAGGTTGCCGCCACTGGCACTGAGCATTAGGTAGACGGTACGGCCATCGGCTTGCCAGTGTCTGATCTGATCGGCCAGGAGGTCGGCGTAGGGAGCGGTCGCTACGCTCTTGACGGTAAAGGTATTGATACCGTGCGCGAAGCGTAGTGGCGTCGCCAGGAGGTCGGGGATGTCGCGTGAGTCGCTGTAGACTGGGGCACCACCGCGCAAGAGGACAATATCGCTCTCTGGGGTGAAGTGACGGGCTATAGCCGCTACCTGGCCGAGGGCGCCGGCATATTCGGTGTGGGCAAAGTAGTAACGGCCTGTCCATCCCAAAAACAGAATCAGCAGACCGGCACAGCCAGCCGCGATTCCCTGGCGCCAGCGGTTGGCGGTTGGGCGGATTTGCCACGCGCCGGCCAGGGCGGCCAGGGCATACGCGGCGCTGAGGGCGAAGATCGGGTAGGCAATCGGTACGAACCGGCGCAGAATATAGATGTAAGTCTGTTCGGAGGTGCCGTAGGTCTGGCGCAGGTAGAAGAAGCTGCCAAGGAAGCCGACGGTGAGCATGAGCCAACTGGCCGCGGTCAGGCCGCGCCACCACCAGAGGGCAAAGCCGACGCCGGCCAAGACAACGCCGAGTGGTGAGAGGTACCAGCCGACGCGCACCAGCCCGGCCAGTGGGATCAGTTCCTTCGCCTGTACTGGGGCCGGTTCGCTGGTGAAGGTGGTCGGATCGGCCAGCAGACGTTGCCACCAGTTCATTGAGCTGTATTCCTGGTAGTACAGTACCAGCGGCAAGCGGATGGGTGCGCCAACGTATCCTTGCAGTCGCAACCAGTTCAGGGTCTGGTTCGAGAATGGCCCTTGCCACGGCCCGCGACTCGTCGCCAGTTCAGCACGTAACGCTGCGGTTGCCACCAGATCGGGTTCGGCTTCCCAAGGTCGCCCCTGCAGGACAACGCCGGCTTGCAGACGGGCTTCAGTGGGGGTCATGACGCCGCTGCGCACGTCGCCGGCGACCAGCGCCGGATCGCGGGTCAGCGGATCATTCCAGCCGCCGCGCGTGTTGAAGAGCAGGTCGGCATCGATGATTTGGGGGCGGATCAGGTAGGCCCAGCCGACGAGGAGTAGCAGTGCGATGGCGATGCCGCGCTGCCAGCGTTGCCGGTGCGTGACAATCCGGCGCTCAATCGCATTGATTAGCCCACGACGACGGACTGCAATCAGCCCGACCACCAGTACAGCAATCACCGCCAGCTCCAGCCAGATGCGCCATGGCTCATCGAGCGAGCTGAACTTCGAGCTGAAGTAGGCTTCGCGCACCGCCGGTGAGAGAAACGGCAGCGCGATGAGCGAGGTGAGGGCAAAATCCTGAAAACGGGCAAAGCCGGTATCGAAGAAATAGGCACGGGCGATGAAGATGATGTGCAGCGCGGCGTGTGCCAGCATCGCCAGCATTCCCAGTGCGAGTGCCGTCTGTTCGGGTTGCCAGCGGCGGCTCAGCCAGCAGTAGCCCAGGTAGAGCATGGCCGGCGCCAGCAAGAAGAAATCAATGCGCGCCAGCGCAACCTGCCCAAACGCAATCCCGGCCAGCGCAGCGTACACGATTCGCGTCGCAGGAGAGAGACCGCGGTCGTGGTATTTCGCGAACAGGTACAGTCCCCCCCAGGTTAGCATCTGCGCCGTCGTTTCGGCGGTTGAATAGCGGGCAAACCAGACTTGTACCGCATTCAGACCAAGCAAGACCATGCCTAACCAGCCCACCCATGGTCCGGCGAGCCGGCGACCGATCATGCCGACGCTCCACACGCCGAGCATACCGAGGAGGCCGGTTGCGAAAAGGCCGAAGAGTGGCCCGCCGGCAGCGGTCAGTAAACCGATCCAGGCCGGAAAGAGGTGAAACCCCTGCGGTACAATCCGCCCCTGGACCAGATCACCTTCGTTGATCAGAAAGCCGGCGGCGCGCAGGCGTGACGCGATGTAGCGATCACGGGCTTGGGCAATCATAAAGTTGCTGATGGCCTGGGCTGCCGGCTCGCGAATAGCCGGATCGGCGCTCTGCGCAGCCTGCCCCAGTTCAGCCACGACGGTATCGGTCTGCACAATGCTCCCAGTGCGTGCCATTGCAAAGCCGGTGACCGCGTAGACGCCGGCGTCGCGCACGCCCAGAATGACCTCGAAGGGACGGGCCACCAGCAGGGTGAGTACCAGCAGAGTCGCACACCACACCGATGCCGTGGATGCCGCAAGCGGCGCTACCATCTGGCGCGTGCGGCGGAATCCCCACCAGACGAGTACACTGGTGACGATCAGGGTTAGCCCCAGGTGAAGCCAGAGCGAGAAGATGCCCAGACTACCCAACACCAGGGCCAGCCAGCCACTCCAGAGTGCGCTTATCAGAGAGCGTTCAAAATGCTGTTCAAGACCATCGTGCCGATCAGATGAGAGCAGAGCCTGACTGAACGCCCACCCCGGTACGTATATGATCAGCGGTAACAGCAAAATCCCGACCACAATGTGTTCCATAGTCCTTCTCGGCAATCAGTGCCGGGCGCGATTATAGCACAGCGAGGCGATGGCGACGAATGGTTTGATGGTGGCGAAGGATGGAATGCAGTGCCTGAGCTGACTGCTGATGATTGCAGTGATGTGGATTCAGCGCGGCAAGCGCTCTCTGGCAGGCAGCGGACGGCGCATAAGAGCACGGCAACGCTGCTACCGGCAAAGGTACCGTCGCGGCTACCGATTGTTCCCATCACTGCCATACGATAGCCAGGATAACCGCAATCACACAGGCGATGCCGCCCAGAAACAGCACCTGCGCGACCTGCAGCAAGGTGGCCTTACGTCTGATCAGGTGTTCATACGCCCGTCGCATAGCGGTCAGGTTGTCTTCCTGATAGGCGATCCGGCGGGGCAGCAGCACTAGCATTGCCGCCACCAGGGAGGCAAAAAAGATACACACCCCGGCGCTGCCGGCCCAGCGCACGAGGCAATTGCAGATAGGTCGGCTGATCGCTCAGGGCCAGCACCGCGAACAGCACCCCGTACAACCCGCTAATCACCTGCATCATCGTCTGCGCCCCGGCTTCCAGGCGCTCGACATTCCCGCGCTCCTGGGTGGCAAACCACTCGCGCAGCTCGCGATCCTGCTTAGTTTCCGGCCCGACAAGCCGCATAACCGGCCTCACTTTTTCAGTATCTGAATGCGCATCCGATGGTCGCAATCCCGGTTCTTACAACGCACGCTATACTCCAGCACGTCAACCGTCTCTTGCCGATAAACGATTTTCTGTTCTTTCTGCAACAACTCATCGCGGGTTCAGATGTTGAGGTGTCCGCACTTCGGGCACTTGTAGCTTTCACTGTCGTTATTGCTCATTGTCGGTTCCTTCGGTCGATGTGATTGATGTGGCATATGGCACTGCACATTGGGCGAGTCCGGCAAGGAATGTTATCACCGCAGAGGCGCAGCGGGTGGGTAGGATCACCACAGAGATGCAGAGGACACAGAGGCCACAGCGGATAGGTATACCCCAGATTGCTACGGTAAGGTATGATGTAGCATGTCCGGTGGAGCACGTATCCGTTGCCGCCAGGGTTGGGTGATTACTCAACCTTCGCCATTGTTGTCGCCCAGCGCTTTGCCATTCGCTTCATCTCATCCGTATACGTCGGCCACTCATGCAATGTCTCTGGGTCAACATCTGCCCCATTTGGCCACACTAATGTGTGTACCTCTGCGTCTATGCTCACTTGCTTGAACAATTCTTCGTCCTGCAACGCGCCATACACCGGCCCTGCCAGCACCGGCTTGAAATTGATCTCTCGAACT
>NZ_DAOUBI010000051.1:0-34869 GCF_034432675.1 Chloroflexus sp. | reverse complement strand
GGATGGCGTAGTTGGGCAGCGTTGGCAGAGCGCAACGGTGCACGCGGTGATGAAGCGCACGGTTGGTGACACGCTCCGTTCGCGCAATCGTAGCCTGCAGCGGCGTGAGCTGATCAGCAAAGGATTGGTCTCCACCATCCATCGGTATCTGCCTCTCGATGTACCCGAATCGTTGCAACAAAGTATGCGGTAGTCATCGCACGTAATGTACTCTGTAGCAAACCGCTGAATGCAGCTCATCCATACGATCTGCCCTGGCGTGGAGTCTGGCAACGGTGGATGTGACAACTTCACGTCAACCGGTCACTGCGATAGTGTGCCGGACAACAGATGCTTCCTGGAGTCGGTGATGATTATTAGAGCGTAGTACCTTTCTGCGCAAGATAGCACATCAACGGCATCGATGCAGAACTGTCTCTTGCCCGTGATAATGTTGTCCGTCCGGTGTATATCATTGCAAATTCGTGCTACATCAAATAAATCTACATGTGCTATCATAATGCCAGAATTTCGGCCTCTTTCATCATTTTTCAATCTTTATGACAGGCACACAACAGCTACAATATGAACAGGCGCTCCATTCATAACACTCGCGAAGGATAAAGGCCAATGGTTGCGCGTACTCTCAACCCCGCTCGCACTCCGGTTGCAACGCCTGATGAAGGGTTAGTCACCGACCTGCTGCCACCGATGCTCATCCTGCTAGCTACGCTGGCGGGAGCAGCGACCGGTATTTTGCTCCTTAATCGCTGGAATGGCAATGTCTGGCCCTACCTGATTATTGGGTTGCTGCTCATCTGTCTCGCGGTGAGTGATCGGCTGCGGCAGCGAGGTGATCTACGTATGGCTAGTATCGTTGTCGTTGCCGCAATAACATTATTGCCCGTGCTGAGTTGTGCTGCCTTTGGGTTTACAAACAATATCTTTATCTACCTCTCGGTACTCGGGGTTTTTGCTGCCGGGATCATGGTCTCGTCACACGCACCGTTTCGTGCTGGGCAGGCTGCGATTCTGCTTTACCTGTTGATTTTGTTGGGTGCTGATCTGATCGGGCAGCCACGACCGACATGGTTCAATGTGATTGGTCATCTGTTACTGCTAATCGCCCTGTTATTTGGCGCAGCGACGCTTAGTTGGGCGGCGGCCTATGTCGTACGCGGGACGATCATTTGGGCGATTGATACGGCCCAAAAGTCCGAGCGGCGTGAGCAGTTGTTACGAGAGACGCAGGCGACGCTGGAGCGAGCACTGCTTGAGCGCGATCTCTTGAATGAGCAGCTCTACCGTACCACGCTTGAGCTTGAAGAAGCTCGTGCTGCTGCCGAAGCAGCGTATCGATCGAAAGCCAATTTTATGGCCACAATGTCGCACGAATTGCGTACTCCACTCAACATTATTATCGGCTTCAGCACGGCTATCCTGGAACATCCTGAAATGTACGGTGATGTTCGGATTGATGAGCAGGTATTGCAAGACATCGCCGAAATCCGGCGGAGCGGTCAGCATCTATTAGGGCTGATCAACGACATCCTCGATCTGGCGAAGGTTGAGGCCGGGAAACTTGAGCTGAACAAGACAAATCTGGCACTAGGCCCACTCCTTGAAGAAACGCTTCGTACTGCGCAGGCACTGATCAACGACCGCCCCATCCAGTTGCGTCGCGAGTATCGCGAACCATTGCCGATGGTGTTTGCCGATGAGGTGCGGGTGCGGCAGGTTTTGCTGAACCTGGTTTCAAATGCCTGTAAGTTTACGCATGCAGGTGAGATTGCCGTTGGTGCTCGTGTCGATACCAATGAGATTGTACTGTGGGTACGTGATACCGGTATCGGCATTGCACCGGCAGATCAAGAGCGTATCTTCCAGCAATTTGAGCAGATCGAAAATGCCGACACTCGCCAGCATGCCGGTACCGGGCTTGGTCTCTCGATCTGTCGCTGGCTAGTTGAACTGCACGGTGGTCGGATGTGGGTAGAGAGTGAATTGGGTAAAGGCAGCATCTTCTTCTTCTCGCTACCGCGGACGCGGGCCGGTAGTGAACCGGCGTAAGGTGAAAGATTGACCGGCAATGTTGCTGGTTACCTATCACTGGTGATGATTGGGTTAGCAAAGGAGCAAGAGCGATGGCCCGAATTCTCCTTGTCGATGATGTCTACACGGCCCGTTCGATGTTTGAGCGAGTACTCCGTCACGTTGGGCGTCACGAGGTGCTTTCGGTTGGGAGTGGAGCCGATGCGCTGGCAAAGGTGCGTGAGTTTGCACCTGAGATCATTATCCTCGACATCAGTATGGCTGATCGGGATGGGTTGATGGTCTTACGCGACCTGCGGGCCATGGGGATTACCTGCCCGATCATCGCGCACACCGCTCGCACCGAAAAGACACCGGGTGAGTTTGTAGCCCATGGCTTCGATGCCTATGTGCCGAAGACGGGTAATCTGACCAACCTGTTGAGTACGGTGCGCGATCTCCTTGGACGTTGAACGGGGTTAGCATCAGCACCGTCTGCCGGCAAACATGATACGTTATCCAATCACTACCCTGGTGTGGCACCTGAGCGATGTAACGCGGTGAGTAGGGGCACGGCATGCCGTGCCCCTACTTGTCATCATAGCGGGTTGCTCGTGCTGTGAGCAAGTATTGATAAAACAGAGCACAGATTGCTGTGATCTGTTTTTCGTCTACCGTATCAACCAGAGCGGTGTTGCACGCAACGTCTCTGCGTCGGTTACAATGGAATAAGGAGCAGCAACTGATGGGAGGCGCTGTGGGTATTGATCTGGTACGCGGCATGCGTGATGTTCATCCTGCGGAATTCGCGCATGGCCGATATATACAACGTATTCTCGAACAGACGATGGCCGGTTACGGCTATCAGATGATTGATACGCCTGTCATCGAACATCGCGAACTCTATCTGCGTAAACTCGGTGAAGACCTGGTTGGTAAGGTCTACGAGTTTAGTTTTGGCGGTCGTGATCTGGCATTACGCCCGGAATGGACGGCGTCGGTATTACGGGCTTACGTGGCTAGTATGCAGGATCAGCCATTGCCGCTACGCTTGAGCTATGCCGGGCCGGTATTCCGCTACGAACGCCCTCAACGGTATACCTATCGCCAGTTTACCCAGGTTGGCGGTGAGATCATTGGTGGCCTACCGCCACGTGCCGATGCTGAAGTTATTGCGCTTGCCTGTGCCGGTTTGCAGGCCGTAGGTGTGACCGAATACACGGTTCGGATCGGGCATATTGGGCTGGCCCGCGAGTTGTTGAGTCGGTTTGAACTGCCGGAACGTACTCGTGGCCTGCTGGTCTGGAGTCTCGAACGGTTGCGAGCTGAGGGAATTGCCCCGGTGCGTGAACGGGTGTTGGCCAATCTCGGTACCCCTCCAGAGGGACTGGAACTTCCTGCCGGTTTGGATGATGAGCAGGCCGCACGCTGGCTTGAACGGGTGCTGACCGCGATGCAGATCGATCTGCGCACGGGAACGCGCAGTCCGGCTGAAGTTCTTCAGCGCCTGCTCCGTACATTACGGCGCGCCGATGAACAGCCCCTGGTCGAAGCGGCACTTGAACAATTAGCCCGGCTGGCTGCCATCAGCGGCCCACCTGAACACGCTATCCCCCTGCTGGCCGATCTGCTTGGCGACGAATCGGCAGCTTTTCGCGAACTACAGGCAATTCTCAACCTCTTCGCCGCTTGCCATATTCCTGCTGAGGGAGTCGTAATTGATGGTGCGCTGGGCCGTGGATTACACTACTATACGGGCTTAATTTTTGAGATTTACGATCGTGAGGGGAGTCAGCTCTGTGGTGGTGGACGGTATGATGATCTGGTAGGTGCACTCGGTGGACGGCAGGCCACACCGGCAGTCGGTTTTGCCTATGGACTTGAACGGGTAACCGCAGCCGCAACGACGGGTAGCGGAGAGGCACCGGAAACAGTCCTGGTTGCTGCGGTGAGTGATGATGACTACCCCTACGCCTTACACGTTGCCGAGCGGTTGCGCACCGGTTATACTGTCGTACTGGATGTGCGTAGTCGTAGCGTGAAAGATAATCTCCGTGATGCGATACGACGCAATTACAGTGCTGTGGTGATTGTCGGTGCAGCAGAGCGGGCAGGTGAGTATGTGATCTGGCGCGATCTGGCGACACGTAGCGAGCGTCAGATACCCATCGCGATGTTGGGGAGGCATCTGTGAGGGTGGGTCTTACCTGGGGGCGTGCTGTTGAACTATTACCTCATCAGCGCCAGAACATCCTTGCTCACTACCCGGTCTGCTGGTTACCGTGGGCCATGGATACGTCGCGAGCAGACCATCTCCCAATTGGCAGTGCCGGTCTGATTGCTACTGCAGTGGTTGAGCGGGCGGCACAACGAGTGGGGGGGATTGTCTATCCAACCCTATGGCACCACGATACTGTTGAGACGGGCGTTTTTCAGCGGGTGATGATGGCCTGGCTGACGATGGTTGCCGATCAGGGCTGTCAGGTTGCGGTGGTAACCGGTTTACCTGGCACCGTTGCCGAAGACCTGGCACTGATTGAGGCGGCGGAAATGGCGCTGTGTCAGCATCGGTTACTCGCGCTGGCCGTCTCGCCGCTGGAGCTGGTTGATGGAACAATGCATGATCAGGGGGCACTGTGGGAGACGTCGTTGATGCTGGCGCTGCGTCCCGATCTGGTAGACCTTACCCGTGTGGTCGGCGAGCATGAGCAGGATGTACGCAATGTTGCCAGTGCATCGTTGGGCCAACAGACCCTTCTGCTGGCAGGTGAGCGACTGGCCCGCGCAGTACGTGATCTCCTTGAGCATCGTAATACGGCAGCGCTGGCTGTCCTCTATCAGCAGCGCCGCGAGCGCTATAGACAGTAACGACTATGACTCTCCGTTTCGCTATTCCTTCCAAAGGTTCCGGGTACGAGGCAACCGTTGCGTTGCTGGAAAGTTGTGGACTGCGGGTAACCCGCGCCAATCCCCGGCAGTATACCGCGGTGTTGCGTGGTCTACCCAATACCGAGGTCTTACTCCATCGTCCGGCTGATATTGTGCTCAAGGTGGCCGAGGGTGCCATCGATTTGGGTGTAACCGGCTACGATCTGCTGCACGAGCTACGCGGTGACGATGACGATGATGTGTTGACCATCATTGATAATCTCGGTTTCTGGCGGGTCGAGCTGGTTTTTGCCGTGCCTCAAAGTTGGATTGATGTTACATCATGGGCCGATCTGGCCGATCTGGCGGTTGAGTTTCAGTCGCGTGGACGGCGCTTGCGGATCGCGACCAAATACCCCAACACAGTCCGGCGATTCTGCTATGCGCAGGGAATTAATGTCTTCGAGCTGGTTGAGTCGCAGGGCGCAACCGAGGCAGCTCCTAGTCTGGGGTATGCCGACATCATTGCCGATATTACCGAAACCGGTACGGCAATCCGGGAAAACCAGTTGAAGATTGTTGGTGGCCCATTGATCCGTTCCCAGGCCATTTTGATCGGGTCGCGACGGACATTGCGTGGCAATCGTCATCGGCTGGAGCTGGTGCGGCAGCTTTGCGAGTTGATTGAGGCGCGGCGGCGGGGACGCTTATTCTATTCGTTGACGGCTAATCTGCCAGGGGTTTCGGTAGAAGAGGTGGGGCGAAAAGTAACCGCACGCCACGAGCTGGCCGGCTTGCAGGGGCCAACCATCGCACCGGTCTGGAGTAAGTTTTCTGGTGACAGTGGTTGGTACGCGGTCAATGTAGTGGTGCCACACGAGGAATTACTGCCGGCGATCGATTATCTGCGTTCTATTGGCGCAAGTAGCGTTACAACCGTGCAGGTACAACACGTCTTCCGGGCGGAAAGTGAGGCGTTTGCGCGCCTCTGTGCACGTCTCGACGAGGAGTAGATATGTCGCAATACAGTGCAGCCGGGGTGGATATTGCTGCGGCAACGCGGGCGAAAGAGCTGATGGCAGCAGCGGTGCGGAGTACGCACGGGCCAGCAGTGCTGGCCGGGATGGGTGCGTTCGGTGGATGTTTCGATGCGACACTAGCGCTGGCCGGGATGCAGGCACCCGTTCTGGTAAGCAGTACCGATGGGGTGGGTACCAAGACGCTGGTTGCCACTGCGTTGGGGCGATACGATACGGTTGGGCAAGACCTGGTCAATCACGCGGTGAACGATATTCTGGTGCAGGGGGCGCGGCCATTGTTCTTTCTCGACTATATCGCTGTAGCCAAGCTTGATCCGGTACAGGTGGCCGCGATTGTGGCCGGTGTCGCCGAGGGGTGTCGGGCGGCCGGTTGTGCTCTGATCGGTGGTGAAACGGCGGAAATGCCTGATGTGTACGCGCCGGGGGCGTTTGATCTGGCCGGTACGATTGTGGGGGTTGTAGAACGGACGGCTATGTTACCGCGTCCTGATATTGGATCCGGCGATGCGATCCTGGCATTGCCCAGTACCGGACTGCACACCAATGGCTATTCGCTTGCCCGCCGTCTGGTTGCGCGCCACTTTGCGATCGACGGCTATGCGGCCTGTCCGTCAATCCTTAACGGTCAGACCATCGGCGAAGCGTTGCTTGCCATCCATCGCTGTTACCTGGTAGAGGTGAATGCACTACGAGCTGCCGTGCCGGTGAAAGCGATCTGCCACATTACCGGTGGTGGCATTTACGACAACCTTCCCCGCGTGCTGCCCCCTGGTCTAGGGGCCGAGATTGTGCGGGGAAGCTGGCCTATTCCCCCGATCTGTCGGTTACTGGTCGATATTGGTGGACTTGACGAGCGGGAAGCGTTTCATGCCCTGAATATGGGTCTAGGGATGCTGGTCATCGTTCCTGCCGATGCTGCGGCAACCGCGCTCGCTACTATTGCCGATGCCTGTTTGGTTGGACGAGTGACTGCAACCCCCGAAGTACGGCTGGTTGATGCCTAAAGGAGGCAGCAATGGAACTCGGCTATGTCTTGACCGAAGGGAAGACCAAAATTGTGTACGCCCACCCGACCGATGCCAGTCTGGCGATTCTCTATCACAAAGATGGGATTACCGCTAGTGATGGTGCCCGGCGTAGTGTGATTGAGGGCAAGGGGGAACTGGCCGGGAAGACGACAGCCAATGTCTTTCGGTTGCTCAATCGAGCCGGGATTGCTACTCACTTTATTGATGCGCCTGAGCCGAGGCTAACAGTGGTGCGGCGCTGTACGATGATCCCGCTCGAAGTTGTGATGCGGCGATTACCGGCCGGATCATACCTGCGACGTCATCCAGAGGCTGCCGGACAACGCTTCGATCCACCGCTGGTGGAATTTTTTCTCAAAGATGATGCCCGCCATGACCCACAAATTACTCCGCAAGAGATCATTGCCCAGGGAATCGCAACCCTTGCTGAAATTGAGCAGATGACGGACACGGGGAGAAAGGTCTTTGTGACCCTGGAAGCAGCGTGGCAACAACTTGACGTAACGATGGTTGATCTGAAGATTGAATTTGGCCGTACTGCACAGGGTGATTTACTGGTTGCCGATGTCATTGACAACGACTCGTGGCGGATCTGGCCATCCGGCGATCCGGCACAGATGCTCGACAAGCAGGTCTATCGCAATGCCCAGGTGGTTGATGAGGCACTGCTGTCCAATGTGCGGGCACGATATGCATTGGTTGCCGATCTGACGAGTCGGTGGGAAGCGATGAGTCGGTAGAACAAGGGACAAGATTACTCGTAACCGGTGGTAAGAACCTGGATGGCGATGGGGATGTAGCGCATCTTACGGATTTCCTGGATCTGCGTGGGTTAGCGGAGTTGCGGTTACATCGGTTGGCGGGTTAAAACCCTGTCTCAATTCCTAAAAGCCTCTACGGGACTGGCCTAGCGGCGGGGAAATGCTATCGCGCGTTCTCCACGGTCGCTTTGCAGGGGACTATACCGTTTATCCACAGAATCATATCGTGCACGATCCGGTGTATCACAGCATATCATCGACCAGGCGGTGTTTCGTGACGGTCCGTTCCATCGACGACGACTCGTGGGTGTCATCGTACGACCCGGATAGACACGGGGAGAGTGGATGCACGCGGTGGTGCTCGTCACAAGGGATGTGGAGCAAGCGAGGGTGGTAAAAGGAGAGGGGGTGGATTGCGGGCTATGCAGCAGACGATATCAGATGTGATATAACTCTCCATATCTGTACGAAAGGATGGGTATGCCTATTGCTGCTGGTCTGTGATCGGCAACTACCCATCCATTCTCCATTAGTACTGTCGGCAACTATTGACAACACTATTTTTCGGATGTTACAGTAGGAGTGTTTCGCACACAAGTAGAACTATGAAGATATTAAGGAGGCAACTATGACTCTGCAACCTGGTGGGATCATCTCCTGGATTCTCGTAGGTCTGATTGCCGGTTGGTTGGCCGGAAAACTAACGAAGAACTCACGCGGTCTGGCAGGAAATTTAATCCTTGGTCTGATTGGTGCTTTCGTTGGCGGTTTTCTCTTTGGGCTACTGGGTATCCAGGGAAATGCCGGCTTTTTAGGTAGTATCGTTGTTGCAACTATCGGTTCTGTGATCCTCATCTGGCTCAGTCAGTTTCTGGTTAGTAAGCGTTAGAACCGGTTGTTCAGCGATTTCTGGCTTGGTTTGGGCATTAGGCCAAGAGTCTATACTCAGACAGATACACCCGTACTCATGGAGAGTACGGGTGTAGAGTGGAATGAAGCCTAGTGTTGCACTTTTCGTCGACAGTTCTTCAATACTCTCCTAGCCGCTTCTTTTCTTGATGATGAACCGTATAAGCAGCCGGTAACTTTGTTGCCTTGTCAACAGTGATGATGTATCTTTTGTTCATCGATCTGTGTGTGTTGCCTGTAGCAGAACATTAAGGTTACCTGGGTTTGTCCACGTACAAACATTTGCCGGTCTTCTAGGCAGTGCGCCGAAAAACCGGTAGACAGTCTTTACCAGGCATGTTATATTCAGAGGCAAACCACCGATATCAGTGCATTAGGCATGCAAGAGATTCTTATTCCATTTCATATTCTTGTGAGTGCCCGTACCCCGCAGGGCTATCCGCTGCGGGCAACTTGTGCTGGCCGCAGCGCGGAGGTGATCATGCCTCCGTTAGCCGGAGCGACCATCCCCGGTAACGAGCTGGGTGAGTGGTTGTTTCCGGCCCCAATCCGGCAATTACTGATCGAAACGGCGCACGAAGCTATTGAGCACAAAGCGCGAATGCAGTTGCGGCTAGAGGTAGCGGCACCTGAGCTGACAATCTTGCCATGGGAGAGTGTTGTGCTTAGCAGTGGCGATCAGTGCTGGCAGCCTGCGATTCGCGACGATTACACCCTGGTACGTATCAGTTCCCGTTCCATTCATCCGCCACTACCACGCCGGGTCGCCGGGCCGTTGCGAGTCCTGATTGCGGTGGCTCGTGGTCACGATGCAGTGGCTGACGCTTTAGGTGAGGCCCTTATCGAACCGGTACGGGCCGGCCTGCTGGTAGTGGATCGTCTGCGTGAGGCAACGGCTGATGAGATTGTCGCTGAACTGGCAGCAGAGCCACGCCATATCTTGCATCTGATCGGCGAATTTGAGCAACCGCCCCGGCAGGCCGCACGGATGCGTCTGGGGCGAGCAGTTACTGCCGGCGAGCTGGCTGAATTTCTGGTTGGTATTGATGATCTACGTCTGTTGACAGTAGCGGGCAGCGCTATTGAGAGTTGTATCGGCTTCGCCAGCAGTCTGCACCATCTCGATGGGCGGGCGGTCGTTGCTTTACCCAATCTAAGCACTCTTGCGCAGGCGCGTTGGAGTACGGCCTGTTATCACGCTCTGGCCAGCGGTGAACCGGTGGATATTGCGGTAACCCTGGGCAGAGCTGAGCTGGCCAACCTTCAAGAATCCTGGAGTGCACCGCAACTTTACCTTGCCCCCGGCGGTGAGAAACTCTTCCGTCCGGGTGAACCACCGATTGCGCCGGCGCCGCCGGAAGCAGTGCGCACGGTACGCACAACGACACCGGTTCAGCGCAAGCCACGATTTGCCCCGATTACAACCAGTGTCGGTGCCCCAACGAAGCGGATCCAAGAACTGGCGCGTCGAGTGCGTCTGCGCCCCCAGATCATTGCCCTGCTGATCGCCAGTCTGGTACTGATTCTACTGGTGAGTCAGGTGATCAATCTGCCGGGTGGCAGCACGCCGACCCCAACATCGGTTGTTACGCCGACGCCCCCTCTGTTGCTCGATCCGATACGGATTCCGGTGCCGACGCTCATGCCAACGCCTGTGCCATAAAACGTAGGTGGAAGCAACACTTTATTGTACCGTTGGAAGGATGTGATGATGACCGTGCCCCTGGATCGCTCCTACGCAGACCAGCTTGATGCGGCTGATGATTTGGCCGGTATGCAGCAGGCGTTTGTCAACCTTGAACCGGATATGATCTACCTGGATGGCAACTCGCTGGGACGGTTGCCGCGTGCTGCGGTTGATCTGGCCGATGGTCTGGTGCGCAGACAGTGGGGAGAGCGCCTGATTCGCGGGTGGAATGAGGGCTGGTTTGATCTGCCAGAGCGGATCGGGGCCAAAATTGCCCGTCTGGTTGGGGCTGCGCCAGATGAGGTGATTGTCGCCGATAGCACATCGGTCAATTTGTTTAAGCTGGTTGTGGCTGCTCTGCGGGCGCAATGGGGTCGGATGCGGATCATCAGCGATGACCTCAACTTTCCCTCAGACCTCTACATCTTGCAGGGTGTCGTCGATCTGCTTGGATCGGGGCATGAAATTGCAGTGGCGTATTCAGCCGACGGCATTCACGGCCCGGTTGAGACGATTCTGAGCCTGCTTGACCACAACACAGCCCTGCTGACCCTCTCACACGTTACCTTCAAAAGTGGCTTTCTCTACGATATGAAAGCCCTGACTGCGGCTGCCCATGCGGTTGGTGCGTTGACGATATGGGATTTGAGTCACTCGGTTGGGGCAGTGCCGATTGATCTCAACGGGAGTGGCGTTGATCTCGCGGTTGGTTGTTGCTACAAATATTTGAACGGTGGCCCCGGCGCTCCGGCATTCTTGTATATTCGTCGCGATCTTCAGGAACGTCTGATCAACCCGATTAGCGGCTGGATGGGGCAGCGCGATCCATTCAATTTTGATCTGGATTATAAACCGGCTCCCGGTCTGCGCCGCTTTCTTACCGGTACGCCACCTATCATGTCGCTGGCGCTGATTGAGCCGGGGGTCGATCTGATTCTGGCCGCCGGGATTGAGCGCTTGCGGGCCAAATCGATTGCCCAAACCGAGTACCTGATTGAGTTGTGGCAGCAACGGCTGGCCCCGCTCGGTTACACACTCAACTCACCCCGCGACTCGGCGCGTCGCGGTTCACACGTCTCACTCGGTCATCCTGCCGGTCTGGGCATTGATCTGGCCCTGATCAATGAGCTGAATGTGCTGCCCGATTTTCGGCCCCCCGATAACATCCGGCTCGGCATTACGCCGCTCTACACCAGTTATCGCGACATTTACATCGCGGTTGAACGTTTGGCCCAGGCGGTGACCGAACAGCGCTATCTGAAGTATCAGTCAAATCGACCGACAGTAACGTAACGGTGTGAGCGGTGTGTTGATGAGGAAAATGCCAGTATGGCTTTGACTGAGACTGAATGATTGCTGTCCTGTGGTTTGTGCTCTTGGTGTGGTTGAGGTGGGCACATGCCATCACGTTTACGCTTATCCTCTTTTGGTTGTCAGACCGACGCTCTGGATCAGGTGTCACCTTCCTCAATCTGACGCACTGTGCTGCGCCGGCTACGCCGCCGTCCGGTTTCGGCGAGCGGGAACAGTGCGTCTAATGCAGCATTGATGGCCGTTTGTTCAGCCTGGACACCGGCGGTATGCCGATCAAACCAGTCGCTGTGCCGCCACGTCAGTGCCAGCGGTGCAATCCGCCGAATGTCTTCTGCGTTGACGACATTGCGAAAATCGGCGGCGGCCCGTGCTCGTGCACCTTCGAGGAGCGCAATCTCGGCCCGATGCGAAGGGATGCGCAACTGCTGCACCAGGGCCAGTGCCTGCTCTTCCAGTTCTGGCGGAATCGTAACGTGGGGAAGTATCTCACGAGCGACCATAATCTCTTCGGCCAGTGCAGCCGTTTGGGCCGCGTATGCCTGCCGGAATCCTGCCGGATCGTTGCGAAAATCACGTGCCCGCCGGTAGATTTCAAGCCGGGCATGCTGATCGCTTACCGGCGCTACCCATACTCGCAAGCCAAAACGGTCGAGGATTTGGGGCCGCAGTGCGCCCTCTTCCGGATTCATCGAGCCGATTAACACAAACTGGCTGGGGAAGAGACGCACCATCGCACCACGCCGCACGAATGTCCGTCCCTGCGCTGCAGCATCGAGGATGGCATCGACGACGGCCTGGTCGAGTAGATTGATCTCATCAACGTACAAGACGTTGCCGTGGGCGCGGGCCAGAATCCCCTCTTCCAGCCGGACAATTCGTTGTTCGAGGGCCACCCGCTCGTTAATCCCACCCACCACGTCTTCGAGGCGGGCATTGAGCGGGAGTTCAATCAGCCGCATCCGCTCGACTATCGTCTTCCCATCGGCATCCGGATATTCGCGAGTAACGAATGGCATCAGGTCGATCAGGGCACGGACTGCTGTCGTTTTGCCAACCCCGTAAGGCCCACTGAGCAGGATGCCACCTACCTGTGGATTGATGAGGCCAAGGATTAATGCCGTTTTCAGCTCGGTCTGACCGACCATCGCCAGCAGTGGAAACGGATGAATATCGTCGGTCATAGCTCAGAGCCTCGTATGCGTCCACAGCGTGCGTCTGATAACTGTGAATTGGGTTGAGAATGGCTCACCCAGCCCGCTTGCCCCGTCATAGCATCTCGATCTCGTAGGTCAGCAAAGGACAATCGGGGCGCTGCCGTTCGATGAAATGGACGACCGATTCGAGTTGGCGTTGTGCGTGCACTCGGTCAGTAGCAACCACGGCCACGCCGAGCCGTGCGCTTTGCCAGCGGTCTTGATCATCAATTTCAGCTACCGAAACGTTGAACTCGTTGCGAATCCGGGCTATGAGTGAGCGCAAGACCTGGCGCTTCTCTTTCAGCGATTGTGCAGTAGCAATGTGGAGATGGATTGTGCAAGAACCGATGATCATGGCGTTGTTGATGAATCAGTTCAAACTATTCCAACCACCCAACAGGCTCGACGGATCAAGACCCTGTGGGCCGCGCGGCAAGATTGCCATCTCCGTCCGCAGGGCCATGGTCAGACTGCGTAAACGGTCAGTGACGTCGGTTTCTAGCCAGCGTTGTTTCTGGGCCATATCGATCTGCAACCGGTCGGCCAGAATGTACCCCAGCTTGATCGGGTCGAGCGGCAACGACTCGACCTCGATCTCGGTTCCGGTGATGGTAGCAATGCGCTCCCAGTACCGCTGATAGGTATTGCGTAGTTCAGTTGCCGCAGCAATACTCTCGTTATCGGTCTGTTCAGGAAGCAACTGCACTTTTGCCACCAGATATGGTGATTGGTCGATGATCTGGAGAATGCGAAAGCGCTGCTGCCCCATCACGTGCAACAGGTAACGGCCATCTTCCAGCTTGAGATACTCCTGAATGATGGCAACGGTGCCAACATCGTATGGCTCTGGGGCAACATCAACCACACGGCCTTCTATGACCTCGTGTCCCCGGCGGAGCAGGACAATCCCAAACCGTTGTTCCCCGGCCAGACAGCGCCCAATCATCAGGCGATAACGTTGCTCAAAAATGTGCAGACTCATTGTGCCGCCGGGGAAGAGGAGCGAACCAAGTGGAAATAATGGTAGAAGGTGTTCCATACCGATTTACCCATCTGTCCATGTGCAGGTCCAGACGGTTGTTTCAGCCGGGCCAAGGTTGAGATCGATCAGCAGTTCTATTTCCGGGCCTGACATCGTCTGTACCAACATCGTCGGGTCGAAAGGAACGGGTGCGCCGCGGAGCATGACCGGCACCGTTCCGATCCGTAAGTCGAGGAGATCGGGGCGCAATTCTACGTTGCTGGCCCCAATTGCCGCCAGGAGTGCTCCCCAATCGGATGAATGACGCCGACAGGCCGCGCGTACCGATCCAGAGCGGGCAACGGTGTGGGCAATTGCGCTGGCGGTGGCTTCATCGGCTGCCCCTTGCACCACTACCTTTATTACTTTACCAGAACCGGCGGCATCGCGCACGATTTGCCCGGCCAGATCTGCACACAAAAAATCGAGTGCTTCTTGAAACACACCAAACTCCCAGGTGCTGGAGTCGGTAATGGGTGGGTGATCAATCGCCTCGTTGGCCAGCATGATAACACTATCGTTTGGGCTGCAATCGCCATCAATATTGAGCCGGTTGAATGAGCGCTCTACGCTCTGGTGCAGTGCCCGTTGCAAGAGAGGTTGACTGATCGCCAGATCGGTAGTGATCAGCGCCAGCACGGTAGCCAGGCGCGGATGGATCATGCGGGTTCCCTTCGCCATGCCGGCCAGGGTGAAGCGAGGGCCGTTGCGCAAGGTGACGCGCAGTACCCGCTCTTTGGGTCGAGTGTCGGTGGTTAAGATTGCCAGGGCTGCACGACGACCACCATTACTGTCGAGTTCGCTCACTGCCCGCCTGATCCCGTTGCGCATCCGTTGCATCGGGAGCGGCACCCCGATCAACCCGGTTGACATCAACAACACCGAGTCGCGCGGTACCTCCAGTTCATCAGCGGTGATCTTGGCACATTCGATAGCATCATTCAACCCGCTCTGCCCGGTGCCGGCATTGGCTTGACCGGCGTTGATCAATACAGCGCGAATAGCATCGTGATTGCGCAATAAAATAGCCTGACTCAGAAAGACTGGTGCAGCTTTGAAGACACTGGTGGTAAATAATGCCGCTGCCCGGCACGGGTATTGCGAGTAGACGAGTGCCAGATCGCGAGCTTTACTGCCCTCTTTTAGCCCGGCGGCAACACCGGTGGCGCGAAAGCCGGTTGGGCTGGCGATGTGACCATCTTCAAAGATCGTGAAGTTCATACCTGCTCTGCAACTACGTACGAGTGTCTATAGTTTACCACACCCGGCAGATTAAACCTTTGAGATATTCCGCTTCAGGAAAACTCAGCAATACCGGATGATCGGGTGCCTGCGTCAGTCGCTCCAGAATTTGCACATCGCGACCGGCATCAACCGCAGCCCCGAAGATGATTTTTTGAAATAGATCGGCTGAAACCAACCCCGAACAACTAAAGGTAGCCAGGATGCCACCGCGTCGGATCAGGTGGAGTGCCTGCAAATTAATATCTTTGTAGCCGCGTGTCGCCCGTTGTAAATGTGCCTGTTGATGAACGAATTTCGGTGGGTCGAGAATAACGACATCAAATTGGCGCTGATCGCTGCGATACCGGCGTAACACCTGAAACACATCACCCTCGACAAACGTTGTTGGTGTGGACAGGTTGTTGAGCCGAAGATTATCAGCCGCCAACCCCAGCGCTTCGGCACTGGCATCAACCAGTGTCAACTGACGAGCGCCGGCCAGCGCAGCGGCCAGGGCAAAGCCGCCCGCGTAGGAGAAACAATCGAGTGTATCGGTGTCTGCACAATACGCCCCCACCCGCAGGTGATTGATCGCCTGATCGAGGTAAATGCCGGTCTTCTGACCGGTTTGCAGGTCGGCGAACATGCGCCGTTTGGTGACCGGTTGATCGAGTGCAGTGATGAGCGTGACCGGCAATCGCGGCGGGGTTTCGCCCCAGCGTAAGCCAACCGCAGGTGGTAGCCCTTCCTTTGCACGTACCTCAGCATCGCTCCGCTCGTAGATACCGCGTGGCGCCAGCAGATCGACTAACGCTGCAATCACCTGATCGGCACGCACTGCCATTGCCTGAGTGAGCAGTTGGATAACCAGATAGCAGCCGTAGCGGTCAACAATGAGGCCAGGTAGGCCGTCCGACTCACTGAACACAAGCCGGCAGGCAATCGCCGGATTCTGAAGCCAGTATTCGCGCCCGGCTACAGCCCGGGCAATGGTCTCGCGAAGCCAGGTTTCATCAAGGGACTGGGTTGCATCCCAGCTCGCCAGCCGTACTCGCAGTTGCGACGTGCTGCTCCAGAATCCACGAGCCAGCCAGCTCCCATCTTTTGCGCATACATCAACAACATCGCCGGGCGCGGGGTTACCACGTACTTCGGCGATAGCACCAGAAAAGACCCATGGATGGCGCTGGACAATCGGTCGTTCGCGACCGGGAAGGATGATAACAGTTGTCATAATGAATTAATCTATCACGCGCTTGTAGTGCGGTCAAGCAAACGATAGCGTATCTATGCGATCTGTGAACAAATTTACACCGAGAGACCCTATTGGATCATTCCCCTTTAGACTCCTAGCGATGCAAGTATCGTGTCGATAGGGTACGGTAGCCGTGCTTCCCCATTCACATACCGCGCCGGGTGCATGGGTGGTGTAACAGACATACTCTGGGCCATTGCCCACCTCCGTTATAATACTACCGTTACCCGATGTTTGAAAAAGAGGAGCTGGTATGCAGTACACCCGTTTTGGCTCAACCGGCATGCACGTCTCGCGTATCTGTTTGGGTTGTATGAGCTACGGCTCGCCCCAGTGGCGTGAATGGGTGCTTGATGAAGACGCCAGCCGCCCGTTTATCTTTCGTGCGCTGGAGCTGGGTATCAATTTTTTCGACACCGCCGATATGTATTCGCTCGGGGTAAGCGAAGAGATTCTGGGGCGGGCGATCCGTGATTCTGGGGTGCGCCGCGAAGAGCTGGTCATCGCGACCAAAGTCTATCAGCCGATGAGCGACCGCCCAAACGACCGTGGGCTGTCGCGGAAGCATATTATGCAGGCTATCGATGCCTCGTTGCGCCGTCTGGGGATGGATTATGTCGATCTGTACCAGATTCATCGCTGGGACTACGAGACCCCCATCGAAGAGACGCTTGAGGCGTTGAATGATGTGGTGCGCGCCGGCAAGGCGCTCTACATCGGTGCATCCAGCATGTTCGCCTGGCAACTGGCGAAGGCGCTGGGGATTCAGGAACGACGCGGTTGGGCGCGCTTTGTGTCGATGCAAAACCACCTTAACCTTGTTTACCGCGAGGAAGAGCGCGAGATGCTCCCGCTGTGTCGCGATGCTGGGCTAGCGGTTATTCCGTGGAGTCCGCTGGCACGAGGTTTTCTTACCGGTAATCGTCCCCAGGGCACCGGTGCAGCGACCGTGCGTGGTCGTTCAGATACCATCTCGCACGCGATGTATGATGCCAGCGACTACGTCATCGTCGAGCGGGTTAGCGAACTGGCCCGCGAACGCGGGGTGAGCAATGCGCAAATCGCGCTGGCCTGGCTCCTCCACAAGCCCGAAGTCACTGCACCGATTATCGGTGCCACCAAGATGTATCAGCTTGAAGAGGCAGTTGCTGCCCTCGATGTGAAGTTGTCGCCCGCAGAGATTCAGCGTTTAGAGGAACCCTACCGCCCGAAACCGATCCGTGGCCATGCCTAGCCGGCAGGGAATGAAGCGATGTCTACCGGGAAAACCATCACCCCTGCCGACATCCTGGCTGCTCGCCGTCGCATCAGCGGTATCGTTCAACCAACTCCGCTTGAGGTGAGTCGCCCCTTGAGCGCCCTGATCGGTGCCGAGGTCTGGTTGAAGCTGGAACTGGCACAGGTGACCGGCAGTTTTAAGCTGCGTGGTGCAGCTAATGCTCTGCGCCAGTTACCACCTGCCACGCATGTCGTGGCCTGCTCGGCGGGCAATCACGCGCTCGGTGTGGCTCATACCGCCGCGCTGACCGGTACGCCGGCCACGCTGGTGGTACCGACCTCAGCCTCGCCAGCGAAGGTCGCCGCATTGCAACGCTATCCGGTTGAGGTGATATTGCACGGTGCCGGCTACGACGAAGCTGAAACCGAAGCACTTCGCCTGGCAGCCCACCACGGCTGGCATTTTGTGTCACCCTACAACGACCCGGCAGTGATTGCCGGGCAGGGAACGCTGGCAATTGAGGTCTGGGACGCATTACCCGACGTCGATGTGGTGGTAGTCGCGGTCGGCGGCGGTGGGTTAGCCAGCGGCGTTGGTATCTGGGCCAGAGCGATGAACCCGCGCGTCCGCATCATTGGCGTACAGGCAGCCGCTTCCGCGGCAATGGCGGCGGCGTTACGGGCCGGACGGGTCGTTCCGGCACCTGATGAACCAACGCTGGCTGACGGTTTGGCCGGTGGTATCGCCGGCGATACCATCACACTCCCGATCCTGCAACAGGTTTTAGACGAGATGATCCTGATCGAAGAGGCAGCTATTGCTCGCGCTATGCGCTGGTTAATCGATGAACACCATCTGATTGTAGAAGGGAGTGCTGCGGTGACGGTGGCAGCCCTGCTCGAAGGTCAGATCACGCATCTTGCCAGCAAACGGATCGTGGCGCTGCTCTGCGGGCGTAATGTTGCTATTTCCACTTTGCAACACATTCTCGCAGTTCCGCCAAAAGACGGAGTGTCATCCCATTGACAGCAATCCGTTGCCGTGCTATGCTGCACGGGCAAGCGGTTCGTATTCGTACAGAGGAGGACGTTCATGATACTCATCACCAACCAGGACTTAATGATTGCCACCGTCGTGGTGATGACGAACGACTCCGCTGACGTGAGAGGAGCTTTGCACAGCGCAGGCTGAACAGGGATAACCTGTCGTAGTGATGGGCTGTGGGAAGCTGATGTTGCCCACAGCCCGTTTTTATGGGGCTGTGGCGTTACAGGCGCATCACAGCCCTTTGTAGTTCCTCCACGTCACGGTTCGTTCATCGCAGGGTTTACGGTATACCACCAGAAAGGATGATCGCTATGTCGGCATACGACGCCATCGCCAATATCGCTGAACCCCGGACACAACTAGACGTGGAGGAGACTATCGTGATTATTCTTGAACGAGATGGCTCGTTATCATATCATCCACCGCAATCGCAGCGGAAACGTCGTGCGCAGACGACGATAACGGCAGCAACGCCGAACGATTTACCATCGGCGACCTTAATTGAGCGGATCATTCGTATAGCTTTTGATATAGCAGGTGTTCATCGGCTGGAGGTGCGTATCGATGAGTCGTAATATTGCACCCGCTGTCACCCATACATCCACCACGGAGAAAACGCTCCGACTGATTGGCACCGTTTTGCGTGCCCAGAGTGGCTTCTTCTGGGTGCAGACCGAACAGGGTGTCCTCGAATGCCGGCTGCGCGGGCGTTTGAAGAAAGAGCGGCAGGCCACCGATCTGGTTGTGATCGGCGATCAGGTTGAGGTCATGCCGGTTGGTAACGGTCAGGGCGCGATTGAGGCTGTCTTGCCCCGTCGCAGCCGACTGGCCCGACGAGCCGCTGGGCCACGCGGCGCTTACAAAGAGGACGTGATCGTTGCCAATGTCGATCAGGTATTGCTGGTCTTTTCCTGCACCAAACCTGAGTTCACGCCACGCATGCTTGACCGCTATCTGGTGATATGCGAACACAGTGAATTGCCGGTTGTGATTGTCGCTACGAAAATTGATCTGGTGGGGCAGCATGCGGCTGAGGCGATGTTTAGTCCGTATGCCCGGATTGGCTATCCGGTCTTTTACACCAGCATCGTCAGCGGCGAGGGCATTGCCGAACTGCGCAGCCAACTGGCCGGACGTATCAGTGTGGTCACCGGCAAATCGGGGGTTGGCAAGAGCAGCCTGCTCAACGCCATTCAACCCGATCTCAATCTGCGCACCGGTGAGATTAGCGAGCGACTAACCAAAGGCCGCCATACGACGACCGTTGCCGAGTTGATTCCGCTCGATCTACCGGGCGGTGGCTATGTGGCCGATACACCGGGTATTCGGGAGATTGGGCTGTGGAATGTGCCAGAACGTGATCTGGCCTGGTGCTTCCGTGAATTTCGCCCATTTCTCGACGACTGCTACTTTGCCGGATGCACCCATCTTCACGAACCGCATTGCGCCGTCCGTGCCGCAGTGGAGCGGGGTGACATCACGGCAGCCCGGTACGATAGTTACGCCCGGCTGATGGAGAGTGAAGACGAGGAATAGTAGCCTGCCCAGGAGGAAACTATGATCACCTCATCGCGCCCCCGCCCAAAGGTGATGACCGGCGAGAAGGTCTTTTTGAGCCACGTCTTTGCTGAAGATGCTCCACTTTTGGCGCAATGGTTTGCCGATCTGGAATTCACCACTCTCCTGGGTCAGCAGGGGCGTAGTTTTACCCTGGAGCAAGAACAGCAGTGGATCACAGAGAGCACGGCGGCAAAAGACAGTGAACGTTCGTTTGCGATAGTGCTGTGTGCCAATGAGCAATTGATAGGTACGTGCAATCTGCGAAGCATCGATTTATTGCACGGCACCGCCGAGTTGGGCATTGCTATCGGCGACAAAACGGCCTGGGGGCAGGGGTACGGTCGTGAAGCTGTCCGCTTACTCGTCGCGTATGGGTTTCGCTACCTCAACCTGTACAGCATCAGGTTATGGGTACATGGTTTCAACGAACGTGCCCGTCGCGCTTACATGGCAGCCGGCTTTCGCGAGGCAGGCCGGCTGCGCGGGGCAACGCTGTTCGACGGCCAGCGCTACGACCGTATTCTCATGGAAATCACCCGCGACGATGTTCGCTGAAGTGAGGCATGTAGAGTGGGCGAATCCGCTGATAGACGGCATCCCAGGTCAATTCGCACCAGACCCGCGCTCGTCCGGCAGCACCGAGGGCGCGGGCAAGTGCTCTATCACGCAGTAAGCGGTCGATAGCCGCTGCAATACCCGGCACATCGCCGAACCGCACCAGCAAGCCATCAACACCGTGCCGCACAACCGCAGGAACGCCCCCGGCACGGGCGCCAATCACCGGAACCCCGTTACACCACGCTTCGAGATACGTAATCCCGAAGCTGTCAGTGCGTGATGGTTGCACGTAAAGATCGGCTGCCGCCAGTGCATCACGGCGTGTCGTATCATCAACATAACCGAGCACACGCACCCGCGCCTGTTCAGCCGGACTGAGGGTAGCGATTGTCTCGGCAAAACTACCAAAAGTCGGCCCGCATTGTACCCACACTGCATTACTGCCCTGTGCCCACAACTGACGCATAGCAGCCAGCGTATGCATGGTGCCCTTATCGAAAGCGGCAACCCCTAGGCTCAGAACCAGCGGGCCATAGATTTGATGGGTTGCGCGGAAGCGCTGACCGTCACCGCCGGTCACTTCAGCCGGGTTCACCCCAGCCCCAACCGTTACGATCTGCTGTGCCGCTACTCCACGCCGTATCAGGTATGCCCGCTCAAGATCGGTCATCGTTGCCACCCAGCTTGCCTGTCGTAACAGATCAAGCTGATGTGGCATCGCGTAGTAGCGTACCACTTGCTCACTTCCCGGTTCACCCAAATGCACGAAGGGGGTACAAAGGTGGGGGAGACCACGCTGACCTGCCCAGCGCACAACCGGGAGGAGCGCAAAATCGAGGGTGATGTTGGTGGTATGCACCACCGCGACATCGGCGAGATAGGGGTCGGCCAGGAATGCCTCCAGATCGGGAAGCCGTGGGGTTAAGGTCGCTAATCGACGGAGGATCGGGATGGCGGGACGACCCAGCCGGCCCAATTCCACCATCAGGCGCCGGATGATGGAGTAGAGGATAGCTGGCGCAGGTAACCGCCGGATCGGCAGCCGCCGTATCACGACACCATCGTGCTCACCAACCGGTTCAGGAATCCGGCGCTTCCCGGCCATCCAGAGGTGTTCGAGATCGAAGGCGTCAGTTGCCAGCACTGTGACGCGATGACCTTCAGCGACTAGCCGCTTCCCGATTTCTTGAAAATAACGAGCCGCACCGCTTGGTGCTGGCCAGTAGAGTTGAACAACGTGTAGAATGTGCATGCAGTATCAGCACCTTATTCTGATCATCTGGCGGTCTGTTGCAATCAGTGCTGGCAGCATCATAACAAATCTGGGGGACTACGCAAGCAGGTGTGGGATGGTGAGCAAGTGGTGCTATGGGTAGACACGGCTTGCTGTGCTCCTAACCCCATGCTGAAGCCTTTTCATTACCCACAGTCACGCTGCGTTAGGCCGGGCTATAAGCGCTGACCGTGGTGCGAGTGGCGTGGCGCGAGCTTCCAGCCTGCGTGCAGGCATCCCCACTACATAACCGCACCTTTGTAAGTCGCAATGTGGTTCGTCTTCCAGCCTGCGTGCAGGCATCCCCCCTACCGCCGGCAGGTGCTGGCCGTGGCCGCTGGTGCGCAGGCTAGAAACCTGCGCCACGGGCCGGCACGTCCTCCCCTTCTGCCCCGCCGCCACTATTCCGCGTTCTGTCCATAAGATGATCACCTGCGTGATTCGTGTAGAGGCGGGTTCTGAACCCGCCCCTACAGACGATACCCGTAGCCGGTCATATTTCTACACGAGGCACACGGTGAAGGGGGTAGCGAAAGGGTACAGGTTGGATCACCCGCCCTACATTATGCGTATGGTATAGATTTCCAACCCGTCTCAAAGCCCCTCACACCTATTAGAACCTATTTCAAAAAACATTTACGAGAAGTTCTCTCATGCATTACTGACAGACTTTATGATTGTGAGGAGCATACGGCATCCCGGTGACCAGCAGGGTCAACAGCGCGACACGCACCGGATCGTGAGCACGGCTGCTGCGGCAGCATGGCTGCCGCACTCCAAACGCTGCGACACGCGCATGACGTGCGGGCAAGGCAACCGGTCCAGCGAGTGATGGCACTGGAGATGGTCATCAGTACTCCTCGCTTCCATACTGGCAGACTGAGAGCAGGATATACTGGCTTTGGTGATTGGCAAGCGTCCATGATACTGTGTGATATGTCGGTAGCACAACAGCACAGCTTTTATGAAATAAGCTCTAGCGTGTCATGCCTGCGCTGTTTTCCAATCTTGAGCGATTCTGTGTATCACGTCCTGGCGCCAGGGATGCGGTGATCTGTGATTATCGGTCCTATTCACAACAATCCGGGAGAATCACCTGCGTGATTCGTGTAGGGGCGGGTTCAGAACCTGCCCCTACACATCCCTACGAACGGTGCATGTGCCCGTTCACATTGCCACACGAGGTTTCCTATCCCCTATCTTCTACCTCCTATCCCCTATCTTCTATCTCCTACTCATCCCAACTGCGCCTGAAGTGCCTCTGGCGTCGTAACCGGCATCTGGCAGGCAAACTGCTCGCAGAGATAAGCGGTCGGCTGCCCATCAACCATCGGGCGGTCGTGCAGGAGTGGGCTGAGCGTGACGACCGGATCGTCGGGCGTGGCTCGTGCAATGACCAGCCGGGGACGATACACAGATCGCGCTACTGCCAGCATTGCCTGCGTCACCGGATGATCGGGCGGGCCGATAATTGCCAGCTCTCGCCGCGGCCCCAGCGCTAGATCGGCCGCACACAGCATACGCCCAAATCCCAACGGAAATCGCTTGAGCAGAGGTGTTGTCTGTTGCAGCGTCTGCATAGCCAGCGTTTCATACCTCTCGTGCCCGGTGATAGCGTAGAGCCGCAGCAGGGCAACTGTGGCCGCCGATGAACCGGACGGTGTTGCATTATCACTCAAATCACGTGGACGGGTAACCAGGGCAGGTTGATCTCGACCGGTATCGAAAAACATGCCGGCCTGATCATCCCAAAACAGATCGATCATCACATTGGCCAGATCAATGGCGGTAGCCAGATAGCGGGTATCGCCGTCGGCAGCATGGAGTTCGATCAGGGCATCGCAGAACAGGGCATAATCATCGAGAAACGCCGCCGGTCCTGGCCGCCCATCCTTCCAGCTTCGCAGCAACCGGCCATCATCACGCCGAAGGTTGGTCAGCAGGAAATCAGCACACTGCCGCGCTGCATCCAGGTACGCCGGCACACGAGAACTTGCCACTGCCAGCGCACGGATCGCCATCGCATTCCATGCCGTAATCACCTTCTCATCACGGAACGGGCGGGGTCGTCGCTCGCGCAAGGTGCGCAGGATTGGGCGGGCACGGGCAACGGTCGCTTCAAGCCGTTCTACCGACACGCCTAGCATTGCGGCAACGGCAGCGGCCGGTCGGGGTACGTGCAGGATCGAACGTCCTTCAAAATTACCTTGGCGCGTCACCCCGTAGTAGGCGCCAACCAGCACCGCATCATCGCCCAGCGCTGCTCGCAATTCATCGGGCGTCCAGATGTAGAACGCCCCCTCTTCGGCGTGAGATGCACCGGGTGTCGGCAAACTGTCAGCATCCTCACTGCTAAAGAACGCCCCATCAGGATGGCGCAGATCGCGTAGCATGTAGGTGAACGTCTCATCGGCAATACGGGCGAGGAAGGTATCACCGGTGACCTGGGCCGCCAGATGGTAGACCTCAGCCAGCAGGGCATTATCGTAGAGCATCTTCTCGAAATGGGGCACCAGCCAGCGCTCATCGACACTGTAGCGGTGGAAGCCTCCGCCGACCTGATCGTACATCCCACCCCGCGCCATCTGCTCAAGCGTCTGCTGAAGCATTGGGAGCGCCTGTACATCACCGCGTAGATGGGTGCGCAGCAAAAACTCTAGTACGACCGGCTGCGGAAACTTTGGCGCATCGCCAAACCCGCCATACTGCGGATCGAATTCACGCCCGATCTGGGCTGCTGCCGCCATCAGCAATTCTTCGTCGAGGGGAAGGGTTTCAGGCAACGGTCGGGTGAGCAACTTGATATGTTCGAGCAGCTCGTGTGCGGAAGCGGTCACATCCGCTCGTCGGGTTTTATACGCCTCGGCTACCGAGAGCAGCACCTGCCGCCAACCGGGCATCCGGTAGCGAGCGGCTTTGGCATCGGGTGGAAAATAGGTACCGGCGAAGAACGGTGTTCCATCAGGCAGACAAAACACATTGAGCGGCCAGCCGCCTCGCCCAGTCAGCGCCTGCGCTGCCGCCATATAGATATTGTCAAGATCGGGACGCTCCTCGCGGTCGACCTTGATATTGATGAAATACTCATTCTGAACAGCCGCCACTTCCGGGTCGGCAAAACTCTCGTGGGCCATCACGTGGCACCAGTGACAGGCAGCATACCCGATACTGACTAGAATGGGCTTATCCTCACGCCGGGCGCGTTCGAGAGCCTCTTCACCCCACGGATACCAATCAACTGGATTATCGGCGTGCTGTTGGAGATACGGACTGGCTTCGTATGCCAGCCGGTTCAGTGGACGTGACCCAGCGTTCATGCTGCCTCCTTGTTTTCGATAGATGTTCCCGCTCAATTGTAACACACTCGTAAACGAACAAACGTTTCATTTTATTAGACAGAAACGCCTGGATCGGGTATAATACGAAATAGCAAACATCGCATAATAATGCGCTAAAACCGACCTAACGGAGTAACAAATGGAAATCGGTATCGTCCGGCCCGTCAACATCACCAATGAGATGCGGACGGCCTATCTCAGCTACGCGATGAGCGTCATCGTCTCACGTGCGCTCCCGGATGCGCGTGATGGCTTGAAGCCGGTGCAGCGCCGTATTCTCTACGGCATGTGGGACATGGGCTTTCGCAGTAATCAGCCATACAAAAAGAGTGCCCGTATCGTGGGCGATGTGCTCGGTAAAATGCATCCCCACGGCGACAGTGCCGTCTACGATGCGCTGGCCCGTATGGCTCAGCCCTGGAGTATGCGGTATCCTCTGATCGATGGCCAGGGTAACTTCGGTTCCATCGATGGTGATCCGCCCGCAGCGATGCGCTACACCGAAGCGCGCCTGGCGCCAATTGCCGAAGAGTTGCTCAGTGAGATTGAGAAAGATACCGTCGATTTTCGTGATAACTTCGATGGCAGCTACCGCGAGCCGGTCGTGCTCCCTGCCATTCTGCCCAATCTGCTGCTCAACGGTGCTTCCGGGATTGCGGTTGGTATGGCAACCAACATTCCACCGCACAACCTCGGCGAACTCTGCGATGCGATCAGCTATCTGATCGAACACCCGGAGGCCACGGTTGAGGAGCTGATGAAGATTATCCCCGGCCCTGATTTTCCAACTGCCGGCCTGATTCTGGGCACCGAGGGGATTTTAGCTGCGTACAGTACCGGGCGTGGGCAGATTACGCTGCGCGCCAAGACCCATATCGAAGAGGCCGGGCGCGGTGCCTTTATGATCGTCGTCACCGAATTGCCGTATCAGGTCAACAAGGCGCGTTTACAAGAGCGAATTGCCGAGCTGGTTAAAGATCGCAAGATCGAGGGTATTCGCGATGTGCGTGATGAGAGCGACCGCACTGGGATGCGGTTGGTGATCCTCTTGAAGCAAGATGCCCAACCAAAGAAGGTGCTCAATGCGCTCTACAAGCACACCCAAATGCAGACGACCTTCGGGATCAATATGCTGGCATTGGTTGAGCACGGTCGCCAGCCTCGCGTCTTGACCCTCAAACGCCTCTTGCAAGAGTACATCACCCACCGGCAAGAGGTTATTCGCCGCCGAACCGAGTTTGATCTGGCTCGTGCCCGTGAACGTGCCCACATCCTGGAGGGCTTGAAGATTGCACTCGATAACCTGGACGCCGTCATTCAGACCATCCGCGACTCGCGAACTGCCGAGAGCGCCCGCAATAACCTGATGAGTAATTTTTCGCTTACCGAGCGTCAGGCCCAGGCTATCCTCGATCTTCAGTTGCGCCGTCTGGCTGCGCTTGAACGTAAGAAGATCGAAGATGAATATCGGGAGGTGATCAAGCTGATCGCCGAGCTGGAAGATATTCTGGCCAATCCGCGCAAGGTGTTGCACCTTATCCAGCAAGACCTTGTTCGCCTGAAAGAAAAATATGGCGATCCGCGACGCACCCGCATTATTCCTGATGTTACCGGTGAAGTGAGCGACGAAGACCTGATCCCCGATGTGCGGGTGATGATTACTTTGACCGACCGTGGCTATATCAAGCGTCAGTTGCCTGATGTCTACCGCACCCAGCGTCGTGGAGGTCGGGGTATCAAGGGTATGCTGACCAGAGAACAGGATATTGTGCGCCACCTGTTGACGTGCAATTCGCTTGATAACCTGCTCTTCTTCACCGACCGCGGCAAGGTCTATCAACTGAAGGCGCACGAAGTGCCCGATAGTTCCCGCACGGCAAAGGGGCTGCCGCTGGTGAACCTAATTTCGCTCGAACCAGGTGAACAGGTGACGTCAATGCTGGCCGTGCGCGAGTTTGACGCCGAGTATCTGGTGATGGCGACGGTGCGCGGTAAGATCAAGCGTACACAGTTGCGTGAGTATAGTCAGGTACGCTCGAACGGCTTGATTGCGATTGGGCTGGAAGAGGGTGATGTGCTAGGTTGGGTTCGGGTCAGCCACGGCCACGAAGACATCTTGCTGACAACGGCTCGTGGTCAGACACTGCGTTTCGAGCAGAGCGAAGTGCGGCCAATGGGTCGACCGGCAACCGGCGTGATCGGGATTAATCTGGCAGACGGTGATCGCGTTGTCAGTATGGATCTGGCTGAAGAGGGGGCCGATCTGCTGGTTGTCACTGCGCGCGGGATAGGAAAGCGCACGGCACTTTCTGAATATCCGGTCAAAGGTCGGGCTACCGGTGGCGTGATAACCATCAAACTGCGCAACGATCTTGACGAAGTTGCTGCTGCGGCAGTTGTCCGTGAGCATTCGCTACTCACCTTTATTACTACCGGTGGGATGGTGTTGCGCACCAGTGCCAGCGAGATCTCACGCCTGGGTCGGGCCACGCAGGGGGTGACCATTGTCAATGTGGCGACCGGTGATCGGGTGGCTGCGCTATCGGTGGAAGACCCGGAAGAGAACGGTAACGGCTTTACACCGACATTGATCGATCCGTTGTCGTAGGGGCAGGGGACAAAATACTGGAATCAAATCTGGTGTCATCGTGGTCGCAGCGCATTATCCACCGCTCACGCCGACACCGCTCCTGGGCGTGGCGGCGCAGCACCAGCGTTTCTGCTGCGCACGCCATGGGATCACATGCCGATAGTCCTCGTTCCAGGCCCTATGCATTACCCACATGTCGCGCTACGTTAGGTCAGGCTGCATGTGCTCCCCGTGGCGCGGGATTCCAGCCCGTGTGCAGGCATCATCGCCACTACCGTCAGGTACTGGCCGTGGCTGCTGGTGCGCAGGTACGAACCTGGTACAACCAAACGTCTACGCGCAGGTATCGCATACATGCCTGACCGACTCGATGAGCGGTACGAGCACATTCAGCACCTCCGTGACCCGGATGGGTAACCGTATGCTACGCGCCGGATCGTGAGCGCGGCTGACGCGGCAGCATGGCTGCCGCACTCCAAACTGCGCGACACGCGCATGACGAGTGGGTACGGCAATCCATCCAGCACGTGCCGGCACGGCTGGAGCGGCGCACTGGCACCGAGTCGGTCGCCCAAAACAGCAACAATAGCGATCATACCAGCCGATACGCACGTGGTTGACACCAGGTATGGGTAATGCATAGGTTCCAGGCCGGGTTGCCCGTGGCACGTAGTTTGGAGTGCGGAAGCGTGCCTTCCGCACTAGCCGTGCTCACGATCAGGGGTGGGACGCAGCAGTTTTCCCACCGGTCACAGGGACGACGTGCGGGCATCGCACGTCCGTCTGGCTTGCCCATCCGTGATGCACTGCCTGCATGTAAGCGATGGCGCGGGTTGTGTCGCAGGTGTTCAGATCACTTTCGCACTCGTCACGTGACAGTGGCACAGGTAATGGACGAGCGTAAGCAGGAAGCCACTCCTCAGAGCGAGGCAAATCCTATCACTGGACTGATGAACAGTGATAGGTTGTCTCAACAGTGATGCACCTATCCCATCAATGTCAACGAAGATTTGCTACTTACACCCTAGCGTTCAAGCAACGCGGCAATCCGTTCGGCGAGTAGCCGTAAACGAATCGGTTTAGCAAGGTATTCATCAGCTCCGGCTTCGAGACACCGTTCACGGTCGCCGGGCATAGCCAGCGCCGTTAAGACCAAAATCGGCAAATCACGAGTGGCTACCTGATTACGTAAGTGCTGCATCACTTCAAAACCGCTCATCGTGCGCAGGCGGACATCGAGGAGGATTAAACACGGCAATTCACCCTGAATATAGGCCAGGGCCTCTTCACCTGACTCGACATGCACCACCCGATACCCACAGCGGCGCAGGTAGTCGGCAATCAAGGTAGCACTGGCAACATCATCTTCAACCATCAGGAGTGGGCGATTACCGGCCCGTGGCGAGGCGGCAGGCAACTCGGTTGGGTGAGCATCTTCCTCCCGCTCTTGCTGATCGAGTTGTTCCAGAAAGCGATATTGCTCGTCCGGTTCCCAGGGCAGCGTGACGTGAAAACGACTCCCAACTCCCACTTCACTTTCGACGCGAACACTGCCACCGTGAAGGCGAACCAGTTTGGCCACCAGCGCCAGCCCCAGACCGCTACCGGTCACCTCTTTCTGCCGTTCACTCTCGATCTGCTGGAATGGCTCAAATAAGCGCACAGCATCTTCAGCCGAAATCCCTATCCCGGTGTCCCATACTGTAAAGCGCACCGCTCCCCGTTCTGGCTCACCACGTACCTCTAGCCCCACCTTACCACCGGCTGGGGTGAACTTGATGGCATTCGAGAGCAGATTAATCAAAATCTGGCGCAGCCGTCGTTCATCAGCCAGAATGACCTGAACCGCAGGATCAATGTCGAAGATCAATGACAGATTAGCGCGTCTGACAAGGTCTGCCACCAGTGAGCGCAAAGACATGCAGACATCTTGGACTGAAACCGGCGTCAGGTCTAGCTCCATCCGACCCGCTTCAACTTTGGCAATATCAAGATAGTCATTGATGAGCGAGAGCAGATGCTGACTACCTTTTTTAATGCCATTAATCGCCCCCATCTGCTCATCACTCAATGGGCCGACCAACTGTGCACGCAGCAGGTCTACCATGCCCAAAATGGCCGTGAGCGGGGTGCGTATTTCATGGCTCATACTGGCCAGAAACTCGTCCTTGATCTTGGTGGTTTTGAGCAAACTGGCATTAATGCGGGCCAGCTCAACATTCTGCCGTTGCAGCCGATCTTTCAGCAACTGTAATTCATTCCGCTGTTGGGAGCGTAGTTGTTCGATAACGCTGCGTTGGGTCGTATCGGTCACGATCTGGATCAGGCCGGTGATCCGCCCATCCTTATCAGTAAGAGGGATCGTCAAGAGATCGATGTAGAGGGTAGAACCATCTGGCATCTGGCGGTTGATCAACGTCAAGTGAAGGCGATCCCGTTCGCCATGCAATATCTCGACCAGTGCCATTTCATTACCGAATAATTCTGGCAATAAATCGATTAAATGCACCCCAACCGGTGGCTTGCCGCCAATCAGGGCCAGCATGCCACCGGCACTCTGGATGCGCAGATCGGGATCGACCACGACATACGCATTTCCAGTTTCGATTAATACCCGTTGTTCAACCGATAACAACATCGTCTACCTCACTTGTGGCTGTTATGTGTCAGGTCGCCACCGGTCAAAGTTTCATCCACCTGCCGAATTGATAGTTCAGACACTCGCTCACGGCGACCATTCTGTCGTGATGCCGGGCTAGGGCAGAGCGAACAGCAGGTGCCAGAAGACTCTCCCGTCGTTTATGATTAAACCTGTGATTAGCTTCATCTGCTTATCCTTAGAGCCATCCGAGAAGTGGGGTGAGATGGCATTTCGCCCTACGAAAAGTGTCTCAGAAGCGATTCTTCGGATAGGTTCTTAATATATCTTGATATCTACAACTCAGGGGCGTGGGAAAGGAGTTACAAGCGATGGCGGAATTGGCCGCACTAATCCTACCCATCGCGACGGAACCCAACCGATGAGTTGGACAGCCTGTTGATCGATCCGAACATCAACCCGCACCTGGTACCAATCGCCATATTGCGCCAATACGATAACAGGCGCATTTCGCGGTGCTACGATTGGGCTACGCTCGCTCGCCTCATCTGGGAAGCTGTATAAATACACGTTCCCCGTCATCACACCATCGTATGGAATCGGTGTCACGGTTGGTGTGGGTGTGATCGTCGGGGTTGGAGTACGGGTTGGGGTAGCCGTTGGCGTTGCCGTTGCGGTTGGCGTCGGCGTCGGCGTCGGCGTTGCAGTTGGGGTAGCCGTCGGCGTTGCGGTCGCGGTTGGCGTCGGCGTCGGCGTCGCCGTCGGTGTAAAGAGCGTTGCCATGCGAGCCTCAACACTCATCACCCACCAGCCACAAAGAAAGAGGGGTGAGAGAGCGATCAACAGCAGAAAGACCAGGACTGCTCGCTGAATAAAGGTGTTTTGTGGGCGGCTACGATCAACCTGAATAGTAGCCAGCGATATACGTTCACGAATCAGGGCTTCGATCTCACTAACCAGATCTTCATCATCACCGGCAAAATTGCGGAGACGGTCATAGCGTCCTTCGTGGATCGCCACCAGCGTCTGCCGTAATTCTTCGCGGAAGCCTCGCGGTTCAACGCCGGTGATCACGGCTGCCAGGTAAGCGGCACTCCCACTTGCAATCACGATCTGACGTGACTCATAACTGATGGCGCCAAGCTCATCACCTTCACCCAGTGCATCACGGGCAAAGTCGCGAATAGCGGTGAGCATGCCACTGACCAGATCGCGATCAGCAGCCGGGATACCCGGCGCGGCAAGATGACAGATCAAAATGCCGGAATCGCGTTGGATGAGAAAGACTTCCTGTACCGAAAACGGTAACTGGCTGCGCAGCGCATACTCACCGGCAGAAATACCCTGGGCGCGTGCCTGCCAGTAGCCGGGGTCGAGCATCAGTAGGGGGCCGGTGCGAATACGTGTGTCGATCTGCGAGGCCAGATCGCGGATTGCTTCGGTTGCCGCCCTGGCGATCATCGCCCCGATCACCGGGTAGAGCGCATCAATAATATCTTCACGCGCCTTGTAGACTTGCTGGCGGATAGCCTCGCCAATGGCCGGTGCCAGTGCACGAGCGATCTCATCTTTTGATGTTGTAATCTGCTCAGCCAGAATGTTGGCAATGACCGGACTAATCCGGTCTACTAGCGCCTCCGGCTTCAGCAGGACACGTCGTAGTTCTTCAATCTCGCGACTCTTTTGTGGATCGATAGCCATAATCGCTCGTACTACCAGTCTGCCTATTCATCTTTGGCAGAGGAGAGGCCATCGAGCAAACCGGCGACCGTACTTCCGGTTTCCAGCCGGGTGGCAATTTCAATCAGCATACTGGCCAGCGCTTTGCGGTCAGTCTTCTGATTATCCAGGCGGTCAGCGATCCGCCGCAGCTCAGCCCGTAGCGCATCTTCGGTACTGCGAATTTCGCGTCGTAGTGCCTGTGTGCGCTGTTCGAGCAGATCGCGCGTTTCGGCCAGACCGGCCCGACCGGAGCGAATTTCAAGATCGTGGTGACTCTGCACGCGACGCAGTTCGCTCACACCATCACCTAGACCGGTAATTGCTGCTTCGTGCTGCCGGGCCTGGGCCACAACTTGTTGCAACAGCGACTCGCGAGCGCGCTGACGCTCAGTTTCACGCCGCAACTCATCATTGAGCCGCCGGGTTTCGACTTCGAGGGCGTCAAAGCGACGCTGAACGCTCTTTTCCACCTCGCCTAACCGGTCTTGCAATTGGCGCACATCTTCGGTGAGATGTTCAAGCTGGCGACGAAGATCGCTAAACATGCGGGCATACTCTTCCATTTGCGGGCCAAAGATGATCTCCCGCAGCCGATCAACCTCAGCCTGACGTGGCTGGCGAGCATTCGAGCCAAGAATGATCTGGCGCACTCGCTCAAGCTCTTCCGCTTCTTCTTGCGGAGTTCTGATCCCGTTTACTTCATCAGTCATACCGTCCCCTTTCGCTGCCAGATGCGACGCCCTAGGGTGTGGAATAGTTCACTGACACCTTCACTGGTGCGAGCACTGGTGAACATCCAATCAGCTTGAAGTGCTTCTGTTACTGTCGCAATCTCTTCGTTGGTAATGCGCCGCTGTGTGGTCAGATCGATCTTATTTGCCGCGATGACGAATGGGGTATGCGGACTAGCCAAGTGAAAAGCTGTGGCATATTCGTGAAGTGCAGGTAACGTTTCAGGTCGGGTTACATCACAGACAAGGATGGCACCTGCCGCACCGCGATAATAGTTCTGAACTACCTGATCAAACTTCTCACCACCGGCTGTGTCCCAGATGATGAGGTTGATTTCGGTTTGATCGAAATGCAGGGTGTGCCGATCGATTTTGACGCCAAGCGTGCTCAAATAGCGCTCGTCGAAGACACCTTCGACAAAGCGACGAATCAGGCTGGTTTTACCAACCGAGAATTCTCCTAGTAAACAGATTTTGGCGGTGAGTCGGTTCACAGTCTGTTAAAACAAGTAGAGATTATCCAAATGACGATATATATTGTAGCACAACTTATCATCCACAGTGCGGAGATCGTCAACTGCTAGTTTTGTACTTAAACGTGGATGACTGGTCTGACGATAGGTATAAGCAATGATGTGTACTATATACAGATGTTTGTTGGTCTGTCATTTTTCTCGTATGCGCAAGCATTAGAGTATAAGCAATGATGTGTGCTATATACAGATGTTTGTCCTCTGCTAGTGATGTGTGAAAGTTTAAAATTAGACTTATGGTGCGATAGTGGGTAAGGCGGGTTTCCTGTCAAACTGGCCGGCTCTCCAACCGTCCGGCCGGTCATCCTTTAGGCTCCCGCAGCCGCATAGACGTTCACAGGCTTCTTGGCGATACGGCGATGCATCAGGCCAGCCACAATTCGCACCACCCGACCATGTCCACTACGCTGATGACGGTCTACCTGCCGCAGGACTTGAAAGCGGTTCATACCGGCCAGGATATGTTCGACAACGATACGGTAGCGCACCAGAACGCGATTGTACGCTTTCTGCTCTTCGGTCAAGGGATGATTGCGGCGGGCTTTGAAAGGTTGATAGAGGCGTTTGTCGGGATAGTCGTTTTGCAAGCCATTATAGCCTTTATCCAGCGTGGCAGCTTCCCCTTCCTCCAATTGGCCGATCAGGTCGGTCTACCGCAGCAACGTCAGGTATGGGTCTGACCACCGGGTACACGCTTCGACACGGCTTCAATCAGCCCATCCGGACGTACGCACTTTGGTTCTTCAGGGTATGGGCCTTTTTCTTCCCTGAAGTGTAGGGCTTCTGCCGGTCTTGGGGCTTGCCCTGCTCATCCTTCCCGGCTTTGGGGCGCTCGATGCGTTGCTCCTTGACATCAATCACCAGATGCACGTCGGAGAAAGCGTCCATCACCGCCCCAGCCGAACGGAGTTGCTTACGCTCCGGCCCCGGCCGGTCATAGGTGAAGGTGGTCATCGTATCCAACGTTGTCAGGATGCCTTTGAGATGGTCCTCGATGTTGGTCTTGTCCAACCCGTAGAACAAGCCCATTACCTCATAGGTGGTGTACACCCGCAGCCAGAAGAGGGTCATCGGCAAGCGGTCGCGCAGGGAGTACCGATGCTTTCCCCCGGCTCCCACGGCCCGTTGACGCAGCGTACCTTTTCTCTTGGTAACAGTCAGGTTGGCCAGCCGTTGGGCATGGGCGACGACGAACTCATCAAACAGCCGGTCAAAGGCCTCCAGCGTCATACCGATCAGGCTGAGGGCAGCTCGGAGACGACGGGAAAGTTTTTTGGCTCTCTGGGAATTCCCGTGATGTACTGCCAGATGTGGGACAAATTACCAATTTGTCCTGCGAATTACCGCTATATCTGGCGGTATACCACGCCGATTCCCAATGAGCCA
>NZ_DAOUBI010000050.1:0-32100 GCF_034432675.1 Chloroflexus sp. | reverse complement strand
TGCGCGACACGCACATGATGCACGTGTAAAGCAACCCATTCAGCACGTGATACCACGGCTGGAGCGGCGCACTGCCAACGGACCAGTCGCTCACAACAGCACCCATAGTGATCATCCCCGCTGATACGCACGTGGTTGACACCAGGTATGGGTAATGCATAGTCAGAGGGGGGAGGCCGGGAGAGGGGCGGGAATAAGGTGCCTGGAAGCCATACGGAGCACGCCCATCCCTACTCCCCCGCTCCTCTCCCCTGACGGGAGAGGAGCGGGGGCCGGGGGGTGAGGTGAGGGCGACCAGTCATCCCCGACGCGGCATCAACACTGTGTAATCGAAATCAAGCACCACCGCCGGATCGTAGTTACCCTCCGCGTCACGGTAGGGAAAATCGTGACACGGGCGATCTTTGGTGGCGACGGTACGCACCCGCAAGGCACCAATATCGGTGCGGCCCGGAATCTCCATCTTGTCCAGAATCTCTGACCAGGCATAGATTGTGTCACCGGCAAAGCTGGGGTTGGTGTGGCGCCCGCTGTTAATGGCCGCTATGCTCAGCGCATTGGCCAGCCCATTGAACGACAACGAACGTGCCAGGCTGATGATGTGGCCACCGTAGACAATCCGCCGACCAAACCGCCCTTCCCGCTCAACGTGGAGATTGAAGTGGACTCGCGCTGTGTTCTGGTAGAGCCGGGTAGCCTGCATGTGCTCGGCCTCCTCAATCGTAACCCCGTCAACGTGATCGATCTTCTCGCCAACCTCGTAATCGTCCCAGAGGTAGCTGCTACCGGCATGGGCCAGGTTGTAGTTCTCCGGCGATACGGTGTACGGGACGGTCAAATCGGTGACCGGTACTGAGTCGGGCAGGTCGGGTATGACCGTCTCCGGTGCCGGTGCGTTCTGGTCGCGCTTCCGCACCATCACCCAGCGGATGTATTCGAGCACAACTTCATCCCATTGGTTCACACCTACTGAGTGGACATACACGACACCGGTTTTACCGTCTTTGTTCTGGCGTAAACCGATGACCTTTGAGGTGGTGGAAAGGGTATCGCCGGGATAGACCACTGCGCCAAAGCGCCCACCGGCATAGCCGAGATTGGCGATCGCGTTGAGCGAGATGTCGGGTACCGTCTTCCCGAAGACGATATGAAACACCAGGAGGCTATCAACCGGCGCTTGCTCCAGCCCAAGCGATTGCGCAAAGGGGGTCGATGAGGTCAGCGCAAAGCGTGAACCGTACAGTGATGTGTAGAGAGCAACATCACCTTCCGTGACCGTGCGCGGCGTAGCATGCACAATCGTCTGGCCAAGCCAAAAATCCTCGAAGAAATTGCCGGGATTGGTTTTGCCGCTCATCCCTCTCTCCTTGCTGCAACGTTACAGGCCATACGCCTGGGCCAGTTCAGGGTCCTTCTTCGCAATCATCCGCGCCAGGTCGACGATCACCTTCGCCTGCTTCCAGGTCGCATCGTCTTGCATCTTGCCGTCAATCATCGCCACCCCCGAACCATCGGGCATCGCCTCTAGGATACGTTTGGCGAAGAGCACCTCGTTCACATCCGGGCTGAAGACACGCTTGGCGATTGGGATCTGGTTGGGCGCCAGCGACCACGCTCCGGTACAACCGAGGAGGAAGGCGTTGCGGAATTGGGCTTCGCAGGCAGCTTCATCCTTAATGTCGCCAAAGGGGCCGTAGAAAGCACGCAGGCCATGGGCAACTGCCACATCAACCATGCGGGCAATCGTGTAATGCCAGAGGTCCTGCTGATAGAACGGTCGCTCGGCCTGACCTTCTTGCGGATCGGCCAGCACGCCGTAAAAGGGGTGCCCGCCACCGACGCGGGTGGTCTTCATGCCACGCGAAGCGGCGAGATCGGCCGGTCCCAGGCTAAAGCCGTGCATCCGGGGGCTGGCGCCGGCAATTGCTTCGAGATTAACCATGCCCTGAGCTGTCTCGAGCAGAGCATGTATTAGGATCGGCTTCTTGATCTGGTGGCGCGCTTCAAGCAGTGCCAGATACTGATCGACAAAGTGAATGTCCCACGGACCCTCGACCTTCGGGATCATAATAACATCGAGTTTATTGCCCACAGCGGCCACAATTTCGGCAATATCGTCGAGGACCCATGGGCTATTGAGCGCATTGACCCGCACCCAGAGCGCGGTATCGCCGAAATCGGTTGCTTTGGCTACTTCGATGAAGCCGTGGCGCGCTGCCTCTTTGGCGTCCATCGGAATCGCGTCTTCCAGATTGCCGCACAGCACATCAACCTGTTTGGCGACCTCTGGAATACGGACACGAATCTTTTCAATGTGGGGCGGAAAAAAGTGGACAACGCGCTCTGGGCGAACCGGTAGCTCGCGGATCGGCTCTGGAGCGCCGATGGCCAACGGTTTGTAGAAGTTGTGAGCTAGCTTGCGCATGATCATCTCCCTCCGTGTTTCAATTACATCATCCGTTTCGGTGGCAGTGCATACGGCTATGCTGCCTGACCTGGCCCGGCAACAATTCCTTCATCGTGTAAGCGACCTACTTCGGCTTCACTCAAGCCCAGCACCTCAAGCAAAATCTCATCGGTGTGCTCACCGAGCCGGGGCGCAGGTTGGACAGGCAGACGCGGTACGGCAGTGAAATCCAACGGCGAACCCGGCATTAGGTAGCTCCCGATGCCGGGCTGCTCGACCATCGCAAACATCGGGTTGTCGGTGGAGCAGTCGGGGTCCTGGGCAATTGCTTCCCGTACCGTTCGGTACGGCGCCCAGGTAACGCGGTGCTGTTCAAAGATGCGTCGTACTTCGGCGAGGGTACGGGCGTGGAACCAGGGTTCCAGCAGCGCAGCGATCTCGTGACGGGCGCGGAAGCGGTCGCCTTCCTCGTCCATGTTCAACCCCAACCGCGCCCCAAGAGCCTGAAACGCCTCTGTCAAACCGGTCGCCTTTCCCAGCGTCTTCCACTGCAAATCGGTCAGCCCAACCACCATCACCCGCTTGCCGTCGAGGGTCTCGAAGTCGCGCCCGAACGCACCGTAGAGGTAATTACCCTGGCGCGGACGGTCGGTATCGTTGATCATCACCTCGGCAATCATTCCCAGATGGCCGATCATCGCCAGACCAACATCTTTCAGCGCAATCTTCACCAATTGCCCCTCACCGGTCAGCCGGCGGTGGCGTTCGGCAGCCAGCAGACCGAGTGCAATCATCTGACCGGTCACAATATCCCAGGCCGGCAGCACGTGATTAACCACATCAGGCGTCGTGACCGGGCCGGTCATAAACGGCAGTCCCAACTGCGGGTTGACAGTGTAATCCACCTCTGAACCACCATCGCGCCGCCCAACCAGATTGACCATGATCAGATCAGCGCGATGACGCTTCAGCTCATCGTAACTCAACCAGCCGCGGGCCGGAAAATTGGTAATAAAGAGACCGGCATTCTCACCAGGTGCGCAGATGAGCTGCGTCAGCAACTCCTGCCCCCGTGGATGGCGAATATCGATTGCAATTGAACGTTTACCTTTGTTGAGACCGGCCCAAAACAGACTATGCTTGCCATCGAGCGTGATCGGCCAGCGTTTGTAATCAAGACCGCCGCCGATAGGGTCGAAGCGAATCACATCGGCCCCCAACTGCGCGAGCGTCATGCCCCCTAGCGGTGCGGCAACAAAGGCCGATCCCTCCACTACGCGCAATCCGTGGAGAATACCCTTCATGGTGCTCCTCTCAAATCAATGCGGATACCACTCACTGCCTCCGCAAGTATGCGATGGTATAGCCTGTTGGATGGGAAGGCGTCATCTCGAACGTGACGAAGCCTCATTCGCTTCAGGATCGCCAGTACCGTGTAGCCCTGCACCAGCCGAACGGAAGATGGTGGATCGCCGTGCTCCCCATACGGTTTTGGGCAACGTATGGTTGCACTGCGGTTACATCGCTCTTGCCGGTGCAGGTCACTATTGGCCGAGGGCGTAGAGAGCGCATCGTCATGTATCGGTGCCACGACCTCGATCCTACAGTCAATACCTAAATCACCCGCTTCGAGCGCAGATCGTTGATCTGCTCGTCGCACATACCGAGAATCTCTTTCAAGACTTCTTCGGTATGCTCGCCGAGTTTTGGGCCGAGCCAGCGAATGCTGCCTGGTGTCTCCGAGAGCTTTGGCACCACATTCGGCATGATCAACGTCTCGCCCAGGTCTTCGGCATCAATCGCGACCAGATTACGGCGAGCGTGGACGTGGCGATCACCGAAGAAGTCGGCAATGTCGTTCAGCGGTGCTGCCGGAGTGGCTGTGGCATAACAACGCTCCAGCACTTCGGCGCGGGTCAGAGAGCTACACCAGTCACGCACAATCTCGTTCACATCACTGGCGTGCGCCAGCCGTACTTTCTGATCACCGTAGACACTCGACGAAGCCAGTTCGGGACGTCCCATGGCATTCGCCAAGCGGGCAAAAAGCTTATCGGTCGCACACGAGATCGCAACCCATTTCCCGTCTTTGGTTTGGAAGTGGCCGTGGGGACAGGCAAACTCGTTGTAGTGCGAACCGTGGCGTTCGCGCACCTTGCGATACATTCCGTAGGCCGGCACCAGCTCATCGCTACAGCGGAAAACCGATTCGTACAGAGCGGCATCAATGTACTGTCCGCGTCCGGTCTGTTCGCGGTGGCGCAGTGCCAGCAGCACGCCAATACAGCCGTAGAGACCGGTCATATAGTCGGCGAGCGTCGTTGACCCCGGAGTCACCGGCGTCCCTCTCGGCATACCGGCCAGATACGCAATTCCGCCGACGGCATGCGCAATTCGGGCAAACCCCGGTCGGTCACGGTACGGCCCGGTCTGACCATAACCGGTGACCCGTAACATAATCAGGCGCGGGTTAATCTTACTCAATACATCCCAACCCAGACCCCATTTTTCCAGCGTACCGGGTCGAAAATTTTCGCACAGCACATCGACGTGGGCGATCAGATCTTTGAAAACCCGTGACCCTTCGGGATGTTGCAGGTTGAGCGTGACCGAACGCTTGTTACGCGACTCGCTCAGCCAGGTCAGCGTATCGCCACGCGAGGTTGGCGTACCAAAGCGGCGCAGTGCATCACCGCCGATAGGATGTTCTACTTTCAACACATCGGCGCCAAATTCGCCCAACAGGGTCGCACAAAAAGGCGCAGCAATCACCGTCGCGGCATCGATAACGCGAATTCCGGCCAGCGGCAACGTTGTGGTCGTTCCATCCATTGCCTTCACCTCACAAGTGGTATTGTTACAGCATATGTGATCGAGATGGCTAAATAATCTTGCGGCTGCGTAAATGCTTGATCTCTTCAGCAGAAATATCAAGCAGCTCGCGCAACACCTCATACGTGGCATTCCCCAGCGGTGGGCCGAGGTTGGTCACCCGTCCTGGTGTTTCTGATAGTCTAGGGATCACGTTCGGTACCACCACTTCACCAATACCCTCGGCGTCGATACAGGCAAAGTTACCGCGAGCCAGAAAATGTTCGTCGTTGAACATATCAGCGATGCTGTTGAGCGGGCCAACGGGAACTTCTTTCTCCAGACAACGCCGCATCACCTCGTCGCGCGTCAATGAACCGACCCATTCAATCGTAATCTGGTTCACAAGATCGCGTGCTGCCAGCCGTTTGCGTTGATCACCGTACAGTTCTGGCGAGGCCAATTCCGGGCGCTCCATAGCTTCGGCCAGCCGTTCAAACATCTTGTCGGTGGTACAGGCAATCGCAACCCACTTCCCATCCTTTGAGCGGAAATGACCATGTGGGACAGCAATAAAACTCCCCGCACCTTCGCGTTCACGAATTTTGCCGAACAGACCGTAAGCCGGAGCAATCTCATCCAGAATCCGAAAGACCGCTTCATAAATCCCGACATCGATCAACTGTCCACGTCCGGTCTGCTCTTTGTGGCGCAGAGCAATCAAAACCCCGATAGCCCCAAACAGGCTGGCGACATAGTCGCCGAGCGGTGCTGTTCCCGGTAAGACCGGCGTTTCGCCGGGAAACCCGGCCAGGTACGAAAGGCCACTAAAAGCGTGGGCAATATGGGCAAACCCCGAACGCCGGCGATATGGCCCGGTCTGACCATAGCCTGACACCCGCAGCATAATCAGTCCAGGGTTCGTCGCCTGCAAGACAGGCCAGCCCAGGCCCCATTCTTCCATTGTGCCTGGACGAAAGTTTTCAATCAGGATATCGGATTTCGCTACCAGCTTCAGGAAGAGAGCAACACCCTCTTTTTGGCGCAGATCAATCGTGACCGACTTACGGTTACGGGCCTCGCTTAGCCAGGCCAGCGTGGCATCGTGGCGCACAGTTGCGGTGCCGAAACGACGCATCGGATCGCCACCCAGTGGGTGTTCGACCTTTAGTACTTCAGCGCCGAATTCTCCCAGGATAGAAGCAGCATACGGACCGGCTAGAAAATTGCCTACATCGATAACCCGAACACCACTCAACGGCAATTGTTCTTGACCGGTGCCCGGATTGCTCATTGGATCGCTGGCCGGCGGCTTTGCTTCTTCGGGTGCTGATGATGCTTCTCCTGTGGGAAGCATCTCGGTTGTCTCGATGACCTGCCCTTCTGACACCTCCCTTGGTTGACTGGTTGATCTGGTCAGGCGTGACGCTTTTGCCATTCCTCTTCCCTCTCCTTGCCGTAAACAAAAAGAATACCTGCAGCCACCATTGGCTAAGCATGAGGCCACCATGGCCGCCCTGGCTCATCCAGAATATGGATCATAGAGTCGTGTATTCATACCATAGCATAAAAGCGAAACGTGCGCAATTGTCGGTTTCTAAGAGTTAACTATGAGTTAATGTAAGTAGATACTTGCACCTCCTACACAATTTGCGATGGTCATACGTGGGTTATGCATAGTATAATAGGCCCGTTCCACGTACCAAACGTATCAATGTTGCAAACAAGGAGGTCAACCGACCATGAGCAGCGCGGATTGGATGGCCTGGATTGGGCGTACTGAGCTGGTAGAAGATAATATTTGTCTGGCCCAGGCAATTGCAGCAGCGGTAACGCTAGAGCCACCGTCGGGAGTACCCACTGCGGATAGCCCTCTCCCTCCGCTCTGGCATTGGTTTTACTTTCTGCCCCGTGCCCCACAGTCACAGCTCGGCAGTGATGGTCATCCGCAGCGTGGTGGCTTCATTCCACCAATTCCCTACCCGCGCCGCATGTTTGCTGGTGCCCGCATCCGCTTTCATCACCCCCTGCGCATCGGTCAACCGGCGCACCGTGAAGGCATTATTCGCAATATTACCCAAAAAAGCGGGCGTAGCGGCCCCCTGGCGTTTGTGACGGTCGGCTATCAGATATACCAGAATGAGATGCTTTGTATCGAAGAAGAGCAAGATATTGTGTACCGTGAGCCAGGGGCACCGATACCGGCTCCTACACCGGTAGAGTTACCACCGGCGAACGATGCGATCACCCGTACTGTTGTGCCCGATTCGCGCCTACTCTTTCGCTTCTCTGCCCTCACCTTTAACGCGCATCGGATTCACTACGACCGGCCATACGCGCAGCACGAAGAGGGTTATCCTGGTCTGGTTGTCCATGGCCCCCTGGTAGCAGTCTTGCTAATGGAACTGGCCCGACACCATACCTCCCGCCCGATCATTGGCTTTTCGTTCCGCAGCCAGGCTCCACTCTTCGATTTGGCCCCCTTCCGCCTGCTGGCTCGTCCCAATGGCGACCGCATCGATCTGGAAGCCCAGGGTCCTGATGGGACAACGGCACTCAGTGCGACGGTTGAGTTGGGGGGATGAGGGAGAGAGAAGTAGGAAATGGGGGATAGGCGGTAGAAAAGGTAGAGAAGTGATTCTTTGGACATATAAGAATGTTCGGCTCATGTTCAAAAATAGTGCAGCCGAACCGACGGAGCGACAAACCTGGGCGTGATTCGTTGCTCGTTGATACGAGCCGCACATATCGCTACAGACGCAGCCAGATACGTGGTATGCACGCCCCGAAACGAGCGGAGGAACGTGCGCACCATTGTCCATCATCCCGCGCCGGTGTTCCCGTGCACCGCGCGGTTCTCATCACCAGCGGATCAGGTGCCCATACCCAGTGGCCGTGGTCGACGGTATGATGTACCCGCGCAAGCTGCTGCGCATAGCCGCGCCATTCAGCGGTATAGACCACCGCCGGCACACCGGTAAAGCGCGTGACGTGGTCTCCCAGGATGGCGCGGCTGGTGCGTTGGCCGCAGCCGTACTTGCCCGCTCGCCCGGCTCACCGTGTCCACAATCGGCGGGCGGTCGTTCGCGGATGTCCCGTACCTGCCACCGGGTGGCCCGCCATCGCGGGGGTCGGTCGGGTCGGCATGCTTTGTTCCTTTTTCCCGCATTGTGAAATATCTCAGCGATTTCGGTGTGTTGATCGTCTAGGGGTGGCCAGTTGCCGCTGGGGGCGGTGTGCCGCATCGCCTGCTGGAGAGTGGAGACCGGGGTCCGGCTGATCCCCAATGCCCTAGAGCACCGTCGACGGTTCTGCTTGGCAAATCCCCCGCACGCGCAGAAACACCTGCGCCGGACGAAGCTACTTCTGGTTCCCGTGGCGACGTTGTACACACGATGACACTGACGACAGCGCTAGAATGTCACCCTCCTCCGACGAGTGCGCCGAACGCGCCGCGCTGCGTCGGCGCCACGCCCACAGCCTGGACATGTCAAACCGTTAGGATGGCACTACGCCATCACCCACTGTTCACTGCGTTCCGCATCGAACAGGTCATGCATCGGCAATTCCCTAGGCTCACCGGTAATACAACGGGTCTCATGAGAGTATACTACCTTGCACTGAGTTTGAACATAAGCCGAACGCATCTCATAAAGCTGTGCTGTCGTGCTGTCTAACCATAACGTAGGCTCATGCACTCTTGCCAATCAGCAAAGACAGCATACCCTGCTCCTCGCTTGCCGGTGTAGAAGAGAACAGCACTGGTCTCCGTCTGCGATGCAATCACACGCCGGATCGGTGCCTTGCACGCTTGTCATGTGCGTGTTGCGTCGTTTGGCGGACGACCCTGTCCATGATTCCAGGGGAGACAGAATGCGTCGGTAACACACCTTACGCCTCAGCAGGATGCCCTGGAACATGCTGCTGATTTCCCTCCTGAACCATGTATTCAGGAGCAGACAGCATAGATGAGTGAATGCAACTTTGGGGACATCTAAACGCTCCCGCGCATCTCCCCTCTCCTATACCGGGGATGAGGGCGTTCAGCACATACCCAAGCCCGATCTTCCCCATACGCTTGCACGTTCGCCCGCGCATGAATTCCTGCGTAGCGGAAGAGGAACGGGGGGGCGAGGGATTTCAGGACATCGTCAGGCTCTACCCTTGGTATAGATCGAATGTCCTATCTACCCTTGAGTAGGGAAGGCGAGATCCAGACATGACGGGCAATCACAATATGTCGTCGCTGCTCTTCAAACCAGGCCGGAAGTCGTGTGGTTTCTGCGTCTGCGGAATATTGTGAACGTGGGAACTAGTTCACGAAACCGATTATTGTACTTTGCAATGCGCTGTATGCCACACCATTGCGCTGGTTGATAGCAGATGGATCATGTGACAATTCCTGGTTGTTACATCTCAACAAATATCCTCTGAGGGAATGATTATAATTCTAAACATCGCAATTTGAGATACAAATAAACAGATAAAAACAATAACAAGAAAATGTTTTATTAAAAAACATTTTAGTACACAAAATTATTTGATTTTGATACCTTATACATCTTTCCTGGTTATGGCTTTATCGAGGTGACGTTTATCCAAACCTTCTCTCAGCTTGTGCTGAGGGCTAGTACGTTACCCCGATTCGTCCTGTTAGCAATTCCCATTTTCAATCGCAATCTGACACTGCTGGATCTCAAAACCATCGTGAGGAGGACTTTGTATGGAACCGGAGATGCAAGCGTTCGTCGATTCGTTGCGCCACAACCTGACTGCCGAGAATGTGGTCAACCTCGAAGCCTGCATGGATTGCAAGATGTGCGGCGAAGCATGTGCATGCATGGTATCTGGTGACCGGCGATGAGAAGCCTCATACCACTCACAAGACCGGTCTGATTCGCCAAATCTATCATCGCTACATGACGGTAGAGGGGCGCATTAGTGGTGCATTGGGGTTAGTGCCAACTCCTACAATCGCCGATTTACGGGAAAATATGCAATACTTCTGGGCATGTACTGCCTGTGGGCATTGTACACTGGCCTGTCCATCTGGGATTAGTATTCGCCGAATTGTTCGCCTGGCCCGCGCCGCATATGCTGATTCTGGTCTGAGCCTTGCCAATCCTACCATTCGGTCAATTATCGAAAATACTGATCGACATCGTCATAGTTTTGGGTTAACCGTGCCCCAAGTTATTGGTCGAGTCGGCATGTTTTTGCGGAGCGAGGATTTGGAGGTGCCGGTTGATGTGCACGGTGCAGAAATGCTCTTTGTGTGTCCGGCCGCCGGTAATACGAAAATCCCTGATTATGGAATTAAACTTATCAAAATTCTGAATGCTGCTAGTGTGAGCTACATCATTTCGCCCTATGTGATTGACACCGGCACGTAGATTGATCATATTGCTGTTCATCATAACCTTTCAAAGCAAATGTTAGAAGACTGGGAGCAAGAAGCAGATCGACTGGGGGTGAAAAAAATTCTGCTCGTAGAGTGTGGCTGCGATACCCGTACCCTTTACGCCGAAGCCTCCAAAACTCTGGGTCGTCCTTTCCGCTATCCAGTTGTTAGTGTTGATGCGCTGATGCTTGATTTGATCAAGCAGGGACGGCTACCGATTGAAAAGGCGCATCTGAAGTTGACGCTGCACGATCCCTGTTATGCAACCCGTCCTTCCAGATTGGGTGATCTGTTCCGTGAATTGCTGAATCTCGTAACCGATAATTTTATCGAGATGACTCCCAACCGCGAACACAATTATTGCTGCAATGGTGATGCCTGGGGGATGCGGTTACCGGAAAATACCGCGACTCGGCGCAAGATTTCGGTTCTGAAGGCAAACCAGATCCGCGCTATCAATGCCACATACGTAACATCACCGTGTGTAGTGTGTACGCTGTCACTAGAAGATACTTGTCAGACCTACGGCCTGGCACCGCAAGGCGAACGTATGGCGCTGGTGTTGTTTGAGGTTGTTTACCCTGCAATGGAGCCGGCGCTAGCCAAACGAGGTGAACTGGATCGGATGCGCATTCCGGCCGAATTACGAAATCGCGATCACGAGTTTTTCGTTGCCCACAGTCTTGAGGGTCGCCTGTCAATGTTGATGCAGCTTCCCGAATTTCCAGCCCTCCTCGATTGGCCTGAACAGGATGATATTGTCAGACAATTCAGCAAGGATCATCCTCAAGTATACGAGCTGTTACGGGCATGGCGTGAAGTCGTCACCGCACCAAAAAACGCTCAATTGTAGCCGATTAGTATGTTCGCTATTCGTAAGTAGAGGTGTCCTATGCTTATCACGTTACTGAATATTGTTGCTCCGATTGCAATAACCGTCTTCGTGATCGGTATTGGCTTACGGCTGGGCCGATTCGTTATGGCATTACTGACGAAGCGCCGTTTTCGGTGAATATCACCGACATTCGAGTCACCACCGCCGAGCCTGGGCTTTTGGCAGTCGTTGTCCATGGTTCTGTTTGGACCGTATCGGCACTTTTATCGCCGTGCCAATCCCGTCTGGGGTCGAGGTTACCTGATTTATCACGTTGCGATTATCACCGAGGTGATCGGGTACTCGATTTCGGCAATCATCGTCTTTGTAAACATCTTGCTCGGTCGGTCGATCCCGGATGTGGCGTTACACCTTGAGCACAGCTTTAACTACACACCGGCCAATCTGCTTGCTATCATCTTCGGCAATAGTGAGTCGTACAGGCTTAATTTCATCTTCGGGAGCTTTGCGCCATATTTTGTGGGTATTACCTGGATTGCAGTCGGATTTGCCGTTGTCGGTAATATCCATCTAATGACTGTTTTACTCCGTAAATGGAGTGGTGCGGTAGTGACTGATATTGATTCCCCCGCACATCGCATCCATATTCCTGGGCAGCGACCGTTTGATCGGGTCTTCATTCGCACAATTGTCTTCTTCATTATCTGGACAGCATTGCTGGCCCGGTTGCATCTCGTCCCCGGTATCGTGTATGTTCACAGCCTGCTCGGTCTTGCCTTGTTCACCCTGTTGCCTTTCACCTATCTGTTCCATATGGTCTACAACTTTTTGACGGTCCTCTACGCAACCCGACGGCGAATGGCGCGTACAGTTGCATAGCTGATGTCTGCAACGGGCAACACCTGTGTATTAGGTGTTGCCCACTGTACGCGCAGAATCCTCGTGTTGTCTGCGTGTGCAAAAGATGGTAAGTTATTCTACCTACCCTCACCCACCCGTCCGGCACCGGCGTAAATGTTGAACGAGCTTCCCCGCAGAAAGCCGATCAGGGTCATATTAAAATGCTGGGCCAGAGTAACCGCCAGGGTCGAGGGTGCACCGACGGCGGCGACAATCGGAATCTGGGCCATCAACGCCTTTTGCATGATCTCGAAGCTAGCCCGGCCACTCACCAGCAAAATTGATCGCCGCAGTCGGTCCAGGTTGCTCCTGAGCAGATGATCGCCGATCAATTTATCAACCGCATTATGCCGGCCAATATCTTCGTAGAGAGCGTGAATCTGACCGTCAAGCGAGATGAGGGCGGCAGCGTGTAAGCCACCGGTTCGACTGAAGAGTGCCTGTGCCTGTTGCACCCGTTGATCGATCCCGGCCAGCACCGAGCAACGTACCTGCAGGGTCGGATCGTCAATAAGCGGTGTGCATCCGCGTACCTGCAGGGCTTCCAGCGACATCTTCCCGCACACGCCACACGATGACGAGACGAAGAAGAGCCGACGGAGATGATCGAGGTTGAGGTCAAGCTCTGGCCGCAGGGTAACAATCAGAGTGTTGAACCGTGCCTCTTCATCGAGATCGGCGTCAACACAGTAGCGAATGGTCATAATGTCGTAGCGATCACGTACAATCCCTTCGCCGAACAAAAATCCGGCGGCCAGTTCAACATCGGCACCCGGCGTGCGCATCACGGTCGCCAGCGCAATACTCTGTGGATCGCCCGCTGTCGCCAGGCGAATCTCCAGCGGTTCTTCAACAACGACGGTGTCTTTTGTCTGTTGCCAGCGCCCATTGCGTACCTTCAGTATCGTGCGGCGCCGGGTGCTTGCTCGGGTTATCATGCAGTATGCCCCGCGTTAGCGCTGCTCCTGAAGCACTACCTCAGTGATCGGATGGATGCTGACCAGCGCCTTGTATGACGGCACACCCGCCCCTGGGTCGCGCTGATGGGCATCAATCAAGACGTTACCCTCCGGCCAGTGGACCTGGATGTTGCCCGATTTGAGCGGTGCAAACTTGATCCGTGCCCGCATTTCACCAACTGCTGAACGCAAGATGACCCAGTCCCCTTCGCGAACACCGAGTGTGGCCGCATCAACAGGGTTGATGAGCACGTCATCGCGCAGCGCACCATTGAGTGGATCACGTTCATCATGGATGAGCGAGTTGAATTGCTTGCCACGACGGGTCTTTAGCACGAACATACCCGGCGGTAAGGCAGTTGCAGGTGGCTTCAGCGGTGTGAACACCGCTTTTCCATCGGGTGTACCGAACCGACCATCGCGACACAGGATACGCCCACCCCATTGAATATGATCACCGGTCTGGTGCAAATGCTGAATCCCGTTGTATTCGGGAACAATGTGGGCAATTTCGTTCCGAATCTGCTGACCGTCGGCGAAATGGATCAGATGAGCCTGTTCGGGCTTCGTTCGTTCCGCTATGTTGATCAAAATCTCCCACTCACTACGCGCCTCGGCGGGTGGCGGGGCAAGGTAGGGGGAGAAGATGATTTCGCGTTCGGTTGAGGTCTCGGTCCCGCCATCGCGCTGCTCGTAGCGAGTGGCTGCCGGTAGCAAGATGACGGTGTCTGCCGGTTCAACCAGCATCTGCGTGGTGAGCACAATATCCTGGTGTACGCGCAGTGCTGGTCGAGCCAGGGCGGTGCGAATGTAAGCGGGATCGGGCATCGTGTCGAGAAAATTACCACCCACTGCATAGAAGACATCGAGTTCACCGTTGTAGGCGGCATCGAGCATGTCACCGCAGCTCAGCCCTTTCCATTCCGGCACCGCGAATCCCCACTGTTCGCCGAACCAGTGCGCGGTATCGGGTGTGATCGGTTTACCGCCAGGGAAGGTGGTAGCAGTGCATCCCATCTCACCACCGCCCTGTACCCCGCTGTGGCCGCGAATTGGCATCACCCCACAATACTCACGTCCGATGAAGCCACGGGCCAGGGCCAGATTCAGGATCGCTTTCACATTCTCTACCCCGTACTCGTGCTGGGTGATGCCCATGCTCCATACGAACACGGCACTCTTCGCCTGAGCCAGCACCTCGGCAAAGGCCAGCATCTCGCTGCGCGTTGCCCCACTCGCCCGCTCCAGATCGTCCCACGACTGCTGAGCCAGTGCCGCCTGCACCCCCTCAAAGTCGCGCGTATGCGCTGAAATGAAGTCCCAATCCAGCCAGTTGCGCTCGATCAGGTGCTTGAGTGTCCCATTTAGGAAGGCAATATCACCACCGGTGTGAATCTGGAAGAAGCGATCAGCCAATCGGGTACCGAACAATGCACTTTCAAAGACGCTCGGCACCCAATACCGCTCTAGTCCCGGTTCGCGGTAAGGATTGATGACGAAGATACGGGTGCCGTTTTGTTTGGCATAGTAGAGATATTTGGTCGTTACCGGCTGGTTGTTCGGCGCATCACTGCCGATGAAGATTAGCAGATCGGTACCAATCCAATCACGGTAACTACAGGTTGATGCGGCTACCCCTAGCGCCTGCTTCATCGCCGTGGTACTCGGTGCGTGGCAAAGCCGGGCGGCGTTGTCAACGTTGTTCGTGCCGAGAAAACGCGCTACCTTCTGCGCTACATAGTAGGTTTCATTGGTGATCCCACGTGATGTCAGGTAAAACGCCATCCGGTGCGGATCAGTGTTGCGTAGCCGGACAGCAATCTCATTGAGCGCATCATCCCAACTGATTCGCCGAAATCCTGCTTCACCACGTCGACGCAGCATCGGGTACGGGAGACGGCCCAAAGCACGCAGTTCACGCCCGTTCAGGCGTTGTAGGTCGGCTGCATCGTGCAAACGATGAATGTCAAGCGGTGGCATTGTGTTCAAACGCAGCAAATTGAGCCGCACCGTACAGAGATGCACGCCCTTCATCGTGAAATCACGCAATCCGGCTGTTCCCAACGCACAACCGTCGCATACACCTTCACGTAAAATACGCCACGCTTTGCCCAGATTGTCCCGATTTTCCCAGATGGTACGCACGATCTCCCAGTAGTGGTTCGGTTTGACATGGCCCAAACCATTTGGTACAAGACTGACCCACGTCGCAGGATTCCAGCCTCGTCGCTTCATACTGCCTCCTCGCGGTTGCCGTGTGAGGGGATACTAAGGGTATTGTACCAGCAAATACGCGCACGGTAGGTATGTTTGCCGAAGCAAATATTTATCCAGCGTCCAAAATAGTGTGACCAACGCATAGAACTAGAACTTATTTCACAAAAACTGTGCGGTTACGCTCCCAGACGGTCGCACAGACGCATGCACGCTTACCAATTACCCAACAGCATATCCTGCGCTCAGGCTGCCGTAGGTAGCGAGGAGGGCTGACAATCATCTCCGGTGCTATTGCGTACCAGACTGGTTGCCTTGCCCGCTCGTTACGCATGTGTCGCACGGTGTGGCGTGAGACAGAGTGGTTGCTGCACCTGGACTTTGGCCCTTTTTGGGAGGAACTTGCATGTGACAGGCCAGGCTGGTATGGTGAGTAATCAACAGGAAGCACTATCACCTTCCAGGCGGCACGCTATGTAGCAGGACCCCACTCTAAACCACCGTGCCCGCGTTGCGGGTAACCTTATAGACACTCCTGACAGCACACCGACCGGCGTTTCAGCAGGAGCAACACTACCGTCGGGTGGTGGCACTGCTGGTTGGTAACCTGTTTGCGTTCGCCAGACATACCGTCACGCAGGTGTTGCTTGCACTGGGATTGCACGACGCAGAATGGACGGCATCCTACCGCCTGTTCAGTCGGTCACGGCTTGATGAAGCAATCTTGAACAGGTGCCTGATCTGCACCACGCTGAAGCGCTATCTGGTGCATGAGTCGTATTTGATTGAGGATCGACGGGAAACAGCTACCACGCACCAGTCGGACGTTCTCAGGGAAGCCACCCGCTCTTGCTGGTGCTGGTCGGGGAAGAGACATGGCCGCACGGGCAGCGGCGTCCCACCCGCGAGCGGCGAGAGCTGATGTTGTATTCAGTGCATGCCGTTGCGGCGGCGACGAGCTGGACGCTGCCGCTGCCAGTGGAGCAGCTCCTGGCCTGGGTCTACCAGCGCTGCGAACTGGAGAGTGATGTTGGGGTGGTTCTCGCGTATGTAACCGAAACGATGACCCCTTACCTGAACCAATGGTCGCTTATGGAGACTGAACGGCGAACGACACCGTTGGAGCCGGTGTGCCACAGATACCACACCCTGGCGGATCACCGGTTGCCGGTACCCACAGATTGCAATGCGGGCAATGAAAACTGAGCACCCGCGGAACCGGCGTCGGGGAGATTGGTTGAGGGCGCAGTGCGGTTCGTAAACCGACGTGATCGGCAGCACCGAGCAATATCGCCCGTTCGACCCGATCACCGGCAAAGAGCAGGTCGAGCACCATACCCGGTGCCAGTAAATGGCGAGCAGTGATGTTCACGAATGCCGCATCGTCAATCGTGATCGTCTGCTCTGGCCCATGATCCGGCCACGGTTGAACCGCCAGCGTAACGGTCTCGCCGGCAAAGAAGCCGCCGACATTCAAAACCTCTCGAATCACAACCCGCATGAAGCTATCTCCTGTACCGAGTCGGTCATCAGACCAACCACACCCATGATTGTTAGGGATGCTTCCCTTCTAACCCGGCAATCTTCGTCGCCACCGATTGCAAAGCGCCGGTATCATCTTCAGTCAACCCGATCTCGACCATCGCCTGAGCCGCTGTCTGCACCAGCAACGACGCCGGTGCGGTAGGTTGGGGTGATGGGGGCGACGGTGTTGTCTCTGCTTCAACCACCGGTGTCGGATCCCAAAGCGGATCAGGGCGAATGCGCTGTGGTGGCGCCCAGCCATACACCTTCGCCAGAAACTCGATCATCGCCTGTGCTGCACCGGCCAGCGTATGTTCAGTAGCGACGTAAGCCCGCGCCCGTGCTCCCAGTGCGGCTGCCAACGCCGGATCGGTGAGCAGACGCCGACAATAGGCGATAATGAGGTCGGTTTCACTCTCGTCAACATCAACCTGCGCTGCTACATCGGGAGGCAATTCGCAAAACGCATCCACGGCGCTCACCAGAGTTGGCTTCCCTGCACCGAGCAGGCGGAGCAGGCTGGCGCTGGTTTCGCCGGCAGTAGGGTACCGTAAATTCAGGCAGACATCGGTAGCAGCCACGTAGTCCTCAAATTGCGCCCGCGCAACGTAGCCGGTGACGGTCACCGCCTCTTGCAGGCCGAGACGTTGGATAACGCCTTTGAGATCATAATTTGGCGAGACCGAGCCAACCAGCAGACAATGCACATCGATGCCTTCGCGACGCAATCCGGCCACGGCGCGCAGGGTTGGTTCGATCCGCTTCCAGGCGTTGATATGGCCAAAGCTGGCCAGTAGCGGTTGATCGAGTGGTAGACCGAGTCGCTGCCGCGCAGCAATCCGGTCGAGCAACGGCGGCAGTGGCACCCCCATCGGCACGTAACCACAGAGCAGGTCTGGACGGGTTGCGGTTACACGCCGCAACAGGTAATGGCTATGACCGATCACCGCTCTGGCTGCCGCTAACACGTCTTCATTGCAGGGAAAGGCAAACGCAGCTTCGCTGAAGCGCGAACGGATCATCAGTTGGGCAATATGGTCACCGTCGGCACCGTAGCATACACGCATCATAGCCACGTAGCGCTGGACATCGCGCTGAACGTTGGCCGCATACCAGAGCATGAAGTGATGGAGCACAAAATCGTGCAACACGATCACGCCGGGCACACGCTGTGCCATCCACCAGATACCAGCGTGTGCCGGACTGTTGCCCATGTGATAGATGATCGCATCGAACTGTCCACGCCGGGCCATGCGTTCAAGCTGGCGAATCGGCTTAATCGGGAAGTGTTTCGCCAAATGGGGATTGGTTGGCCGTAAACCATCTTCAACGAAGAGCGTCAGCGCGGCATACTGCGCAAGATACGGCAGTAGCTCCTCGCTGTAATCAGAGATCCCTGAAGGAGCCGGATTGACCGGTGAACAGTAGGCAATGCGCAACATTATGCTTGTTCCATCAATGCTGCCACCAGCTCGCGACAGAAGGCCGGAATATCGGCCACAACCCGTCCCCACACCAGATGACCATCGCGAAACGCGGCTTCATCAACCCACAGAGCACCGGCGTTGATCAGATCGTCTTTAATACCGGTTGAGCCGGTAGCCGGACGACCCCGCACAATACCGGCAGAAATCGCGATAGAACCACCGTGACAAATGATCCCGATCACCTTTCCGGCGGCGTCCATTGCCCGCACCAGATCGGTTACCACCTGATAGCGACGCAATTTGTCAGGGGCCCAACCACCGGGGAGCACAAGGCCAGACAACTCATCGGCGTGCAATTCGCCAATCGTCGTGGTTGGCGTAATCTCTAACCCATTCTTTCCCCGCACCGGACGCAGATCAAGTCCGGCAGCCAGCACCTCTGCCCCCTCTTCCTGCAAGCGCATTAACGGCACGTAGAACTCAAGATCTTCTACCCCTTCTGCCAGCAGAATAGCAATCTGTTTTCCTGCCAGTCGCATAGCAGTTCCCCCTCAGTGTAAACATCTATCTGAAATTCCTGAACAGGTCACATCAAAGCAATGTTTAGCTACCCATTATTATTCAGGAAAGCTATCAAGATCCATCTCAACCGGTACGGCACTTTCCCTGTCTTCAGGAATCAGGCTTGAGACAACAACCTGTCAGCACCGGGCCATTGCCGCACACAGTTGCCGCCAGCCGCCTTTGCTGCGTACAAGGCTTTACCGACATGACTCATCAATTCAGCTGCATTGCGTGCATCGCGCGGGAACGAAGCTAATCCGATAGAAATTGTCACCTGAAGATCAAGGGTATCGGGGCGAATGATCGATTCTGCCACCGACAGCCGCCACTGCTCGGCACGTTGAAACGCCGTTTCCGGCATGACACGCGGTAACACCAGAAGCAACTCGTCACTACCATACCGACAAAAGATGTCACCACCACGCACCTGACGCCCAATCAGGCTGGCCAGATGTTGGAGCACAACATCACCGAGAGCACGACCAAATTGCCAGTTCACCTGTTCGAGCTGGTCAATATCGATGAGCGCAACACTCAGCACAATCTGTTCCCGGTCGGCACGGCGCAGTTCACGATCAAGCGTTTCGTTGAGATAACGCCGAGTATACAGGCCGGTGAGCGGATCGCGAATCTGCTCGTTCTGCAATCGCACGGTCAATGCCTGCACCTGCGCACGTGCTTCAGCCAGTTGTTGGCGGCGGGTCAGATCAATCTGCCAGCGAATGCTTGCTGACGTTATGACCCGCGTCAGACTCAAAGACTGTAACTCAGCGATAGTCAGCACTTCATGAACCCCGATCTGCAGTACGTGAGCAGCGCTGGCAGTATCAACCACCACCCCAACCAGTGGTACCTGTTCGGCATAAGCTGCCAGCCCTTCGGGTATCTGCTCGCGCAGATCAATCAGATTAGGTTGACCGGGTGTCACTGTGGAAGCCGGTACTATCTGCCAACCTGAGTCAAGGCAGGTACCGAGTTGAGTAATCAGTGCACTATCAGTCGTTATAATCGGTAGAAATGAAACGACCGATGCCATACAATGCCCCGCAGTCTATGAGCTATGACAACGATAGCACAACTCGCCACGACCGACAAGTAGGGGCGGGTTTTGAAACCGCTCCTACGGATGGTGAAGCTCTGCCTCAAATATGCGGTAAACCGTGATTATCCACACCCTTTACGATGAACGATGGGCACTGTGTTGATGATTACAGATGAATGTGTTTTGTAGGGGCGGGTTCAAAACCTGCCCCTACTATACTATACGCGGGATACGGCGAACGAGGAGTGGCGACAAGGTGCGTCTTGCATCGCGTGCCATGCTTTGCATTGTTCAGAGATGAACAGACTTCATTCTGCACGTAGCAACAGAGGCGACCAGGCGGTCGCCTCTGTTGCTACGTGCATTCGTGACTCATGGTGGAGCATGGAACGACGTTGCAATCTCTCACCTTATGTTCGCTGCCACAGCCGGCGCCGTGCCCAGATAGCGAGCAAAACGAGCGGCAACCAGACCGGCGTCCAGACCAGGAACACAATCACAGCATTTGCCAGAGTCTGGCCGAGCTGGATCAGATTGCGCAGAGCAATGCGGGCCACCTCAAGCGGTTGCCAGGTGTCTTCTTCAATGATCGGGGTTGGTGATGGCACCGGCAGGAGTTCAACCGTAATGGTTGACATTGCCGCGCTCTGTTCGAGATACTGCATCCGACCCTTTATCCACTCAATCTGCTCCTGAATCTCGGTGAGTGCCTGATTTACCATGAGCGCATCGTTGACATTCTGGGTACGAGAGAGCAGATCGAGGAGACGAGCATTCGTTGCTTCGAGATTCCGCAACCGCGCCTCCAGATCGACGTATTCTTCAGTAACATCGCTACCACTGACACTGCGGCGCAGCACTTTGCTGGCCAAACCCTCTGTATCACGCAACACCGCTTCAAAATGCTCATCCGGCACGCGCAAGACAATCGTTACCCGCAGGTCTTCCCCGCTTCCGTACGTTTCGACACTTGCAACAAAGCCGCCAAGCGCTTCCGCTTTTTGCCGCAACACCTGCTCGGCAGCCAGAACATCGGTGACTTCCAGAGCGATGGAGGCGTTTTTGACGATCAGACGCTGCACAGCTGCCTCACTGCCTATCGCCGCTTCTCCACTACTTACACCACCGGCAAACGAAGCGGTGTCTCGTTGGGCAGAAACCGGCGCACCGCTCAACATCGATGCAGGTGTTGGAATTGCCACAAACGCTGGTTCTTCCAACATCATTTCTCCAGGCTGACCAAACAACACGACAGCGCCACCAACCAGTAGTACGATGATTCCGATGACGAATGTGACCCTGAAGCGTTTTAGCCTGTCCATTTTAATCCTCCTGCACGGCGTGTGCGTTAGACCGGCCCTGAAAGATAGACGTAGACAGGGCGGATACAGTTCCGTATAATATCGAACCTGGCGTCATTGTGTTCATATCATGCAGTTCATCGATTACACCAGTCCTACCTCTGAGCGCGGATGTGTAGCACCGGTGTTTCCGCCACGTACACCATGGGATCATACGCCGGCCTGGATACTATCGAGGCAGGCGCATATTGGAACGTTTTCGGTTGCATGTGCTTTGCGGGATAACACGTCAGCATGGATTCCGGTTCGAGGTAGGGTTGCGCATGGCGCAGGGTTTGGAGTGCGGCAGCCATGCTGCCGCAGCAGTCATGCTTACGATATGGCGCGTGGTGTAGCGGTACACCTGCTGGTAATGGTCATACCGGACGGTCGCGTCGTGCGCAATGGATGGAATGAGTGGCTGGAACAGGACGAGGTAAGGTGATGCACTGGCACAGGCTGGAAGCCAACTCTACGGAAAGCCACATCGGTGCCACGCTGCGGGCACCGTGGGATGATCTACCGCGGATGTCCCTGGCAATAATGCACAGTAGCATAGAGGATGGGGGCAATTATCGTGCAAATCGTCAATCCAGCACTTCGACTAAGCAAGGAAGCGATACAAAATTATGTCAACGCAACCCGCTTTGCAACCTGCTGCACATTCCCCAGACAGCACGATCCCTGCGGATTGCGCACATCACACGCACATTGATCTGCCGCAATACCGGCTTTAATGTCAGCAATCACCGCTGCCCGCGCCTCTGGCGAAGCCCATTGGATGTCGCCTACCCGATGTTGAAAACAGTAGCATACCAGCACATCTGGACGGTCTGGCTCTTTCTGATACACCCGCTCACGGATCTGGTCTACAGTCAACGTTTGACCGTTATCGGCGGCAAAATAGACCACCGGACAATGTTGTGAACGGCAAAAGAACCATAAGGATGACGCCTGCACCCGGCGCAGGCTAATCGCCACCAGTGCCTTTACTGTCTGCAAGCCTACTCGTTTACCGGATGCACCACACACCGGACACGATGCGGTCTGTCGGCGAAGGGTATTTAATTCACACGTAGCCGATTCTGCCGGCGAGCACTTGCATGGTGTAGTCATACTATTCCGCTCGTGCAAGTATTGTTTGATCGCAACAACACCATACACCTTCCAGCAACTGGAAGGTCAAGAGGGATGGATAGTGAAAAAGTATATCATTCTGAAGATCGTGTGTAAGGATTTGATGTTTCTTCGTTCAATGTTTTGGAGTACAATGAGTAATACATCAATCCCATTACCGGAAAGGGCAGTTCTCCGAGCACAGGTGATGAAGAGCAGAGGTGCGCCATCTGCATCACACATACGCGAGAAAAGTTTTGATCTGGAGCATAGGCATGGCGTCTCTTCCCTTCGTGATGATCTATCTCATCCCGGCAATTATTGCCACCGGGCTGGCGATTGTCATGTGGCAACGTCGTTACTATCGCGGAGGACGCCCCTTCACGCTCCTGCTGGCAGCGATTGCCTGGTGGAATCTCTGCCATGCGTTGAGCATCGCCGATACGACATTTGAAGGGACGCTCTTCTGGTCATTACTCCAAAATGTGGGGATTGTGCTGATTGGGCCATGCTGGCTCTTAATCGCACTGGCATACTCTGGTGAATGGTGGCGCGTTGATCGCCGGATTCGGCGCGGTATTTTCATACCCGAATTGATTGCACTGATCTTCGCCCTTACCAACAACCTGCACTACCTTTGGTGGTCTACGGTTGTTGCCGATACGTCACGACCATTCCTCTGGCTCTCGGTTACCCGTGGGCCGGCCTTCTGGTTTCATAGCATGTATGCCTACCTCTGTCTAGCGACCGGCATTATCATTCTCATCCGTGCCTCGGCACAGGCCCCGCCGGTGCATCGCTACCATTCCCGGCTGATGTTGGCAGCAGCCCTCATCCCGGCAGTCGGGAACATCGCCTTTCTTAGCGGCCTCAAGGTACCATGGAATGATGATCCGACACCAATTCTGCTCCTCATTTCGGCAGCCCTGGCAATGTACACCACGATGCGCTACCAGCTTTTTGATCTGGCACCACTGGCCGAACAGGAAGTGATTGCTGGTCTGCCCGATGGCTTAATTGTGCTCGACAGCCGTGGCCTGGTGGCTGAAATCAACCAACACGCACCACGATTATTAGGTATCCAGCAGGGGCGCTGGATCGGCAGGTCCCTAACCAGCCTGATCGTCAACTCGCCGTTTGAGCGGGATTTGCAGCGGTTACTCAATACGCCGGTTTCCGGACCTTCCCGTCCTGTCATCTGCGAAAATAGCACCCAGGCGATTGAAGTGCGCCTCCGCCCACTCCAATCGGCGGCTGGAATTACCACCGGCTCATTGCTTTTGATCCGCGATGTCAGTGAGCGTATACGTGCCGAACAAGAGCGCGCACGCCACATTGCAGCCCTGCGTCTTATCAACAGTATTGCCCGCAGCGCCAACACTGCCCAAGAGACATCCACCCTGCTCAAGACGATTGCGCACATTATCGTGCAGGAAGGCCATTGGGAGAGGGTAGCAATTGGCCTGATTGATAACGCACAGCACATTCACGTTGTCATTGATGCCACAGCAACAGGCTGTGGTCGTTTGCATGACCAGATCATTAGCGCCGCCGCCGCCAGTGCCCTGATTGAGCGTATTCAGCACGGACGTCCTGAACTCATCAATCTAGGCGAACTCACCGTCGAAGATCCACTGGCTATCGCGTTACAACAAGAAGGGCTGCAATCGTTATTGCTGGCCCCCCTGCGTCACGATCAACACGCGGCAGGGATTTTGGGCCTGGCTTCGAGTGAAACCAAGAGCATGACGCCAACCCTTACCGAGCTGGTGATTGCTATTGGCGAATTGATTACCGATGCACTCATCCGGATTCGGCTCTACGAAGAGGTGCAACGTGCAGATCGGCTCAAAACCGGCTTTCTGGCTACCGTCAGCCACGAACTACGCACTCCCCTTACCACCATCATCGGCTACACCGATATGTTACGCCGTGGTGTCCTGGGTGACTTGAGTCCCGAAATCCAGGAGACATTGCATTATATGCGCCAGGCCAGTCTCAATCTGATGCGCCTGATTAGCGATATTCTTGAGTTCTCGCGGATGGAAGCCGGTCAGTTGACCATCGATATCGAACCGGTACCGGTTCCGGTTATTGTTCAGAATGTGGTTGGTCAGATGCAACCCCAGATCCGCGAACATCAGCTTCATCTGATGGTCAATATTCCACCTGACTTACCAATGATTCAAGCCAATGCGGGTCGTCTCGAGCAGGTTTTGATCAATCTTCTGAGTAATGCGATCAAGTTCAATCGTCCGCAAGGACTGATCGAGATCAAAGCCGAGACTCGTGGTGAGTGGGTACGCATCAGCGTGCGCGACACCGGCATTGGGATTGCCCCAGCCGATCAGGAACGAATCTTCGAGGAGTTTGAGCGCGTCAAGCAAAAGAACGGCCAAACGATCAGCGGAGTTGGTCTGGGGCTGGCGATCTCTCGGCGGCTGATTCAACACATGGGCGGCAAGATCGGGGTCGAGAGTACGCCTGGAGAAGGATCGACCTTCTTTTGCGACTTGCCAGTTGTACCGGTATCGCGTACTATTGGAGCACAGGCCGACGTATGACCGTACCCCCGATTCTGTTCTAAGCCGTCATCTCTCTCGCTGCTGGGCAGCGGCCACTCCTAACGCACCGGGCGTTACCCGGATTGTCGTCGTGGCGGCGATGCGAGCGAACGGGGTGGTTCGACGAACATCAGCAATGTATTCTCCCACCCTTGGCCCGCCCCACGCACCTTGCTCCCCATCAGTCGGCGCAGTCGCCTGGCCGCCGGCATTGCTGCCGACGCCGGTCGGCTCTTACCCGACCGTTTCACCCCTTACCGGAAATCCGGCGGGACTGTTCTCTGTTGCCGTCTTGCGTCACCGGCAGATTACTCCACCGGTGCCCCCGCTTGCTGTTTCGCGGGGCGACCTTCCACACGATGGTGGGCGGGGAGTCGGGAAGTTCCTCTGGGGTCAACCCCAGCGACGGCCCGTCATACGTCGGCACCATCTGTAAGTATAGCACACCAGGAGCGGATTACCAGTATAGATTTTTGTCTACATCATGTTAATAATTCTGGTACTGGAGCGTTACCAGGTGTGCCACCGGCGAGCAGTAGGGGCACGGCATGCGATGACGGCGTAGGGGCACGGCATGCGACGGCAGCGTAGGGGCACGACATGCGGCGGTAGCGTAGGGGCACGGCATGCCGTACCCCTACAGGTCAGGGTCATTGGTCAGCGTGTTATTATCCTACCAGTGCAGAACTCAACCATCACAGCATTCGTATCAGCGATCTACGTGCGAAGTCGTTTGGTTGTCGGCGGCGGCGTAGGGGCGACGCATGCGTCGCCCCTACAGGCCAGGGTCATCAGCGGCTGGCGTGTGATGAATTCTAGCCTACCTGTGTAGAATCTCAATCATAACAGCATTCGTATCAGCAATCTACGTGCGAAGTGAAGAGTCTACCTTCCCGCTCTGATTGGATAGCAGGACGAACGCCATGCTTTCACACCAGACAGCAGTAGGTACGCTGCGCAAGATTAGAATTTTCGCATTATGTCAATCATCACAACCGGTGCTACATTTGAAAGCGGTTGAGCAACTCTTGTTTCATATCCCACAGCCGTTGGCTGAGCGAGACGTGATAGATGTGCGGATTCATGATGCGTCGCACCCCAAGATCGAGCCGCTCAACATCGGCGTACCGCCGCGCCCGCATCTGCTCGATTGGTTGTGGCTCGATCAGGCGCCGTCCTGCCACCATTGCCGGCTCAAGCAACGGCTCAATCCCGGTTAAATCGGCCCGCACAACTACCCGCTGACGAGCATGATCGCTGGGGTGGCGTAGCCGAATCAGGTCTTCCTGGGTCGGGTCTTCGTCCTCAAGTGCAATCAGATCTGCGGTGGCCTTGCCCCGAGCATCGTACAATCGCCAGACCCGCTTCAGGCCGGGATTGGTCAGTTTGACCGCACTTTCGGCGATCTTAATTGCGGGTTGCCATTCGCGTCCATCGTGCAACGCTACCAGCTTGTAGACACCTCCCAACGCCCCTTCACCGTGTGAGGTCACCAACCGTGTACCAACACCGTACACTAGACGGCGAATAATGGCATTGGCATCGGCATTGTAGCGCGGCGCTTCCTGAACGATCTGGCTTTGAATCTGCCAGATCACCAGTTCATCGAGGTCATTGGAAAGCACAATAACAGTATCGGGAAAACCGGCCCGATCAAGCATCAACGCTGTCTGAATTGCCAGATACGCCAGATCACCCGAATCAAGACGCACACCAACCGGTTTGTGGCCTTTCGCCCGCAACTCTTCAAAGACCCGAATCGCATTGGGCAGACCGCTGTTCAGCGTGTCAATCGTATCGACCAGTAACAGACAATCGTCGGGATAGACCTCGGCGTAGGCGCGGAAGGCGTCGAGTTCACTCATGCCGAGGGCCAGAAATGCCTGCACCATGGCATGGGCATGCGTTCCTTTGGCAGTCTGCCCGACGGTATGGGCCAGACCGACATTCGAGGTAAAATCGGCACCACCGATCAGCGCAGCACGGGTGCCGGCATTGGCGCCCATCCCCTGGCCGCGACGCAGGCCGAATTCCAGCACCGTGCTGGCACCACTTGCCTCGCGAATACGGCTGGCTTTGGTAGCAACCAGTGTCTGGTAATTGAGATGATTGAGCAGCGCTGTTTCCAGAATCTGCGCCATGAGCAATGGCCCGCGCACAATCGTCATTGGCGCCTGGGCATGAACTACCCGACCCTCCGGGACGGCCCACAGCGTCATCCCACCAAAATGGCCATGCCGACTCAGGTAGGTTAGAAAATCTTCGGCGAAGATCGGGTTACCGACCCGATTCCGCTGATTACGCAATACTTCAAGCTCGGCAGGGCCAAAGCACGCCGTCTCCATCCAGTCAAGGAGCCATTCCAGACCGGCGGCAATGCAGTACCCGGCAGCGTGCAAGCCGTAGTTCGGGGGCTGGCGGAAGAAATGATCAAATTGCGCCATGCGTTCGTGAATACCCATCCGAAAATAGAGTTGGGCCATTGTTAATTGATACTGATCGGTGAAGAGGATGCCAGTAGCAGTACGCTGTTGGACGTTGTTCATACAAGCCTCGCTGTATAGTGTAAATTATACACTAATATACCAGCGTAGGACGGCGCTGTCAATAGTTGTGAGGATAGCGGGTGAGCGTGCCAGAAGGCGCAGATCATGCCTTCGCCTGATAACCAGGTCATATCACCTGGCGTTGAGCGTGACTGATGTGGAAGTATGGCTTCTGTCCTTCAAACACGCGACACGCGGATGGCTGGATGGAAAGGGATATTGCTGGTGTAGCACGTAGTGGGTGGTGATCAACGGTAGTGTCGGTGCGCGCCGGAGGTACGCGCTCCCAGGGGCCAGCGCTGCGCTGGCCCGCGATGGGACAACACTCAGGTGCGGTGTCAGAGTGATGATTGGATAGCAGGTGCCAGCAATACACCACTACCTGACACTCGCTTCAGCGGCAAACAACCGACCCTGTTCAGTCAAGACCAGCATGTCACCGCGGCGCTGTACCAGCCCATGTTGCTCTGCCTGCCGCACAATCGCGCCGGCAAAAGCCTCCGGCCAGTGCAGCTCTTCGATCAGATGGCGCGGATGACATTCCACACTGGCCTCCTGAGTTCCTTCGTGATTGAGCAGATGGAGCGTCAACATCTGAAGCGCAAACCGTTCTCGGTTGATCTGCTGCTGGCGAAGTTGGGCTACAATTCCCTGCCGTGGCGCAAACAGGAACGCCAGTAGAAAGCAAAGACCGGTCATGGTCGCCATGGTGCCGGCAATCGAGACATCAAACCAGCGGGCCAGCCAGTAACCACTGAGTGCAGATGCAATCCCAATCGCTACACTGAGCAGGATCATCCGCAGCAGACGGTCGGTGAGCAGATATGCCGTAGCCGGCGGCGCCACCATCAATGCAATCACCAGGATTGAGCCAACCGCATCAAATGCAGTCACTGCGGTCAGCGAGACACTCGTCATCAGCCCATAATGAATCAGAGCCGGCGCGAAACCGAGCGTGGTCGCTAGCGCCGGATCGAACGTTGCCAGTTTTAGCTCTTTGTAAAAGAGCACAAGCAGGATAAGATTGAGCATTAGCGTCCCACTACCTACCACCAGCGCACGGGGCAGGCTTAGTCCAAAAAGATCGATCCGGTCGAAGGGCGCGAATGCCAGTTCACCGAGCAAGACGCTATCGGTATCAAGATGAACATTGCTGGCAAAGCGTGAGATGAGTAGAACCGCCAGACTGAATAGCGCCGGAAAGACCATACCAATCGCCGCATCTTCGTGCATCAGTCGACTACCACTCATCAGCTCCACCAGCCATACTGTCAGTACGCCCATCGCAACAGCGCCGGCAAACAGGAGCGGCGAGGAGAGATTGCCACTGATCAGATACGCCAGCACGATGCCGAGCAACACGGTATGACTGATAGCATCGCTGAGCATCGCCATCCGGCGTAAGACCAGAAAGACACCGGGAAGCGTGCAGGCAGCCGCAATGATCACCGCAATTAATTGCACTTCAAGTTGAGGACTCATGCGCTACCTCGTTCAATCAAGAGCAAACACTCGTCGGCGACGCATGCGACGCCAGATCAGGCCACGTTCAGGCGCCAGCAGGAGAGAGAGCATGGTAAACAGACTCATGACGAGCACAATCAGCGGGCCGGTGGTCAGACCTTCGCCCAGGGTGCTGATCCACGCCCCGATGAGAGAAGCCAGTGCCCCAAAACCGGCAGCCAGCACAACCATATATTCGAGCCGATTTGTCCACTGACGGGCGGCCACAGCAGGCGCGATTAGCATTGCACTCATCAGTACAACGCCAACCGTTTGCAGGCCGATCACGATTGCCACGACGATGATCCCGGTCAGCAGCACTTCAAACCGACGCACCGGCACGCCGAGACTACGGGCAAAATCGGGGTCGAAACTGATCAGCTTCACCTGGGGCCAAAAGATCAGTACCAGGAAAAGGGCAGGTAAACCGATAGCCAGCATGGCCCAGAGATCACGCTCGATCAATGCCGCCGCCTGCCCGAAGAGAAAACTCTTCAATCCGGCCTGGGCAGCGTGAGGCTGTCGTTGCAAATACGAGAGCAAAACCAGGCCGAACCCGAAAAACACGGCCAGAGTCAGGGCCAGTGCAGCATCATCTTTTATGCGCGTAGTACGCACGACCGCCAGCAACCAGAGTGCCGCCACCAGGGCAGCAACGGCAGCGCCAATAAGGAGAGAGAATGGATCGCGCTGACCGGTGATCAGAAAGGCGAGCGCAATGCCGGGCAGCGCAGCGTGTGACATTGCATCGCCGAGCAATGCCTGACGGCGCAGAACCGCGAAGCTGCCGAGGAAACCACTGATCGCGCCGATCAGCATTGTCCCCAGGGTGACATTGCGGAAGGTGTAGTCGGTAAACAGTTCCATAACCGCTCCGGTTACGCTGATCAATCGCCTGGTGCCGGGGTTGGCCGGGCAGCAGGTGCCGTGTCGGTGGGTGTATGCAACAGAGCGAGACGACCACCATACGTTGCCCGCAGATTCGCCTCGGTAAAGACCTCGGCAACCAGGCCGGCAGCAATTCGCCGCACGTTAATGAGCGCAACGTGATCGAAATACTCGGTCACGGTCTGCAAATCATGGTGTACAACAACAACCGTCTTGCCGGCAGCTCGCAGGTCGCGTAAAACGTTGATGATGGCGCGCTCGGTCACGGCATCAACGCCTTGAAACGGTTCATCCATCACGTAGATTTCAGCCGCCTGCGCCAGCGCACGGGCCAGGAAGACACGCTGCTGTTGACCACCCGAAAGCTGACCGATCTGGCGATGGGCGAAATCGGCCATCTGGACCTGGGCAAGAGCGGCTAGCGCCACGTCCCGCTCGGCCCGGCCCGGACGACGGAACCAGCCGAGATGTCCGTAGCGTCCCATCAGCACCACATCAAGCACCGTCGTCGGAAAATCCCAATCAACGCTGCTGCGTTGCGGCACGTAAGCGATCAGATGCCGTTGCTGGTGGTATGGCCGGCCAAATATGCGTACACTTCCTGCAGCCGGCCTGACCAGTCCCAGCATGGCTTTGAGAAGCGTCGTCTTGCCGGCGCCATTGGGGCCGACAATCGCCATCAACACACCACGGGGAACCTGAAGATCAACATCCCATAGAACCGGCTTATCACCGTAGGCAACGGTCATATCTTCGATGTCAACTGCAACTTCCATTGCAACCTCCGCTTTAGGGCATGAGCGCAGCCACAATCGTCTGCATATTGTGGCGCATCATACCGAAATAGGTACCTGCTGGGCCATCAGCATCACCGAGCGAGTCAGAATACAACTCACCACCGACCCGCACCTCGTGGCCGGCTGCACGGGCAGCACTCTGGACTGCTTCAATTGTGCGCGGCGATACGCTCGTCTCGACAAAGATTGCCGGGATGCGTTCCGTTACCACGAGCGTCGTGAGATCATGGATAGTCGCGGCACTGGCTTCGCTGGCGGTACTGATACCCTGCACAGCCTCAACCCGAAAACCGTAAGCCTGCCCAAAGTAGTTAAACGCATCATGAGCCGTCACCAGAATCCGCCGTTCAGGAGGCACCTGTTCAGCCAGCGCACGCAGATCGGCATCAAGCGCCTGTAAATCGTTGAGGTATTGCTCACTGCGCTGCTGATAGATTGCTCGACCGTCCGGATCAAGATCAATCAACGCATCACGGATCGCAATGACTGCATAGCGCCAGCGCTGTGGATCGTGCCAGACGTGTGGATCATACGCCTTCTCATCATCTTCCCAGCGCAAACGCATCTCTACCGGCACAGCTTCCGCGACCGCGATCACTGGTATCGTACCACTCTGTTTGATACTATCAAAAACCCGCGCAAGGTTCGCTTCCAGATGAAGACCGTTGTAGAGGATCAGACGTGCTTCTTGCAAGGCAAACAGATCACTCTCGGTGGCAAGGTAGGTGTGGGGATCGATGCCAGGCCCAAGCAGTGTGTGGAGCGCCACCCGATCACCGGCAATCGCCTGAACTGCATCGGCTATCGGGCCGGTGGTAGCCACAACTCGCAGACGGCCATCGGTCGCCGGTGCTGTACAGCCGGTTAGGATGAGTAGTAAAATAGTGATTAAGGAATAACGAAAAAGCATATACACCAAACCTAAAACATTTTTTAGTCTTAGCTAAATCTACCAGATACGAGATAGATTGTCAAGGGTAGGCAAGAGTCTCTCTATAACACGCAGCAATTGGGACACGGATGGACGCGGGTTGGGCGGATGCGCACGGATCGATTGGAAGCACTGGTTTTCCGCAGCGGTGGGGATTGCCGGTGGGACGCGGATGCGCACGGGTTGGGCGGATATACGCGGATCGATTGGAAGCACTGGTTTTCCGCAGGGTGGGTATTGCCGGTGGGACGCGGATGCGCACGGGTTGGGCGGATGCGCACGGATCGATTGGAAGCACTGGTTTTCCGCAGGGTGGGGATTGCCGGTGGGA
>NZ_DAOUBI010000049.1:0-11939 GCF_034432675.1 Chloroflexus sp. | reverse complement strand
GAGTTACGCAGTTCCCGACTGATGGTGGATACATGAGGCGATACCCCGTATCCGCGTTTGTTGCACTCGTCGCTCCGTCTCCCGTGTTCCTGGCTGATGATGGAGGTGGGCGCCGATGAACCCACCGACGTGCGACGAACTGGACGATAGCCACGTTCTGGTCGCAGCGCAGTGTGTGTTTAGCACGACCGAAGCAGCACGCTGCCATCCGGGTGCACCCACGAACCGTCTGGCGCATGCTGCCGCCACGCGGCTGCGGCACCGGTGTCGTGCGGATGGCATTGCTGTGTGGGCAGCGGTACACCCCTGGGTGTCGGTGACCACGGGCTTCCTCATTATTGATGACATGACGCTGGACACACTGTATCGCCGGGCGATGGCGCTGGTCACGCGCCATTGGTCGGGCAACCATCAGCGGGTGGTGGTGGGCATCAAGCTGATCAGGATGCTGTGGAGCGATGGGAACGCTCACTGCCCTGCGACGTCCGTGTCTACGCCAACGCACACGACAGGTTGACCAAGAACGACCACGTCCGGGCGATGGTGCAGGCAGCAGCAGCACGGGGCTTTCACCCCCACCTGCTCGCCGTCGATAGCTGGTATGCCAGCCTGGAGCACCTGAACCTGGTGCGCTCGCTGCCCTGGCAGTGGCTGACCCACCTGAACGCCAATCACCTCGGTGATCCCGATGGGTCGGGCAATCGACCGAGCAGGGACGTATCGGTTCCAGCTGAAGGCGCGGTCGTGCATCTGACGGGCGATGGCGTCAGCGCGGTGGTCGCGATGGTCACTCCAGACGGTGGCAGCGACGACTGGGCCACGAGCGACCTGGCGATGGGTGCCGACCAGGGTGCGGAGGACGCTCGCTCTCGATGGCGCAGCGAAGCGTCCCATCGCGGTATCACGCAGGACTGCAGCATCGAACGCGCCCAGCACCGCGCCGCCCGTGCCCAGCGGAATCCTATCGGTCTGGTGCTGCGGGCCTTCCTCCGCCTGGCATGTCACCGGTTGCGGACAGGCAGGTCGTGGGGTGCGGCCAAAGCCGCCATTGTCCGTGAGGCAATACGGGCCTCCTTGGCCCATCCACGCTCTACCCAGCTCTCAACTGCGTAACTCATGCTTACTTTAAACAACTCTCTCTGTCTTTTTACCTTTTCTTAATAATTATACAAGTTTCTCATAATGTCTACATGCTACGGTACGACCGTTTGTATTGGCTTCGTTACTGGGAGGGTATGTAATCGTTATGCTGTGGAATGCTCGATACCCATTACTCCTTCTTCTGATTGGCTTTGTGCTGGCGGCATGTGGGTCTGCACCCCAGGCTGCCCCCGCCCCGACTGCTGCCCCTGCTGCTGCAACAGACACCTGCCCAAGACCACCTGAGATGGACGCCCGTTTTTGTGATGAAGATGGTGATCTAGTGGCTGACCCGCCAAAAGATCGATCACAGTGGGTGAATCCAGATACGATTATTTTTGCCTACACACCGGTGGAAGACCCGGCTGTGTATCGGGTTGCCTGGGCCGATTTTCTTGCCTATCTGGAGCAAGTGACCGGTAAGAAGGTTGAGTTCTTTGCTGTCGACTCAAATGCAGCGCAGCTTGAGGCGATGCGTGCCGGACGTCTCCACGTTGCCGGGTTCAACACCGGAAGTGTACCTTTTGCCGTCAATTTTGCCGGCTTTGTTCCCTTCACAATGATGGCAAAAGCAGATGGTTCGTTCGGCTATGAGATGGAGATCATTGTACCGGCCAACAGCGATATTCAGTCAATTGAGGACTTGAAGGGACGTCAGATTGCCTTTACCGAACCGACCTCGAACTCAGGCTATAAGGCACCCTCAGCACTCTTGTCGTCCCAATTCAACATGGTTGAAGGGCGTGATTTTAACGCGCTCTTCTCCGGTGGTCATGACAATTCAATTCTCGGTGTGGCGAACGGTGATTACGAAGCGGCTGCGATTGCGAATTCGGTTATGAAACGAATGATCGAGCGTGGCGTGATCTCTGCCGATCAGGTACGTTCCATTTACCGCTCACAAACCTTCCCGACGACCGGCTATGGTTATGTGTACAACCTCGATCCCGAACTGGCTGCTAAGGTACGTGAAGCATTCGCAACGTTCAACTGGGAAGGAACATCGCTCCAGCAAGAGTTTAGCAAATCGGGAGAGGCACAGTTTATACCGATTACATACCAGGAGTACTGGGCAGTTATTCGACAGATCGATGCTGCCCTGGGTGTGAAGTACGTACCGTAAAGGAGATTTGGTTCGAGCGAGGCGGATGACTCGATCATCCGTCTCGCGTGTTTTATATCAGGAAACCATTCGTATGCTGAGGATAGAACAACTGGTAAAGAAGTACCCAACTGGTGATACGGCGTTGAAGGGGGTTGATCTGACCGTACCTGAAGGGCAGGTGCTGGCATTAATCGGCCCTTCAGGTGCCGGCAAAAGTACGTTGATCCGTTGCGTGAATCGTCTGGTTGAACCGACTTCTGGTCGTATCTGGCTGAAAGACACTGAGATTACAGCCCTCAATCATGCGCAATTGCGACGTATCCGGCGGCGGATTGGAATGATCTTTCAAGAGTATGCCCTGGTTGAGCGGTTATCGGTGATGGAGAATGTCCTCTCTGGGCGACTGGGGTATGTGAATTTCTGGCAGAGCTGGTTTCGTCGCTTTCCGCAATCCGATATCGATCAAGCATTTATGCTGCTCGATCGAGTTGGTTTGGGCGAGTTTGTGGATAAACGGACTGATGCTCTTTCTGGCGGTCAGCGTCAACGGGTTGGGATTGCTCGTGCTTTAATCCAGAATCCAGATTTGCTTTTGGTTGATGAGCCAACAGCAAGTCTTGATCCAAAGACATCACGACAGATTATGCGTTTAATTACCGATTTGGCCCGTGAACGGGGACTGGCTGTTATTATTAATATTCACGATGTCCCACTGGCCCAGATGTTTGTGCAGCGTATCGTTGGTCTGCGGGCGGGCGAGATTGTGTATGACGGTTCGCCAGACAATCTGTCATATCAGCAATTGACCGAGATTTATGGTGAAGAAGATTGGGGTCAGAAACGAGACGTTGAACTGCGGGATAGCGAAGCCTCTGCGATCGAGAATGAGCGAACAGTATGAGGGTAAACCCTCAGGATTAACAATATGGCGACAACGATCTCCTCTTCAACCAGCCGACGCTGGCGTAAACCACCATGGATTAAAAACTCCTGGCTACGATGGGGACTTCTGATCGGCAGTCTGACGTATCTGGTACTTGCGATCAGCTCGATAGCTGTAGATGGCAATCGGCTGGTTCGTGGTTTACAGCGTGGTGCCCAGATTGTCAGTGCCTTCCTCCAACCGGATTTTGCGTCGCGTTGGAGTGATATTCAAGCCGGTGTCTTGGAAAGCCTGACGATGACAGTAGTTGCCACCGTGGCGGGAGTACTTCTGTCGATACCAATCGGCCTGGGAGCAGCCCGTAATATTGCACCGGCACCGGTGTATCTGGTATGTCGTGGTCTTATCATTCTTTCGCGCACATTTCAGGAAGTGGTCATTGCTATCGTCTTTGTCGTCATGTTTGGCTTTGGCCCCCTGGCAGGTCTCTGTACACTGATCTTTGCTACCGTTGGCTTTCTGTCCAAGTTATTGGCTGAAGATATTGAGGAGGCCGATCCTGCCCCACTGGAAGCAATCAGGGCTACCGGTGCTTCCTGGTTGAAGCTCATTACTTACGCCGTAGTACCGCAAGTAGCGCCTCGACTGGTAGGTCTGAGTGTGTATCGCTTCGACATCAACCTGCGCGAGTCGGCGATCATTGGTATTGTGGGGGCGGGTGGGATTGGCTCGACGTTGCAAACAGCCTTCAGTCGTTACGATTATGACGTAGCCAGTGCAATCTTAATTGTGATTATTGCGCTGGTGATGATAACTGAACTCATCTCTGGTGAAATTCGTAAGAGGTTGCAGTAATGCCGGTACGTATCAGTGGTCAAACAAAGCTCTGGCAGCGCTACGACACCCAGACTCGTCTACGAATCTGGGCTGGCTGGTTGGGTGGTACCATCGTGACCCTCATTTGCTGGAATGTCATCTCAGGATCAACCCGTTGGGAGTTTGTTGCCGATGCGTCACAGCAGCTTGGTATCTTTTTACAGCGCATGTTTCCACCTGACTGGAGCTATGCTGGCCAGTTGTGGCAACCGCTCTGGGATACCGTGAATATTGCGACACTCGGTACACTGCTTGCTGTAGTGCTGGCATTCCCGCTCAGTTTTCTTGCAGCGCGCAATACAACACCCCACCCGTTAATCCGCTACCTTGCTTTGCTGATTGTTGTGGTATCGAGATCGGTGAATTCGCTGATCTGGGCATTGATTATTGTGGCGATTACCGGCCCTGGCAACCTGGCCGGCATTATCGCAATTGGCCTGCGTTCCATCGGTTTCATCGGTAAACTGGCGTATGAGTCAATCGAAGAGACGAGCCGTGAGCCGGTTGAGGCAATTACTGCCACTGGAGCCAGTCCGTTGCAAGTGTTAAGCTACAGTATTTTGCCCCAGGTTATGCCGAGCTTTGCAGGAATCAGCGTTTTTCGCTGGGACATCAATATTCGTGAGGCGACGGTTCTCGGTCTGGTTGGCGCAGGAGGAATTGGTCTCAATCTCAATTCAGCAGTGAATTTGCTGCGCTGGGATCAGGCCGCAATGATCTTTGTCGCCATTTTTGGGTTGGTGCTTATCAGTGAATGGGTTTCGGCAAAAGTGCGGCAAGCGATCATTTAGACTCTGTGCGAATTGTTGCCATAGCGACAAGAGAGACGGGGAGCGAGAAGTTATTTCTTTCGATGATCACGCACGACCAGCCGGGTCAACGGCATGACCGGCTCCTGATCGTGAGTACGACTAGTGCGGAGCCGCGCTGCCGCACTCCACATGACGCGAAACGCGCGTGACGAGCGGGCAAGGCAGCTAGAACCTGTTTCAAAAACATCTCCTGTGAAGGTATCTCATTCATTGCCGACCGAATTCTATGATCGTGACGAGCACACCTGGCATTCGCGTGACTAGCCGGGTTAACGATGTGACACGTGCCGGATCGTGTGTACGGCTGGCACGGCAGCATGGCTGCCGCACTCCAAACGACGCCACACGCGGATGATGAGCAAACAAGGCAACCTATCCAGCGCGTGATGGCACCGGAGATGGTTATGAGAGCGCGATAGTACAACTTTTTATGAAATAAGTTCTAATCCAACGAGTGACAGCTCCGGATGGTCGTCAAACCGCGCCTTTCAGAATATTGGGGATAGGTTTTTTACATCACAAAAGAAACACTCCCCACGCACCGGTCGCCTGCGTGGGGAGTATGGAGGCTACAATACTACCAGCTATACCCGCTTGAAGTAGACGATAACCTTAAAGCCCGACTGTACCCCTTCCATGGTGAGCGCATACAGTCCCTTCGGCAACGATTGTGGCTCAAAGATCATCAGACCGTAGAAGCCATCGGCGTCGGCTGTTTTATCGCCTATCACCTCAAGGCCAACTACCTGACCGGTTTCTACCTGCGTGATATACGTGCCTACCCGTTCACCGGGGGTAAAGCCAAAACCACCGGCAGCAATCTCGGTAACGTCATCCGTAATACAGGCAGTGGTGATCTCACCATTGATCGGCGCCGGAATATCGGCGCAGGGATCGGCCGGAGCCGGTGGTGGCGCTGGTGTTGGTGGTTGCGGGGCAAATGCCTCGCGACCTACCAAACCCAGCAGGACAACATCAGGCCCAAGATTGGTGTGTAATTCAAACCGTGCCCGCTCGAACCACTGGGTCAAGACCGTATCACCGGAAGAGTTGGTCTCCAGACGTGGCTCGGTGAGCGGCAATCCAAACAGGGCCAGGCTCTCAGCCTCGCTAAAGCCACGCCGTCCGTCGAAGTCCAGGCCATGCGATTGCCAGTAACGCAGAAATGCATCGCAGATCAGGTGTTGTGTCTGTGCAAGGTAGCGACAACCGGCCTGCGATGTGGTTGGAGCTTTGGGTTCGTTCTGCCAAGGTGTACCCCGTCGCTGCAAGAGATCGTCGCCTAGCCGACCGAGCAAAACGTCGTAGGGGCGTGCGTTCTCTGGATGCAGCTCAAAGCGATTGCGCTCGAAGATTTGCACCAGCCGCACCGTGCCTTCAACCTCTTGCTGGAAAGCCGGTGTTATCGGAAAACCAAACACCGGTAGCCCACCATTCTGCTGCCAATATTCGGCAAATCGTCCTTCAATACAATCGGGAACTTCATTGAAGCAGATGCGGTTCTGTGCCTGAGCTGGCACAGCCGGCATCAGCGCGGTCAATAACGTTGCTACAACTGCGATAAACAACAGGTGCAGCCAGCGCGACCTCATAAAAACCTCCATGCAGTTTCAAGAGTATATAAGGATGTGACTGGCCCTTGCATTATACATGAGGTAAGTCGCAAAGTCAAACATGTGTTCGATAGTTAAAAATTAGCTAAAAATAATTAAGAGATAAAATGTTTTTATGGTATCGAAAAATACCTGGCAAATGCCTTGCGGTGATCAGCATAGTGGGTTCGCAATTCAGTGATGTTGAACTCAGACAGGTGGTGGACGGACCTTGTGCAACTATCTCTTAACTAACAATTGTCATGTATTTCGTTTCTAAAGCCGACTCTTTTGTTATAGTAATTACAGGAAATCTTTCACAATTAACAGGCAAGGAGGCCAGTTATGCTACCCAAAACCCCGGTTAACGAGCGCGGTGAAGTGCAGTTTCCTGATCCGCCGTTCGTGCAGGCGCTCTTCAGCAGTACGAAGTTCGCGTGGTTGTTCTTAATTATTCGGCTCTTCTTAGGTTATTCATGGTTAACATCTGGTTGGGGCAAGTTGAATAATCCTGCCTGGATGGAAAGTGGTGCAGCTATTCTGGGTTTCTGGAAGAATGCAGTCGCTATTCCCGAAACCGGGCGACCGCCAATCGCTTATGACTGGTATCGCTCGTTTATTCAGTTTCTGATCGATACCGAATCGCACACCTGGTTTGCAAAACTGATCGTCTACGGTGAGATTCTGGTCGGTATCGGGCTGATCGTTGGTGGTCTGGTCGGCTTCTCGGCTTTCTTCGGCGCACTGATGAACTTCAACTTTATGCTGGCGGGGACGGCCAGTACCAACCCGGTGATGTTCACTCTGGCCATTATTCTGATGCTGGGCTGGAAGGTTGCCGGTTACTACGGCCTTGACTATTACCTGCTCCCACTGTTGGGTACGCCGTGGGGACGCAACAAACCAGTACAGACCAGTCCGGCGTCTGCGTAAATCCTCAGCACTCGTCGTAGGCGAAAGGGCAACAGGAGCACCGGTTGACACCAGTGCTCCTGTTTTACGGTGTAGCAAACATTTGTTCTTGATCCGGAGTCAATGCTCTCACCAATGGCGACGTGCGTTGAGATGACAACCACGCCGCCTATGGCGCCCGACTCTGCATCCGCGCTAGTTCTTCATCCACGACCTTTTCATCAAGCTTCTTGAAGAGCGGCTGCGGTTGGCGGAGCGCCTGCCCCACCGGTAACGCTGATGGTTGCCAGCGCCCGACCCATTCTGCATAATTGCCGGTCAGTACGCGATGAACGCAGCCATCAGCTTCGGTGACATCGCGGAAGAAGAGCGGGCCGGCGATGTAACCGTCATACCCCAAATACTCGTGCAGGCGCTGGCTGGAGAAGGGCAGGAACGGTGTGAAGATGATCTTGAGCGTATCAACGCAACGCAGGGCGACGTACCAGATGGTTGCGGCACGCTCGCGATCACTCTTAATCACCTTCCACGGTTCCTGTTCGCTCAGATAGATATTCACCTGCGCGGCCAGCCGCATCGCCTCGTTCAGCGCAGCCTTAAAGCGGGCTGTAGCCAGCAGATCGCCCACCGTTTCCAGACCGCCGTTCACCTCGTGTAACAACTGCTCGTCAGGTGCGGTCAGGGGGCCGGGTTGGGGGACGCTCCCAAAATTTTTGTAGACATTGGTCAGTGTGCGATTGACCAGATTGCCCCACGTTGCCACTAATTCGTCATTGTTCCGGCGCACAAACTCGGCCCAGGTGAAATCGGTATCTTGGTTTTCTGGCCCGGCGATGGTCAGAAAGTAGCGCAGCGCATCGGCATCGTACCGGCTGAGAAAATCGTTGACGTAGATGACAATCCCACGCGAGCTTGAGAACTTCTTCCCCTCCATCGTGAGAAATTCACTCGATACGACGTTGTACGGCAATTGAAGGGGAACGCCTTGATAGGTTCCACTCGGATCGGCACCAAAATCACCACCGGCCCCATAACCGAGCAGCATTGCCGGCCAGATCACCGTGTGGAAAACGATGTTATCTTTGCCCATGAAGTAGAAATGGCGGGCAGCCGGGTTTTGCCACCAGGTACGCCAGGCATCGGGTTGACCACTATTGCGTGCCCATTCGATGCTGGCCGACAGGTAGCCGATCACTGCGTCGAACCAGACATAAATCTTTTTATCGTCACGATGGGCATATTCCGGCAGGGGAATGGGCACACCCCACTCCAGATCGCGCGTGATGGCCCGTGGTTTGAGTTCTTTCAAGAAGTTGAGCGAGAAGTTGCGCACGTTCGGGCGCCAGTGGGTTTGCTGATCAATCCAGGCGTGCAACTGTTCGGCAAACGCCGGCAGATCGAGAAAGAAGTGTTCGGTAGGTTTGAACACCGGCGGTTGTCCATCCACCTTCGAGCGCGGATTGATGAGGTCGGTTGGATCGAGCTGGCTGCCACAGTTATCACACTGATCGCCACGTGCTTCGTCGTAGCCACAGTTGGGACAGGTGCCTTCGATGTAGCGATCGGGAAGAGTACGGCCAGTTGTGGCCGAGAACGCACCCAGTGTCTCCTGGCGAATGATATAGCCCCGCTCGTAGAGCGTGCGGAAGATGTCCTGGGTTACCGCATAGTGGTTTGCGGTTGTCGTGCGCGTGAAAATATCGTAGCTCAAACCAAGATTGTAGAGATCGTCGCCGATGATTTTGTTGTAGCGATCAGCAATCGCCTGGGGCGTGGTTCCTTCTTTGTCGGCAACCAGCGTAATCGGCGTACCGTGCTCATCAGTGCCCGAAATCATCAGCACGTGGTTCCCCCGCAAACGGTGGTAACGGGCAAAAATATCAGCCGGGACACCAAAACCGGCAACGTGGCCGATGTGACGCGGCCCATTGGCATACGGCCATGCAACGGCAACCAGGATATGTTCAGGCATTGTATCACCTCAAACGTCAATCAATAACAACTGACGAACGTGCTTCCAATGAATCTTGCGGCAGAGCACTGTGAGTATATCTGTGGTAAAGGAGAAAGGCGGTCAGGCCGCCATGTAACCGCGTGCAGTCAGGCGTAAACCGCACCAGCGGGCGGGGAAAAAACCGTTTTGCGTTACAGGGTCGCGCGATTGGTGTACCATGGTAGCTCCACGTGCAATGATTGCTGGTAATCTAGTATAACAGATTGTAGCGCGTTTGTTGTGCGCTATGCGTCCGTAATGTACTCAAAACGTGGAACGCTGCGTCGTGACACCGGGCCGGGCTTGTGGGGCAAGTATACACAACTGACGCAGGGAGCTGATGAGGATGAGTAATCCCACGTACCAGGTATGCTGTGTTAGCTGTGTTCTGCAAGGGATGACCGGGCATCTCTACTGGTGGGAAAGATGAGAACAGCGGTGCTCTAATGATTGCTGCTGGTTGTGTCTGGGTGACCGGGCATCTCTACTGGTGGGAAAGATGAGAAAGCCGGGGAAGGTGGGGCAAGCGATTTACCACCTTCCCCTCTCTGCCTGCTCAGCCATAAGGCACGGAGAGTGAGCATCGACAAGTACACACGCTTCATCTCGATCCAGCCCAACATCGGCGAGTGCGGTTGGATCGTTGCGCGGTTCGAGATGGGTGAAGACCGTGCTGTTTGGCACCGCAGCCCGCACTACCGCTTCGACCTGCTCGGCCATCGCGTGGGCCTGTTGGATACTCCAGGTGTCGGGCACAAGAAGGTGAAACGAGATAAAGCGCCTTGCGCCTGATTGACGAGTACGCAGGGCGTGGTAATCGCACCCGTAATTGTTGAGATCGGCGAGTGCATTGTGGATTGCCGCCAGCTCGCTCGCCGGCAAAGCGGTATCCATCAGCCCCAGGACAGCACGGCGTACCAGCCCGATTCCGGTGAAGGTAATATTCACCGCTACTGCCAGTGCAATCAACGGATCGAGGACATACCAGCCGGTGAGAGCGACCAGACCAATGCCGGCCACCACTGCCAGCGATGTCCAGACATCGGTCAGCAGGTGTTGACCATCAGCTTCGAGAGTGAGCGAGTCGTGGCGCCGTCCGGCCCGCAACAGAACGATGGCTACGCCGCCGTTGATCAGGGTAGCAATACCGGCGACCAGCAAACCGGCGACGGTATGATCGAGTGGTTGTGGAGATAATATGCGCTGAATGGCTGTCCAGCCAATCCCCATGGCGGCAATAATGATGAAGACACCTTCCAACGCACCGGCAAAGTATTCGGCCTTGCCGTGCCCGTAGGCGTGCTCTTCATCGGCGGGGCGCGCAGCAATCGTTAACATAATCAATGCAATGACAGCCGCAGCCAGGTTCACCAGCGATTCGAGGGCATCGGCCAGAATACCGATTGAGCCGGTCAACCAGAATGCGCCTGATTTAAGACCAATGGTCGCGATGGCAGCGCCAATTGCGAGCCAGGCATAGCGGGTTAGCGTTTGTCGTTGACTCACCGTTGTGCTCCGCGTTAGTTCCACGTTTCACCAACCAGCATAGCTGGATCATGGCGGTTTTGGCAAGATCGCAGCCGAATCTTCGGGAAGCGCAATCGGCAATTTTGCGAAGGCGAAACTTTCAGATACGGGACGACATACACCTCTGTGGCCTCTGTGTCTTGGTGGTGAAACATCCCCTCGCACTATCACGCTCTCGTGTATACTACGAGTAGTATGGACAACAAGAGTACAATACCTGGCATAAGTGAGTAACGCTATGAAAATCTACACACGCACCGGGGATGCCGGTGAAACAGGTCTGTTTGGCGGTCAGCGAGTTCGGAAAGACGATCTGCGAGTGCAGGCGTATGGCACAGTTGACGAGTGCAACGCGGCTCTTGGTGTGGCCCGCGCAGCCGGCCCTGATCCGGCACTCGATGCCGTGCTGGCCGTTGTGCAGAATCAGCTTTTTGTGGTTGGGGCAGACCTGGCGTCACCCGGTGAGTCGCCGTATATTCCGCGCGTCTCTACTGAGCTAACCGCGTTTCTGGAAGAGCAGATTGACGCGATGGAAGCCGAATTATCGCCGCTGAAGCAGTTCATCTTGCCCGGCGGGCATCCGGTAGCGGCGCATCTCCATCTGGCCCGCACGATCTGCCGGCGGGCCGAACGGGTGGTAGTGACGCTGGCCACCGAGGAAGAGGTGCGACCTGAGATTTTAACCTATCTCAATCGTCTATCGGATTTTCTGTTCGTGGCAGCACGGATCGCGAACGCCAGGGCAGGGGTGAGTGATGTGCCCTGGCAGAAGTGACGATGGTGAACGAAGGGGAGTCTCGGATCGCAGATCGCTAGCGTGGGTGGTGGTAGGGGGCGGGTTGAGAACCCGGCGGGTGGGTTGAGAACCCGCCCCTACGGCAACCGGGTCTGCCGGGGGTGTTGCGACACATCTCCACCCTGACCTGCCACCGCTGGGCTATGCATTACCCACAACCGGTGTTAACCACGTGCGTATCAGCGGGGATGATCGCTATGGGTATTGTTTTGAGCGACTGACCCGGTAGCAGTGCGCCGCTCCAGCCGTGGTATCACGTGCTGAATGGGTTGCTTTACACGTGCATCATGTGCGTGTCGCGCA
>NZ_DAOUBI010000048.1:0-4513 GCF_034432675.1 Chloroflexus sp. | reverse complement strand
GTGGCACATCACAAGCAACGGGGTGCTGTACCTGAGAACAAATGGACGAAAGCAATGCTCCTGCACGGCAATGCTCCAACCCAGGCTCGCTGGTGATACACCTTGAGGCACATCGTTGAGTAAGCATTGGTATGACCCTCTCCCTCACAACACATGCACCGGATCAATATCGATCACCCAACCGTACAACGGGCCAACCACGTCCAGGGCCAGACGTATCTCCCGGATGTCTGTGGCCGGTGGCACCCGCAACAACACGTGCCAGCGCCACCGATCACGTTGTCGGCGAAAGAATGCCGGCGCCGGCCCGATCAGACGCCAGCCGACCAAATCACGACCGGTGATGTACGTCTGCAAGGTAACAGCAAGCTGTTCGGCCTGTCGTCGACAGATTGACTCGGTTGCTGCGGTGGTGACGAAACGCACCAATCGGCCAAAGGGCGGATAAGCCAGTGCCCGCCGGAAGGCGATCTCCTCCCGAAAAAATGCCCGGTAGTCGTGCTCACATGCGGCCTGAAGTGCATAGTGATCGGGTTGATAGGTCTGAATAATGACCTGTGCCCCTTCACTCCGCCGCCCTGCTCGTCCGGCAACCTGGGTCAGAAGTTGAAATGCCCGCTCGCCACTACGAAAGTCGGGCAGATGCAAACCGGTATCGGCTAATACCACACCGACCAACCCAACCAGAGGTAGATCAAGCCCTTTCGCAATCATCTGCGTACCGACCAGCACATCGATCTCGTGGCGTACCATTGCTTCTAGCAGGGCATCATGGGCATTCTTTCCACTGATACTATCCCGATCCCAGCGTGCTACCCGGGCATCGGGAAACAATTCACGTACCACCTCGGCAACGCGCTGTGTGCCGATACCCGAGGCGCGAATGCGGTGACTGAGACATTGTGGACAGACTACCGGCGTAGCCGTGCGCTGACCGCATGAATGGCAGATTAAAACGCGCACCGACTCGCCGGCTTCAGCAGTGGTTGCCGTATCGTAATGAACGGTGAGTGGCGCGGCACACCGTTCACAACGGGCAACGTAACCACAATCCCGACAAAAAACAAAGGAAGCGGCTCCCCGGCGATTGAGAAAGAGGATCGCCTGTTGCCCACGGGCAAGGGTCTGCGCCAGCGCGTGTTGCAGTTTGATCGAGAAGATAGATGTATTCCCCTGCTGTAGCTCATGCCGCATATCAACAATACGCACTGGCGGCAGCGGCAAGGGGCGACTGTGAACGAGACCATCGACGCCAATCTGGGCACCAATTCGCACTGGTAATTCGAGCAACTGAATCTGACCATTGCGGGCGGCATAGTAGGTTTCAACGCTTGGGGTCGCACTACCAAGCACAACCGTTACTCCGGCCAGATCGGCAAGGTGCAATGCTGCATCACGCGCATGGTAACGAGGTGCTGCATCGCTTTTGTAGCCAGGTTCGTGCTCCTCATCGACAATCACCAGACCAAGATCGGGTAATGGCGCGAAAAGAGCAGAACGTGCACCGATAGCCACCCTGGCTTCACCCCGCCGCAATCGCCGCCACTCATCGTAGCGCTCACCATCACTTAACCCGCTATGCAGGACCGCCAGTTGATGACCAAAACGAGCCACAAAGCGACGGACTAACTGGGTCGTGAGGGCAATCTCTGGCGCCAGAACCAATGCCTGTCGACCAAGCCGTAACGCACGAGCGATCAGTCGCAGGTAGACTTCAGTTTTCCCGCTACCGGTGATCCCATAGAGCAGAAACCTTCCGCCCGTACCGGCTTCAAGCGCAGTCACGATTGTCTCATACGCCACCCGCTGAACACTTGTCAATGGTGGCGGTGTATCGGTGGCCGGATGTACTGTTGCCAGCGGATCCCGATAGATTTCACGACCAACCAGTTGTACAAAACCCCGCCGTTCAAGCGCACGTATCCCTGTACTGTCAATACCTGTCGCCCGCCGTAATTCATTCACCGTAGGAAGATCACTTGTCGTCCGTTCAGCCAACCAGCGCAACGCTGCTGCCTGTTTAGGGGCACGGCGCAGTTCGGCTATTGCTTGATCGAGATCGGGCAAGGTTAACCGGACAAGCTGCTCTTGGTGGGGACGTACTCGTGGTGGATCGATGCGCAAACGGCGCGTAATTAGGCCTCGTTCAGCCAATGATCGATACGCAGCCCGCAGATTTGCATCACTTCCGCGCAGCGCCGCCCGCAAGTCGGCCTCACTCAATTCCCCGTGCCGACGCAAATAAAAGAGGATCGCCCGCTCACGCTCTGGTAATGCACCCAATTCACACGTAAGCCCTGCCGCCGTTGCCCGCCAGGTTGTCACCGCCTGCCGGATCATGCCTGGCGGCAAACAGAGATCAAGCACCGCTGCCAGCGTTGTATAGCAGTTCTCGGCCACCCAATGCGCTAATTGAATTGTCAGTTGTGGGATCGACAGATCAGGATCGACCAGATCAATCAGATCGCGCAATCCACTGACAGTGCGGCGCTGCATTGTCAGAACTACCCCCTGAACCTGCTGTTGGCGCAACGGTACCCACACCAGTTGTCCTACCGCGATGGCCGCTTGCAAATGATCAGGTACACGGTAAGAGAAGATGCCCTGGTGTTGGGATGGCAAGGAGTCTGTGAGGACGGCCACATCAGCCACCAGTTCAGAGACAGAATTCATAGACAACGAATCACCTCAGATTGCAGCGATATTCCGGCTTTATGATATACTATCCCTTCGGATCGCTGGAGGGTCTCGGGCCGGCAACGGGCTGGCTTCTCCCCTCCGTAAATACTAAAGAGAGGCAAACTATGGCAAACGTTACCCTAACAGCTCAGCGACGCCACATCTTTGGCAAAAAAGTCAAAACACTCCGTCGGGAAGGGATTTTGCCGGCTAATTTCTACGGCAAAGGCGTTGAAACCACGGCGATTCAGATCAACGAACGCGATTTCGAGCAGATCTTCCGAACGGTGCCGAAAGGCGAGTCCTTCAACCTCGACATCGAAGGTACGACATACCCGGTCGTGATTTATGTCGTGCAACGCCATCCGGTAACCCGTAAATTCCTGCACATTGACTTCAAGCTGGCCTGATGAGCAGCACCGGTGGGCCGATAGGTAATCGGCCCACCCCCCCGGCTAACCAGCATACCGTCGCCCCTTCCAAACCACTCCCTGTCCTAATCGAACGCGCAGAATGCCATACCCGGCAATCAGCAAATACATCAGCAAACCGACCGGCCAGAGAACAGCATGCAGTGGGTTGAGCCGGTAAAACCGTTGATATAGCGTTCCCCAAAACAGCAGGCCAACCAGCCACGATACCATTCCGACCAGCGAAACCAGACTTCCTGCCCAGCCACCGGTGAACCAACCACCGATCATTAACAGCAATGGGCCATATGCCTGTACCAATAGCAACGTCATTCCCATTAAGGAACGCCAGCCACCACTCCGCGATCCTGCCGAGGCATTTTTCATCAAACCCTCGATCACTTCAGCGGCATTCGTATACATCCGTACTGCCAGATACTCCATCCCTATCGCACCACGCACCGTGAAACCGGCGGCGCACAAACACTGGCCGAGGCGAACATCTTCCAGCACCTCAGCCCGTACCGCTCCGTGGCCACCAATCGCTTCATACGCCGAACGGCGCACAAAGATGCATTGACCGTTCGCTAATACCTCTTCTGGGCGAACATCAGGCTTAGCCAGACGCTCGAAAGGAAAGATGGACACGATCAAGGCCACGAATGGCGGCAAGATCAATCGCTCAGACCACGTCTTCAACTCAAGAAAGGGAAAGATTGTCACCATATCGCCATTGGTTGACAAGGCATGACAAAGCAAGGCGGCTACCAGATCAGGCGCCGGCGCCGTATCTGCATCGAGAAAGAGCAACCATTCACCGCTCGCCGCACTACTGGCCTGCTGGCAGGCATGGCATTTACCAACCCAACCCGGTGGCAGCGGTTTCCCGGTGATTATCCGTAACCGGGCATCGGTAGCTGCCAGATCGGCCAGAATTGCCGGTGTCCGGTCGGTTGAGCCATCATCAACCACGATTACCTCAATATGAGGATAGCGCTGGGCCAATGCTCCTTGCACACAACGGCCAATTCCCCGCTCTTCATTGCGCGCAGGAATTAAAATCGAGATCAACGGCGGATCAGGGGGAAGGCACGGCGACATTAACCGTGGCATCTGACGCATTCGTTGCCACTGACCGAGAAAACTACCGGCAAGCCCCAATCCGATCACAACCCAGAGAAGAGTGAGCCACATGGATGCACCTCATTCGCAAGCACAACTATGCATAGTATAACAAAGGGGCAGATCGGCAAAGAGGAGAGAGGTCATGCGGAAGACCAGACAGTGAATCTTACATAGAACGATCCGATGGTTCGCAGTCTTCTAGCCTCTTTACCGCTTCCTGAAGCGATCTAGCGGGTACGTTGCCTGTGATTGCTCTGCCACTTGACAAGCTGACGACCTTCGAGTATACTACGCAGCGT
>NZ_DAOUBI010000047.1:0-5784 GCF_034432675.1 Chloroflexus sp. | reverse complement strand
CAGCACGCACGCCGCCACCTGGGGCACGGTGACTTGATGCGGACGGTTCGGATGCGCAGAACGTGGCAGCGCCGTTTGGCTCAGGTGATAGGCGAGACGCGCAACGTTGCCAGAACGGCTTGCTCGCGGGTGCAGGAGCCATTGTTACCACATTTAATCAATGGTTGCAACAGAGCAGCTTTTTGAAACAAGTTCCAGTCGTAGTCGAAGCGGGGCATGACCATCAAAGCCCCGCTCCATACTACATACTACTCATTGCATTACCCAAATTGCCACCTATGCGGTGAGCAGGCCATAGAGTCTGACTGTCAGCAAACACGACGTTGCACTAAACACCGTATGGCACAACCGCACGAACGATGCAGGTAGTAAACAGTTCCTATAGATGTGCTACGTTACGCCTCACGGTATCAACCCGGATTATACTCATCCTCTGTGTCTCTGTGGTGATAAAGGTGGCGACTCGGTTTTGCATTAAAATTCGGAGAAGACGATTCGTGGTGCCTTGTTACGTCCGTGCTCAACCTCCTCGAAGGCTTCATTGACCTGATCCAGCTTTCGCGTCTCGAAGAACACTCGCGTCTTGCCCACAGCATGTAACGCAAATGTTTCTGCCAGGTCGGCGCGGGTTCCAACAACCGAACCCATGACGTGAATACCGTTGAGCACTGTCTCGAAGATTGGCAACTGAATCATGTTATCAGCCGGAAGCCCAACGAAAACCAGTCGCCCGCCACGTCGCAATGATCGATAAGCCTGCTCAAAAGCCTTCGGTGAAACGGCTAAACAGATGGCTGCGTCAGCACCGCCCCACTTCTTCAGTTCTTCAATGGGGTCCTGGGTGCTGGCATTAATGGTAATATCTGCACCAAGTTCGCGTGCTGTCTGTAATCGCTCATCCAGGAGATCAATAGCCGCTACCGTGGCCCCGACGATTCTGGCATACTGCAATGCCAGATGCCCCAATCCACCAACACCAAAGATAGCTACCAGCTCCGAGGGACGAGCTCCGGAGACCTTAACAGCTTTGTATGTGGTAACGCCAGCACAGGTTAACGGTGCGGCGTCAAGGGCAGAAATCCCAGCCGGAACAATACCCACATACTTCGCATACGCTTTTGCATACTGAGCATGTGCCCCATCAAGGAAATAGCCAGTATTCAGTTGACGCTCACAAAGCGTCTCCCATCCAGAAGCACAATATTTACACTCACCACAGGCGTACCCCAGCCAGGGGATTGCAACACGATCACCTTCCTTTACGTTAGTTACCCCTGCACCGACACTTTCAACAATGCCTATTCCTTCGTGCCCCGGAATGAATGGAAGTTTTGGTTTTACCGGCCAATCACCATGCGCTGCGTGTATATCGGTATGACAGAGTCCCGATGCCTCGATCTTGACCACAATCTCACCAAAGCCCGGCTCCGGCTTGGGAACTTCCTCGATGCGCAATGGTTGATGGAAGTCGTGAACTACAGCGGCTTTCATTGTTTTCATGGATCTTCCTCCTCTCGTGCACTTGAGTTGTCCTTATTGCTATCGAGTATTCTCAAATGACAACTCATGTCATTGTTTTAAACAAAACTTTATCGACCATCAACAGAAAAACAAGGAAATATCAATACTTCAAATATTGCAATTCTTCGTTAACATAACGACAGGCAAGAATAGCAAGACCAAACTCCTGCAATAGTAACATCTATATTTAGGTTTACAGGGGAGATACTGATGTGACGTAGTACGATACATGACAGAATATAGCACACACCCAACAACATGTCAATAATCTATACCACAAATCTCTAAAAAACGACATTTCTGTCATACTTTTTCAGGTTACATCGAAAACTGGCCATTAAGATGGAACAAAGAGGCATATCATATATCTACAAAAGGCTGTGTATCGACAAAGGTATTACGTATCACCCAAGTGATTGCTACAAAGCACTGCAACGGTGAATTGGTCGCACGATGGCACTAAAACTGGTGACGTGACGGACATGATACCCTTGCGGAGTAAAGATAGCGAGTGCGGAAGCATAGCCTCCGCACTATAGCGATATGATGTGTACAGTACTGCGTTGAAGGGGTTTTAGCAGCGGTGTGATCGACTCAGCAATCTGGAGATAATGCCGGGTTATGGGTATTGCGCAGGCCGCACGAGCGATGGAAGTGCTATCAGGTGACCGTGTGCGCTCAAACGCCACTCCCACCAATCAGCTCATCGATCCGCTCCAGCACATACGTTGGCTGATACGGCGAACGCTCCAGATCGGCGCGCTGGCTATCACCGGTCAAGACCAGAGCGGTATCCATGCCGGCGGTCACCCCCATGGCAATGTCGGTCATCAGACGGTCACCGACGATGATACAGCGCTCAGGCGGCAGGCCGATCAGGTTGGTAACAGTACGGGCCATAATCGGTGACGGCTTACCGACAATTACCTCACAACGGGTATCGGTGCAGGCTTCGATAGCGGCAATGATTGCAGCAGCATCCGGCTCACCGCCACCGGGCACCGGGCAGAACCGGTCGGGATTGGTCGCCACCAACCGCGCACCCGCCCGAATCGCATCAAAGGCGATTTGTAGCTTGCGATAGGTAAAAGTTCGATCAAACGAAGCAACCACAAAGGCGATTTCACCCGGTTTTTCACTCAGGGGAAAACCGGCTGCCTCCAGTTCACCAATGAGTGGTGCTTCGCCAACGACGAACAATGGCGCACCGGGCGCATTGGCCAGCAGCCATTCGACCATAACTGCGGAACTGTTCACAATCTCGTGCTCATCGGCAGCAATGCCCAGGCGCTGCAACCGCTCGGCATACTGACGACGTGTCTTCGTCGGATTGTTCGAGAGAAATGTGACCCGACGCCCCTCACGGCGTAGCGTTTGCAAGAGTTCAGCCGCACCGGACAAGAGAGTCTCACCCAGATAGATCGTACCATCAAGATCGAAAATATAACCGTCATACCGTGGAATTGTTTGCATGCTAGCTCCGGTATCTTGTTCACCATGCTCCATATCGCTAAAGATGGTATCACACAAACCACAGACGTGCGATACATACAATGCGTCGCACGTCTGCCATCGATCGCATCTGGTGTTTGGAAACCCTACAGACCGAAGAGATCAAGCATGTAACGGAGATTTTCCAGGCTAACCGGCTTCGCCAGAAAGAGGTTAGCGCCTGCATTTAACGCATACGGCTCAACAATGGGATCGGCAGAGATCATCACAATTGGCATAGTATACCCTTCCTGGCGCAAGGTGAAGGTTAGATCGATACCGTCCATCTTTGGCATATGGTAATCAGTGATGATCAGGTCGTACCATTGACGACGTGCCAGTTTCAAGCCATCGGCACCATGATTCGCCGTATCAACCTTCATACCACCACGCAATGCTTTCATTGCATTGTGCAAGAAAGAGCGCACATTGGCTTCGTCTTCTACAATGAGGATGCGCATAGTATATCTCATTCACTCTGTGCCTTTCATCACTTTACAAAACGTAATAGATCGCCAAATTTCCGCGTGCATCATTCGGTTTATCTTTTTGTAATAAGCTCTCCCACGCCGACCTGTGTTAAGATCAGTCACGTGCATACGGTGAAGGAGGTTCATATGCAGCAACGGCAACGGCTCGGTGTGGTCACTGGCGGTTCGCTTCAGGAAGGGTTAACAGTACGGCTCGATACCAATACTTCGGTTGAAGATATGCGCGTTGGCAAGTTTGTCGTCGTGAAGGGCCAGCGCTTCACCTTTTTCGCGATGGTGACCGATGTCCGGCTTGGGGCGACGACACCAAAGGTGATGATCGATCCACCACCGGCCGATGAGTTTTTTGCCAGCGTGCTTAGCGGTACCACAACCTATGGCGAACTTCGGCTCGATCTTCGTCTGATGCTGCCTCTCGACGGGAATGCTGATTTGTTGCCGGTTAAAACAGTGCCACCTCATTTCGCCCCGCTCTACGAGGCTAGCGAAGCCGACTTCACGCAAGTGTTTGGTCAAGAAGAGGGGAGCCGGTTTATGATCGGGACGCCGCTTGATATGGCGGTGCCGGTATGTATCGACCTGAATCGCCTGGTCGAGCGCTCGAATGGCGTCTTCGGGAAAAGTGGTACCGGTAAGAGCTTTCTGACCCGCCTCCTGGTATGCGGAGTGATTCTGAGCGACGTGGCCTCTAATCTGATCTTCGATATGCACAATGAATATGGATGGATGGCCCGCTCGGAAGGAAGTCATTTTGTTAAGGGGTTGCGTCAGCTCTTCGGGAGCCGCGTCCTGGTGTACAGTCTGGCCGATAGTGCGTTCAATCACGGGCAGATCGATGGCGAGATTGTGATCGGCTACGATCAGATCGAACCGGAAGATGTGCTGTTGTTGAGCGAGGAGCTGAATCTCAATCCTACCGCGGCTGAGACAGCCGAATTACTGGTTGACGAGTACCGCAATCAATGGCTGGCTAAGTTGTGGGAGATGAGTCAGGAAGCCTTGAAGGCATTTGCCGAACAGAAGAGTGCCAGTCTGGCCTCACTACAAGCCCTCAAGCGCAAGACGTTGCAACTGAAGCGTCTCGGCTTTGTCCACTCGCAGGCCGATCTATCAGTCGTCGATCATCTCATCAACGCGCTGATGGCTGGTCGGCATGTAGTGCTAAGTTTTGGTCGTTACGATGAGCCATTAGCCTATATGCTGGTTGCTAACATTCTCACCCGGCGTATTCACCAGCGCTGGCGCGAACAGACTGAACGCTATCTGCAAACGAAAAACGAAGCGGATCGCCCTCGTCCACTGATGATCACTATCGAAGAAGCGCACAAATTCCTTAACCCACGACTGGCGCGGCAAACCATCTTCGGTACGATTGCCCGCGAAATGCGCAAGTATAGCGTCACTTTGCTGGTTGTTGATCAGCGGCCCTCTTCTATCGACAGCGAGGTGCTCAGCCAGCTTGGTACGCGCATTACTGCCCTTCTGAGTGATGAACACGATATTGACGCCGTATTCACCGGTGTCGGCGGTAGCACCCGGCTCCGCGCTGTGCTGGCCAACCTCGACACCCGCCAGCAGGCACTTGTGCTTGGTCACGCAGTACCCATGCCGGTCGTGGTGCAAACCCGTGCCTACGATGAGCAGTTTTACCGCTATATCCAGCAACGCACCCAGCGTGCAGTTGATCTGGTACAGGTCCAGCAAGAGGTGGATGAGCTGTTTCCAGATTGAGGAGGGGCGATGGTGGTATGCGACACGCCTCCACCCCAATCCCGCTCCCGCGCTGCGGGAGCGGGGAGAACGGCGAGCTGCACTGGGACGTTCTAATGCGATAAACGTTGGGTTCGTTCGTATGCGCTGTCCGTTCCTCCCCCCAGCGGGGGAAGGTTAGGAGGGGGGCCGGGATTGCGGTTGACGGCGGCTGCGTTCTTTTGCGCTGTCCGTTCCTCCCCCCAGCGGGGCTATGCATTACCCACATGTCACGCTGCGTTAGACCCGGCTGCAAGCGTTCCCCGTGGAGACATCCCATCCACCGCCGATAGGTACTGGCCGTGGCCGCTGGTGCGCAGGCACGAATCTCGTGCAACATAACCGTCTACGCGCAGGTGTCGCATGCCTGCCTGACCGACTCGCTGATTGGCACGAGCACATTCAGCACCCCCGTGACCAGGATGGGGAACCGTATGCCACGCGCCGGATCGTGAGTACGGCTGGCGCGGCAGCATGGCTGCCGCACTCCAAACTGCGCGACACGCACATGATGCACGTGTAAAGCAACCCA
>NZ_DAOUBI010000046.1:0-30611 GCF_034432675.1 Chloroflexus sp. | reverse complement strand
AGAGATGGTACAGCAGGGTCAACGGCGTACCACGTGCCGGATTGTGAACACGGCTGCTGCGGCAGCATGGTTGCCGCACTCTACACCGCGCCACACGCGCATGCCGCGCGGGCAAGGCAACCAATCCAAAAAGTGATGGCGCTAGAGATGGGCGGTAGCCCTCCTCGCTGCCATACCGGCCGCCTGGGAGCAGGATATACTGGCGTTTGGCGATTGGTAAGCGTTCATGCACCTGTACGACGGACGGGTAGTACGATAGTATAGCTTTGACGAGATAAGTTCTAGATGAACTGCTAACAGCTCCAGCATTGCTGCCGGGCACAATATGACATCAAAAAACCCACTTCGTCAGAAGTGGGTTACTGGATGGCGACTCCGAGTGGGCTCGAACCACCAACCTTCAGCTCCGGAGGCTGACGCTCTATCCAGTTGAGCTACGGAGTCGTTTCGGTGTAGAGTATACATGATCAGCAATGAACTGTCAATGCGAGGAGGCAAGTGTGCAACAATTAAAGCGAGTTGTCGGTTGGATCGGTGCTGTGCTGGGGATCGGGCTGCTGGCGTTGATCGTGAGTATCCCGATGGATGCGTTGATTGGGGGTGGACGGGTAGAGGCGCTGACGAATACCATCATCCCCGGTCCTGACGGTCCGATTCGGGCTTTTGTGGCCGAACCATCGACACCCGGCCCCCATCCGGCGGTGATTATGATCCACGAGTGGTGGGGACTACGCCCGGATATTATCGAGAAGGCAACAGCATTGGCTGCCGACGGCTATCTGGTAGTTGCACCTGACACATTTCGTGGTGCCAGTACAACCTGGATTCCGCGCGCAATTTACCAGGTGACAACCACACCGCCAGCACAGGTTCTGGCCGATCTCGATGCAGTGTTTGCCTGGTTGAGCGCACGGCCTGATGTGATCGCCGAGCGGATTGCCGTGATCGGGTTTTGTTATGGGGGCCGGACTTCACTACTCTACACATTGCACAACCCGGCGGTTGCAGCTACGGGCATCTTTTATGGGATGGCAGATGTCGAACCGGCAGTATTGCGTCAGATCCAAGGCCCAGTCCTCGGTATTTTTGGTGGCGCCGATGCTTCTATTCCGCTCAGTGAGGTGGCACAGCTTGAAGAGAATCTGCGCACTGCCGGTGTAACCACCCGCTTTGTGATCTTTCCCGATCAGCCGCATGCGTTTGTGGGTGGTATCGATTCGATTACTGCGAGGGGCGCGGCGGGTGAGGCGTGGCAGGTGCTGCGCTCGTTTCTGGCCGAAGCGCTGCTCAATCGTCCATCAACAAGCCTTCCGGCACCATCTGGTACACTTGCAGCGCAGAGAATAACCTTCTTCGGTGACATCCATCATCGTTTTGTGTGTGGATGGTGACCAGAATTTGTAAAGTCTCTCTTGACGAATCTTGCGGCGAGCAGTACAATATTAGTAGTTTGGAAATGAACAACTATGGAGAACGCAAATCTACTGGAACAACTGACGGCGCTGGGGCTTACTGAGTACGAGGCACGGGTATACCTGGCATTATTGACCGAGTATCCAGCTACCGGCTATCAGATCAGTAAACTGGCGGGTATTCCACGGTCAATGGTCTATGAGGCGTTAGGACGGCTGGAAGGACGTGGTGCTGTGCTCAAATCGGTTGAAGAAAAGGCAACGCTCTATCGTCCGGTTTCACCGGTAATCCTGCTCGACCGCTACGAGCGCGAGGCGCGTGAACGGGCTGAAACACTGCGCACGCAATTGATGCCACTGTTTCACCACGAAGAGAGTGATCGGCTTTGGAACTTCAGTGGTCGGCGTGAAGCACTGGCCGCAGCGCGTGATCTGATCGAAAGCGCTCAACGCGAGTTGATGCTAGTGATGACTGATGCCGACGTAGAAGTACTCTATCCGGCACTGGCCGCTGCCCACGAACGTGGGGTAGCGTTAGGAGTGATTCTGACCGGTGAAGCACCTTTTTCGTTTGGGCAGGTTGTACGCCACCCGAAACGAGAGACCGAGCTGCATGGAATGGTTGAGACGCTGATCTTGGTCGCCGATGAGCGTGAATTTTTGATCGCTTCCGGTCATCTTGCCACAACCGCCACGGTTACGACCAACCGCAATATGGTCTTGATTGCGCGCCAGTTTATCTGGATGGAACTATTCGCCCAACGCATTTTTGCCCGTCTTGGCGAAGATTTGCTGGCCCGTCTCGATCCAGAGGATCGCCAGGTTTTGCACTCGTGATCGGTGTCCGACCCGGCAGTAGAGAGGAGCTATACGAATGATCACCACTTCGCGGATTACTCCTCGACGGCTGTTTACCCAAATCTTCCAGGATGAAACCCTGGAACCGGCCTTTGTGGTGTTGACGCTGATCGGGATTGTTGCCGGTATCTGGCTAGAGGGTGCGCAGGCACCGGCCGGCCTCATTCTGGCAGTTCATATTGCCACTTACTTTTTCGGCGGCTTTTACGCGGTACGTGCCATTATTGACGCGCTCAAAGAATGGACGATTGAAGTTGATCTGCTGATGGTGCTGGCTGCGTTGGGGGCGGCTTACCTTGGCGAATTCAGTGAGGGAGCAATTCTCCTTTTTCTCTTTTCGCTGAGCAATGTGTTGCAGGCGTATGCCATGCGGCGCACCGAGCAGGCGATTACGGCACTGATGCAGCTCCGGCCTGACCGGGTCAGTATCCGTCGGCACGACCGCAAGTATGATGTTGCTATCGAAGAGGTGCAGGTTGGCGATGTGATGCTACTGCGCCCCGGTGACCGGGTTCCGCTTGATGGGGTGATTGAGCGTGGTACAGGTACATTCGATGAATCGGTGATCACCGGTGAGTCGATGCCGGTATATAAAGGGCCGGGGATGACAGTGTTGGCCGGTACGCTCAACCAGACCGGTGCGCTTGAGGTACGGGTAACAAAACCTGCCGGTGAGAGCACGCTGGCCCGGATTATCGCTATGGTGAGTGAAGCCCAGTCGCGCAAGGCACGCTCGCAGAGTTTCCTGGAACGCTTCGAACAGCGCTATGCGATTGGCGTGATTGGGGCGGTTTCTCTGTTTATTCTGCTGATGCCACCGATCAGCGGTACTTCGTTCACCGACACGTTCTATCGCGGGATGGTGCTGCTGACTGTCGCGTCACCATGTGCCCTGGTCATTAGCGTGCCGGCGGCATTGTTGAGCGCGATTGCCGCCAGTGCCCGGCGGGGAGTGCTCTTTAAAGGTGGTGTGCATCTGGAAGAGTTGAGTCGGGTACGGGTGATTGCCTTTGACAAAACCGGCACTCTGACCTTTGGCAAACCGGTGCTGACCGATCTCGTGCCGATGAACGGCTTGAGTGAGCACGAATTGCTCACGATTGTCGCCCGTGCCGAACAGCCGTCAGAGCATCCGATTGCGCGGGCCATCTTGCAGGCGGCTGAGGAGCGTGGGATTACGATTGTTCCCCCAGAGCAGTTTGTCGCAGTGACCGGGATGGGTGTGCGTGCTCATTGGGATGGGGGAGAGACGCTGGTTGGATCGCCACGGCTCTTCCGCGAATTTGGGATTGAGGTACCCGCGAATTTGCTGGCGCAGGCCGATGAACTGATGAAGCAGGGGCGGGGGAGTGTGCTGTTTGTCTGGCGCACTCAGCAGTGGTTGGGGCTAGTAGCGGTGATGGATCGCGAGCGGCCTGACTCAGCCCGACAGATTGCCGCCTTGCGCACAGCCGGTATTGAGCGGATCGTGATGCTGACCGGCGACAATCCACAGGTGGCTGAAGCAATGGCCCAGCGGTTGGGGATTGATGAGGTGTACTCCGGGCTGTTACCGGCTGATAAGTTACAGCTTGTCGAGCAGCTTCGGCTACGCTATGGTGGGGTGGCGATGGTCGGTGATGGTGTGAATGATGCGCCGGCGCTGGCAGCAGCAACAGTGGGCATCGCTATGGGAGCTGCCGGCACCGATGCGGCACTCGAAACTGCCGATCTGGTCTTGATGAGCGACGATCTAAGTGCTATTGTCTACGCCCTGCGGTTAAGCCGCCAGACCCAGCGCGTTGTCTGGCAGAATATCGTGTTTGCGCTGGCGGTGGTCGTGGTGCTGGTGCTGACAACATTGACTGTGGGGGTGCCACTACCGTTGGGTGTGGTTGGTCACGAGGGAAGTACAATTATTGTGGTGTTGAATGGATTGCGGTTGTTGATCTTCCGCTAGCGTGGGTGATAGCCCGTGCCACGGTGAGAACGCTTACTTGAATGCAGACACGGTACATCAGCAGGACGTGACATCTTGCATTATGAGAGTATTTGCCTGTTGTACCGGGTAATAGTAGGGGCGCACGACCGTGCGCCCCTACCGGTACGTTAGCGGTACGCCTCGTCCTCGCCAGGATTACCATTGGGGCGGGTTCTGTAGGGGCGGGTTTTGTGGGGAGGGTTGTAGGCGGGTTTAGAACCCGCCCCTACAGGCGGTATGTGTGCCTTAATCATCTGCACCTCAATGTAACAGGTGTGTTACAATACGCACCACATTCTGAGATCACGAATATACAGAGAGGCAACAATGCGGTTGCAACGACGCTTTATCGGCTGGGCAATACTACTGGTACTGATTGTCGTGGTGCTTGGTGGGGGCGGTGGTTATCTTTGGCTACGCCGCTCGCTACCGCAAACCAATGGTGACATGCACGTACGCGGGATAAGCGGGCCGGTCACGATTGTTCGAGATCGCGATGGCATTTCCCATATTACCGGTACGACCGACGCCGATGCCGTCTTTGGACTAGGATTCGTTCATGCGCAGGAACGGCTCTGGCAGATGGAGGTACAACGCCGAATCGGTCATGCCCGTCTGTCGGAAATCTTCGGTGCAACCACCCTGCAAACCGATAAGTTTCTGCGCACCCTTGGCGTCTCCCGTGCCGCCCAGAGTGCGCTCGAACGCCTCGACAGTGAGACGATTGCGCTGTTAGAGGCGTATGCTGCCGGGGTGAATGCGTTCCTGGCTATGAATCCGGTCTTGCCGCCTGAATTTTTGATCCTGGGCGTGCAACCGGAGCCATGGCAGCCTGTCGATTCGCTGGTATGGGCAAAGATGATGGCCTGGGACCTCGGTGGTAACTGGAGCAATGAATTGATGCGGGCAACGCTGATCGCAAAGATCGGGCCTGAAGATGCCGCCTTTCTGATGCCATCATATACCTCTGATGGCCCGATCATTATGTCCGCCGACGGGGTTGTCTCACCAGCGACGGCTGCCGACACACCTCACACGCATCTCAAGCCGGAAACAACTCGTCGCATGCTTGATCTCGCTCACCAACTTCTATTTATCAATCGCATCGGCGACCAGTTGGCCGGTTCCAATAACTGGGTCATCGGCGGGAGCCGAACGGCTAGCGGCAAACCATTACTGGTCAACGATCCGCATCTCGCCAATCGCATCCCCTCCATCTGGTATCTAGCCCATGTGCAGGGGTCAACCATCAATGCCATTGGCGCGACCTTTCCCGGTCTGCCGGTAGTGGTGATCGGGCATAACGGACGGATTGCATGGGGGGTGACGAACACCGGCCCGGACGTGCAGGATTTGTACATCGAGCGAATCGACGCCCAAAATTATGTCGAGCACAACGGTAGGCGTGAACCGGTCACACTCATCAGTGAAGTCATCACGGTCAAGGACTCCGAGCCGGTGACGCTCACGGTGCGGATTACCCGCCATGGCCCGGTGATTAGTGATGTCCTGGAAGATATAGATGAGCCGCTAGCCTTCCGCTGGACAGCCCTCGATCCAGAAGATACTACCTTACGCGCATTTATCAATCTCAACCGTGCCCGCAACTGGCAGGAGTTTGTTGTAGCCCTTCGCGACTACAAGGCGCCGATGCAGAACTTCGTTTACGCCGATGTTGAGGGAAATATTGGTTTTTACGCGCCGGGGCTGGTCCCAATCCGACGGAATGGCGATGGCAGCGTTCCGGTACCGGGTTGGACAGATGAGTATGAGTGGATCGGCTACGTCCCATTTACCGAGTTACCGCAGATTTACAATCCAGCGCAGGATTACATTGTAACTGCCAACAACCAGGTGGTGGGTGACAACTACCCCTATCTGCTGGGGACATCGTGGGCAGCGCCGTACCGTGCCCAGCGGATCATCGAGTTGATCGAGCAGAAATCGGCGCTGACGGTTGCCGATATGCGCGCAATGCTCGGCGATGTGGTATCGCTGCATGCGCGTGAATTGTTACCGATACTACGCGAGGTGACCCCGAACGAGCCGCGTGAAGCTGCGGCCCTGGAACTGTTACGTAGTTGGGATGGCACGATGGCCGGTGATAGTGCAGCGGCGGCAATCTTTCAGGGATATTACCATGCCCTCCTCGAAGCTGTTTTTGCCGACGAATTGGGTGAATTTTTCAACGAAACGTACCGGCATCGGCGTGACTTCGCAGCAATGGCGTTACGGCGAGTGTTGCTGGAAGGCCGGCAAGAGTGGTGCGATAATGTCAAGACCATAGATATAACCGAGGATTGTGCAGCAATCCTTGCCACTGCGTTCAGCAAAGGGTTAGCGGCAATGGCAACGGCACAGGGTGAAGAAGATCCAAGCCGTTGGCGTTGGGATCGGGTCCATCAGGCTGTCTTCCCCCATAACCCGTTCAGTCAGGTCGGGGCGCTACGCGGCATCTTCGAGCGACGGACACCTACTGGTGGTGATAGTTTCACCGTCAATGTTGCGCCAATGCGGTTGAACGAAGGGTATTTGCAATACAACGCACCGTCGTACCGCCAGATTATCGACTTCGCCAATCTCGAGGAGTCGCGCTTCATCCACACGACCGGCCAGTCCGGTAATGTGCTGAGTAATCGTTACAGCGATTATCTGGCGCTGTGGCAACAGACTGGCGATATACCGATGCGCTTCAGCGGCACGGTTGACGGTGAGCGATTGGTATTGCAACCGGATCGGTAACGATACTGTGCGAAGCCGGTAGTTTGTCTTGCACCACAGAGGCACAGAGAATACGTAAAACTCTCTGTGTCCTCTGTGTCTCGGTGGTTTTAATTGCACCACAGAGGCACAGAGAGGTAAAGATCACAGCGTGCTCGATGGTGAGAGAGGCTGCCGGCCTGACTACCAGGGTCACGTACCGGCACCGGTATGCGCTACGACCAGCGCCTGCTGGTACGTGCGGTGGATGCGGCAGCACGGCTGCCGCACGCCAAACGATGCGTCACGGGTAATCTGGCCCGAAAACTGTATCCACGCTGGATCCGTCATCACCGGCGTGATGATTCGCTCACGAGCAATGACTTCAGGTAAAGCAGACTTGATATGATATCCGTCTCTCAGTGTCCTCCGTGTCTCGGTGGTGGATAGAGGCAAACCACAGCGGCACAGAGGGCACGGAGAATACGTAAACCCCTCTGTATCCTCTGTGTCTCGGTGGTGTATATAGACACAACCGGGAATTACTGCGATAGGACGACAATCAGTGTCGGGCGGTTGGCAGCGTTCCAGTCGCCGGTGCCGTTGGAGACGAAGTATTTCCCGCTATGGTAGGCACTGTCGGCGGAGTAGAGTGCCAGCCGCAAGGGTTGGCCGCTGGTATACGCCTGAACCACCCCGTGCGTCACGTCAATGGTTCGTTTCGGCAGTCGTGTCCAGTCGCCGGGGAAGCCGGGAATGGGATCGACCCAGCCGGAGCCGATGTTTTCGCGCACCAGTGGGGCGTTGTTCCAGGTGAGGGTTGCCGGACTCCAATCCTCGCCGACCAGTAGGGCCTGGATGAGGGAACGCTGCGCCTGGGCAGGTTCCGCATTACCCATCTGACTCAATACCAATGTGGCTGAAATCACCGTGCGACTTGGTGGCAGCGACGTGAGGGGGAAGGTGATGTAGTACTTCGCGAAGCACGGCCAGTCGGCAATATCGGCCTGGTTCTGGATGCTGATGTCGGCCTGATTGTCTGGCCGGGGTCGGTTGGGCCAGGTATCCCAGTAATTGCCGCTGTCATCACACATGTAGGAATTGACACCGCCAATCCCGGCATCAATGACGGTAACCCCATTCAGGCCGTGGCGGATTTGAAATGTCTGCGTGGCACTGACAGATGGTGGGGTGTAGACCGGTAACCCAAACCTGATCCCACCCCAGGTTGACGGCTGGCTGGCATTCAGTGCCGGCGGCCATACCTGATTGGGTATCGAGCTGCCGGTAGCATCATCGCGGTCGTGTAGGATCAGGGCCATCCGCCAGCGCGTGCCATCGGGTGGCCGGCCACTGAGGCCAAGGCTGGTGAATGGAATCTGGAATGTCATCGCCCAACCCCGATCTTCGCTGTCATTATTGTCATTCAGGCGATCACCGCGCCAGCCGGGAATCGACGAGAAAGCGACTGCGGTGGTTGTCCAGCTTCCACCGGTGCCACGCTGGCTCAATTGATACGCGGGGTCGGGGGTATTGCCGTTGCGTAATTGGGCTACAAACCGGAAACTGGCTGCACTAAGCTGGGTACCGTTGGCAGTATCAATCAGTAGTGTGGCCGCATCCCAGGCAGTGAGATCGGTTGCTGATGGGGTGGTATCGTACCAGAGTTGACGATCAAAACTGGCCAGGTAGAGGAAAAGGGCGTTGTCGTTGTAACCGACTCGAACATCGGTATAGTTTGTACTGCGGCTGAGCTGCCCAAACCAGAAGATTGCCATCTGCTCAAACCGCTCGTTAGTGACGCTGGATACCGGAAAGTAGGGGGCATTGATAAGGTATTGTGGTTCAGGTGATGGACCGAAAATCACCGGTACCCACTGCCGGTAGGGTAGATCGTTCGCCAGTGCGATGGTGGACGAAAGGATGAAGGCAAACGTAGCAATGATCAACAATCGCTTCCGGTGGAAGTGGCTCAAGAGCGGTTCTCCTTTCGCGAACAGCCGTTGAAGAAAGCTTTATGTTGCGAACGTCTGAGAACATTCACCGGCAATTGCTGCGACGTACCCCGTTGAATAGCCTGGTTATCCGCCCCCTCCCCTCACAACAGCATCTGCTGAGCCTGGATCAAGACTCAGCCTGCGTATTTGCTCTCTGATTGTACCAGGGGCGTCAATGATACCGGCCTTTGCCCAGGCTAGAGGCAAACCGGACATGTATCATCAACGCTCTTCAACATAAATAATCTTGCTCCCTTGTGGCTCGAACCGGATCGGCACGTGGCGCAACTCTGGCAGGGCAGCCCTAATCGACTCGTGACGCTCTTCAGGCGCGTAGAGCAGCAGAAAGCCGCCGCCACCGGCGCCTAGAATCTTACCGCCGATGGCCCCGGCAGCCCTAGCCCGTTCGTACCACATATCGATTTGTGAGCTGGAAATCCCGCTGGCCAGCTCGCGTTTGCGCATCCAACCCTCATGGAGAATCTCACCGAAGGCATCGAGATCATCATTGTGGAGCGCTACCCGCAGGTCGTGGGCGAGGGCAACCATCCGGCGCACATGTTGCCGACGGGTCTCATCGCGCTCGGTATTGGCACTCTGTTCGCGCAGCACATCGCTGGCGCTGCGTGTGGCACCGGTATACATCATCAGCAAGCGCTGCTGGAGGAGCTGTTTGGTGTCGGCACGACAGATGATCGGATCGACGAAGACCGTCTCATCAGGATTAAATTGAATGAATTGAAAGCCACCATACGCGGCTATGTACTGATCCTGCTTTCCGATGGGTGAACCACACCGATCAATCTCGATGAAGCATGCCTCGCGGGCCAGACGCTCGGCACCGGCAAAGCGGCCTACAAAGGCGTAGAGGGCATTGAGCAGGCCAACGGTGTAGGTACTCGATGAGCCAAGACCGGTACCCTGCGAGGGAATGTCCGAAATCGACGTGATTTCAATCGCATTCATACGCCCCACCAGGCGTAGCGCTTCGCGAATGAGCTGATGTTTGAGATCATCAACCCGCTCAACAATTTCGGTGATCGAATAACTGGCGCGAATCTGGTGATCAAACTTCTCGTTGACGGTGATGTAGATGTACTTGTTGATGGCGGTGCTGACCACTGCACCCGGTTCATGGCGATAAAACGCCGGCAAATCGCTGCCACCACCAACAAAGCTGACCCGCAACGGGGTACGTGAGATGATCATCGGTATGCTCCTCAGTCGTAAGGCAATATTTCAATATACATACAGTACCAAACGAACGTGACAGGATTGTCATAAATAGTTCCTACCTCTGTTAGCAGATCGTCAGCAAGAGCGTGTACTGTAACACTGTCGCTGCAGCCTGCCTTCTTCACCACGTGGAATCATCTTGCATGCAGCGCCAGGGGAGGGGTCTTATGCGCACTGTCTTTCTCGACCGCGATGGGGTTATTAATCACAACCGCCCTGATCACGTCAAAAATCTGGCCGAGTTTCAGTTCCTACCGGGTGCGCTGACCGCGTTGCGTCTGCTAACCAGTGCCGGGTTTCGCATCTTTATTATCACCAACCAGGCAGCGGTTGGGCGTGGGTTGATGACGGTAGAGGCGCTCGAAGAAATTCATGCCCACTTGCGTGCGATTGCCCGTTATCACGGGGCAACTATTGACGATATCCGATACTGTCCTCACACCCCGGAAGAGCGTTGTGGGTGCCGGAAGCCGCAACCCGGTATGATCCAGGAGCTGGCAGCCCGGCACCAGATTGATTGTCGAACGACATTCCTGATTGGCGATGCGCTCACCGATATTGCTGCCGGTCAGCGGATGGGATGCCAAACGATTCTGGTCAAGAGTGGGAGAGGCAGTGCAGAATTACAGAAACCGGAATTACGGCGCTATCAACCAACCCATATCGCCGACGATCTGCTGGCGGCAACGCGATGGTTGCTGCAAGAGGAACTCAGGCCGGTATCGGTGACCACGCAACCACTAACCGGTGTACTGACCACCGTACCACAGTAGTACAGGGAATGCTATGGAAGACCGTCTACAGTGTGTTGTTCGGCATATCCTGATGATCACTCTCCTGGTCGGGTTGAGTGGGTGCAGCATCAGCAGCCTGGTTGGCGCCCCTACACCCGAGCCATGGACGCCACCACCAACACCGGAACCAACGGTTGTGGTGGTAGAACCAACCGCTACGGCAACTGAACCGGTGCAGCGGACTGTTGCAGTCGCCCTGGGAACGTTTGAGGACCGGCGCGAATTCAGTGGTCAGGTTACGCCCATCCTGGAACGCGACCTGGCGTTCCGCGAGAGTGGTATTCTCCGCAATCTGTACATTGAAGTAGGTGCGCAGGTCACAACCGGGCAGCTCCTGGCCGAGATCGATCTGGGTACGCTCGAAGACCGTCTACGTCAGGCGCAGATTAATGCCGAACAAGATCGACGGGCAATTGATCAGGCAGTAGCCCGTGCCCAAATCGAGGTGCGAGCCGCCGAAGTCGCACTGGAAACAGCACAGGATCGCCTTGCTGAACTGACAACTCCAGCCTCGGCAACCGAGATCGCGGAAGCACGTGCGGCTCTGCAACGGGCAGAGGCAGCACTGGCACGGACACGCAATGATGCCTCTGCCGTCAAGACGCGCGCCGAACGGGCATTGGCCGACCGGGTCGCCGAGTTGCAACGGGTGCAGGCTGCCTACGGCCAGGCTCGCGCCCGTCTGGAGGTCGAGGACACGCCGGAGGTACGGGCATTGGTTGATCAGTTGATGGTTGAACTTCAGGCGGCAGAGAGTGCAGTGGCGCTGGCCCAAATCGAACTCGACACTGCCCGTGGCAATGAGATCGCGGCGGTTCAGGCAGCAGAAGCGGATGTAGCCCTGGCCCGTGCCCGCCTTGATCGGTTGCTCAATGGTGCGGATCAATTTGAAACCATGGCGGCTCGTCGGGCAGTTGAACAGGCGCAGATTCAACTCGATGCCGCACGTCAACGCGCTACCCCCGATCCGCTGTTGGTGAAGAGCCTGGCTGCTTCAGAACTCATGATCAAAGAGATCGAGCGTCAGATCGAAGCGCGCCGTATTTATGCCCCCTTCGACGGGTCAATCACCGCCATTGATGCCCTGGTCGGTTTTCCGGTGCAGGCTGAAATGCCGGTCATCCGATTGATGGATAATTCGGGATTACAGATCACCATCAGTGCAGTGAGTAGCACCGATCTTGAGCGGATTTCAGATGGCACCCCGGTCACGATCAGCTTCGTGCGCTACCCTGGACGTACCTTTAATGGGGTGATTCGGAAAAGCACGACGCTGACCAATCCCCTCCAGACGCCAGAGCTTCACGTCACGTACAACGCCGGTAATCTCGCGCTAGCAGTCGGTGATCCGGCTCTGGTAACGATTGATTTTGGTCGACGTGAAAATGTGCGCTGGCTCCCGATAGAGGCAATCCGTCGTGACGGTGGTACCCACGTTCTGGTGCCTACTGAACAAGGGCCGCAGCGGGTTGATGTCGAACTCGGTTTGGTGGTTGATGGCAAAGCTGAAATCATAAGTGGGCTGGAAGTAGGCGATCTAGTCATTTTGCCTGCTACCGGTTAAGAAGGAGCTGATGTGATGCTCACCTGGAGCGACATCTGGTCGTATGTGCGGATTCTACTACGATGGTGGTGGTTGGCCCTGCTGGCAGCGGTGATCGCTGCCAGTGCCACCTTTGTTTTTGCCTTGCGGCAGCCTGATTACTATGTGAGTCGCACAACGTTGCAGGTGGGTGATACACTTGCCGCCACGCCCGATCCGCAGACATTCGGCTTGAGTGCCACCGTCGCAGGTTTTTACGCTGAAATGGCGCGCCGCGAGGTCATTCTGGCTCCTGTCGTTGAGAAACTGGGTTTACCGTTTCCCTGGCAGGTGATCAGCACCTATATGCTCGCCACCAATGTCAATCGGCAGGCAAGCCTGCTTGATATTACCATTACCGACACAAACCCGCAGCGGGCCGCAGCGATTGCTGATGCGATAGCGCATGAGCTGGTACGCTTTAGCCCAAATTCACCGGAAAACGTTGCTGCGCAACGCAATTTGCTCAATGAACAGATTGCACGCTCACAGGCCGAAATTGATCAACTTGATCGCCAGATCGCCCAAACCCGTGAGATGCTGGCGCAGGCAACCAGCGCTACCGATTTGCGTGAGGCACGCAATCGGCTACAGGAACTGGAACTAGCCCGTGATACTGCCCAAAACGCCTATGCGCAGTTACTGCGCCTCCAGAATACCAGTCTGGTGAATAGTCTGTCGATTTTCGAGTCGGCCAAGGTACCCACGGCTCCATTACCGAATAAGCGGAATCTGACGGTAGCTATCGCGGGACTGGCTGGGTTAATCCTGGGGATGATGGCCTCGTTTGTGCTGGAGATGATCGATACGCGCTGGCGGAGTCACAACGATCTGCGTAGCCGGTTTGGATTGAATTTTCTCGGTGTGGTACCGGGTAAACAGCCAGCGATTTATCTCAGCGACGAAGAAGCAAGAACGCGCTTTAACGCAGTGAAAGAGGCTCACACCCAGATCGTCCTGGCCGGGTTGCCGCGCAATGCGCGGATTCTGATGGTGAGCGGGCCACGACCTTCAAATGAGCGCAGTGCGTTAGCCGTCGATCTAGCGCACTGCTACACGCTATCCGGCTATCGCGTGCTGCTGGTTGATGCCGAAACCGAGCGGGCTATCCTCAGCGAGTTATTTGCCGATCCAAATGCAGTGCTGCAACCGATCTCTATTGACGGCGAAGCCCAGGTCTGGTCGAGTCTGCGGGTGACGCCGATCAAGAATGTGCTGCTGCTGGCCCGCAATACCGATGACCAGGGGCGCCCGTTGCCACCCTCGCAGCCCTGGCCCGCGCTGGTTGACGGCTTGCAACGGGCTGCCGATATTCTGATCTTTGATGGCCCGTCAACCCTGAACGGCGTGGAAGCTGCCCTGCTGGCGCCAATGATGGATGGGGTTCTCCTGGCCCTGAAACCGGTTGAAGATAGCAGTCGCGACATCCAGCAGAGCCTGAAACGACTCACCCTTAAACGCACTGATAGTGTGTTGGGTGCAGTAATGTTGACCGAAGAGTATGTACTCCCCGGTCGAAAAGAACAGCCCCGCCTACCGTTGCCCAGCCTGCGCCACCTGTTAGGCGACATTCCGCTGCGATTACTCAATCCCGGTAAGGGTGAGTGGACAAACACAACACAGCAAGCTGAGAACACCACTCCTGCACATACCACCCGTGCAGTTGACACCAATCAGACGCCACCGCCAACACCGGCCACAGCACCACAGGTCATCATCACGCCATCACCTCACGAGGATCGACGGGTGATTGTGGTACCGGCGGTTGAAACCGATACAGCGTATAAAGCAGCAGAAGAGCTGTATGAACGGGCGGTTGGCGAGGCACCAATCAACATACCCGAAGAACGGCAGACATCGTTACCACCGACAGCGGCGAAACGACCAACACGGCGTCGTCCGGTTGCCGGTCGGCGTCGCCGGGGATAAGACAGACGCTTATGCACTACTTGCAGCGACCGATAACCCGTCGAGCGTTTCTCTCTGGCCTGCTGGCTGCCACCGGACTGGGTGGGCTGGTGACCTACGGTGCGGAACACTGGCCATTGCCGCCACCCGCAGCGGGCACAAACGTGAGTTTGCCGCCAGTTGCCGATGGTTTTGCACCGCTACTCCTGGTAGCCGATCCGGCACCGCGGCCCGATTTTACCGCGTACCTCGGCGAAATACTCCGGGCAGAGGGGTTTGTTGGTCTGCGTCGGATCAACTTTGATCAGGTTGATCAGATAGATCAGGTTCGTACTGGTGCAGTGATCATCATCGGTTCGGTACCGTTGTCCGCCGGACAGGTGGCGTGGTTGCAGCACTTTGTGCGCACCGGGGGTGGGCTGATCGGCATTCGTCCTGATCCCGTGCTGGCCGAGATATTCGGTGTCAGGTACCTGGGATCATCTCAGCGTGATGATTCGCTCTTTCCCATTCCTGCAACCGGCATCAGTGGCCCGCTGCAACTTCATACTGTGTACGAGCGGGTGACGGTGCAGGGGGCGGAGATTATTGCCACCGGCAGCAATGGTGATCCGCTGGTAACGTTTCACCGGTTCGGAGCCGGGCATGCGGCATTGTGGACGTTTGATCTGGCGCTGACGATTGCCCTGATCCGACAGGGCAACCCGGCCTGGATGAACCAGGAACGCGATCTGATGGAGGGGTTGCGGGCAAGCGATCTCTTCGTCGATTGGATTGATCTGGAACGAATCGCCATTCCCCAGGCCGACGAACATCAGCGCCTGCTCAGTCGCATGATTGAAGAGGTAAGTCCATTACCGCTACCTCGTCTATGGTACCTGCCCGACAACGCTCCCGGTGCAATCATTGCCACCGGCGATGCGCATGGCAGTCGGGTTAGCCACATTGAACAGTGGCTGGGCATTGTTGAGCGTCATAACGGCACAGCTTCGATCTACTACACACCACCACCAACAGATGCGTCCGGGCGCTTGAGCCGTAAATTGCGTTGGATGCTGAGCCGGGCACCGGTAATCGGCTCGACCATCGGCGGTGATGATCCGTTGCCGGCCCCACACCATGTGCAGGCGTGGCGTGATCGTGGTCACGAATTCGGCATGCATCCCTACGTCGAAGAGGGGCTGGAAGCCGGCTATTACCGAAACTGGAGTGAATTCATCAAGCTCGGCTATGGGCCACTGCCGCCAACGGTACGCACGCATCGCATCCTCTGGCAGGGCTGGGTTGAGAATGCTATCGTCCAGGCGGCTTATGGTATTCGCATGAACCTCGATCACTACCATAGCGGCCCGGCTGTGCGCAAAACTGATGGCACATGGACAATGGGCTATCTGAACGGGAGCGGGTTGCCACTGCGCTTCGTTGACCGGGATGGAACGGTAATCGATGTGTACCAGCAGGCGACCCACCTGGTTGACGAACACCTGATGTCGGTGTTTCAAACTGGCTACGAGGTTGGTTTCAGCGGTGAACAGGCAGCCGCGCAAAGCATTGCCCAGATTGCAGCGAGTGTTGATCGTTACCCGGCAGCATTGGGGTTACAGTGCCACATTGACCCCTTCCTGATCGGTGGCCCGATTGTCGGTGAAGTCGCACGCTGGTTTGATCAAACACTCGCCTATGCCGCTCAGGTTGGTTTGCCGATCATGGCGGCTGAGCAGTGGCTGCGATTTATCGATGCCCGCAGGGCGAGTGACCTGCAGGAGCTAAACTGGGACAACCAGCGACTCAGCGGCACCATCACCATCCCGTCAACGAGATTTGACCTCACCCTTTGCATCCCGGAAACGCATCGCACAGCACGGCTAGCCGCCGTCACCATCGGTACTAACAGGATGCCACTCTTGCAACGCCAGATCGCTGGTAAAACATACCGGGTGATCAGGCTCACGAGCAGCCAACACCAGGTACAGGCCACCTACACCTGATCGGAAACCCTTTCAGAAAGCGAGCACGGCATGAAGTTTATCCCATCACTTCACTCGACTGGAAAGTATCTCGGACTAACCCTCCTCAGCGGTAGCATTCTTGCCCTGCAGATCACCTTCACCCGTATCTTCTCACTCATGATCTGGCACCACTTTACCTACATGGTCATCGGTATCGCCCTGCTTGGCGGGGGAGCAGCCGGTACATTTCTCGCCGTGCGCCGATGGGGGACAGACAAGCTTCAGCGTCGGTTGGGCAAACTTGCGCTCATCTTCAGTCTCACCAGCCTGAGCAACCTGATCGCGATCAGCACCATCGCCATCGATCCCTTACGCGCCGCCCAGCTTGGATGGGCTATCGTCGGTCTTGGTATCTATTTCATCTGTCTGTTCAGCACATTCTTTAGTGGTGGATTGGTGATCGCGGCGATCTTCGGGCGGTGGGCCGGTAGTTCGCACCGCCTCTACTTTGCCGACATGGCAGGAGCCGGTATCGCCACAATTACAGTTCTGCAGGTTATTCAGCTCATTAACGGCCCGGCAGTCATTGCGCTGATTGCGGTGATCGGTGCATTCGCGGCCATCCTGTTGGGATACGAGGCACGAGGATGGCAGCGCTGGTTGCCGGTAGCGCTGATCGGGGTCGAGAGTCTCTTGCTGGTCGCGCTGATTGTGCGACCGCCAACCCTGGCCGTACCCGGTTCAAAAGAGCTGGGTTGGGCTATGCAGGCGCAGGGAACCGGCCCGGAATTTACGCATTGGGATGCGGTAGGAAGAGTTGATGTGATGCCGGAGATTGTGGTCACCGAACCAATGATCGTGGGGGCAGTCAGCTCACGCTATCCACTTGAACAGCGCCCAGAGCTGCCGCTGAAGCTGGTCACGATTGATGGTACCTCGATGACCGGGATGTACCGGTTCGATGGCAGTGATGCCGATCTTGAACGGTTTCGCTTCCTCGACCATGCGGTAATCAGTGCGGCCTACCATCTGGGCAATGAGCATCCGAGTACGCTCTTGATCGGGGTTGGTGGTGGGCTTGACATTCTGCTGGCCCGGCTGTACGGAGCAGAGCGAATTACAGCCATTGAACTCAATCCAACCATCGTTAACCTCTTAAAAGGGAGATACGCTGATTACACAGGCAGATTAGCCGAGCACTCCTCAACTGAACTGATCGTCGCCGAGGGGCGCAGCTTTCTCAGCCGGACGACCGAACAGTACGACATCATTCAGGGTATTGGCCTCGACAACCTGGCCGCGTTGTCGGGCGGTGCCTACGTATTGGCCGAGTCGTACCTCTACACCGTCGATGCGCTGGAACAGGCGCTCAATGCGCTGACCCCTACCGGCATTTTTTCATGGACACGTGATGTAAACAGTCCGTCCCGTGAAATGCTGCGCCTGACCGGGCTGGCAGCCGAAGCGTTGCGGCGCATGGGGGTGAGCGATCCAGCCGCCCATATTGCAATCATCGCGAACGAGCAGGGGGTGAACGCTACGTTACTGGTGAGCCGATCACCTTTCCAGCCGGAACAGATCGAGCGCCTGCGGGCATGGGGGGCGGCAAACAACTTCACCATGCTGCACGATCCCTTTGTGCGCCTGAACACACCGTTCGCTGAATACCTGCACGCCCCCGATCCACGCGCTTTTGAACGGGCATACACCTTCCAGATTTTCCCGGTCACCGACGACAATCCCTTCTTCTACAACTACTTCCGCTGGGACAATCTGCACTTCAACAGCAGTTATGAAGGGCGCCTCAATCGCTTTCCCATCGGCAATCTGATTTTATTGACGATGGCTACGTTTGCGATTGGGGCAGCGATTGCGTTCATCGTCATGCCACTGGTGCGCTACCAGCGTGATGGTCTCCGTCTACCCGGTGCTATACCTACCCTGGCCTATTTCAGCCTGCTGGGTGCGGCGTATATGTTTATCCAGATCGTGCTGATTCAGCGCTTCACGCTCTTCATTGGCTATCCGATCCACGCTACCACAACGACGATTGCCAGCATGCTGCTCTTTGCTGCGATTGGTAGCCTGTTCGGCAGTAAACACATTCGCAGTAGTAACGCCTTGCGGCTGATCTTGATCGGGATCGCGATCACAACCGTCATCTACATTGTCACATTACCGGTATTGTTTGCGGCCTGGATGCACTGGCCCGATCTGGCTCGAATTGTGGTGAGTATGATCATCATTGCCCCGCTCGCCACCCTGATGGGCATCCCCTTCCCTGCCGGTTTACGTCAGCTCAGCGCACGCGCACCGGGACTGGTGGTCTGGGCGTGGGGTATGAACGGCGTCTTTTCGGTATTGGGGTCAATTCTGGTGATTGTGATCAGCATGAGCAGTAGCTTTACAACGGCAATGCTGTGGGGAGCAGCCGGTTATGGTGTGGCGGGATTGGTGAGTGGTGCGCTCTGGCGGGTAGCCATTCGCGATAGTGTCGCCGAGATTGCTGGCACGCAGACCAACCCATCTGTTCAGCCGACGCCATAATGCCGTTTTCTGAACGGTAAGGAGAGAGCGCATGCAAACCGCACGGATCGCTGCCGAAACCCGACCTGTCGTCGTTGAGCAACAGGCTAGTAGTAGTCGGATTATCGCGATTGACGCATTACGCGGCATTGCGTTGATTCTGATGGCGCTTGACCACAGTGCCTTCTTCGTTGGCGCAGGGCTTCAGGCCGAGTCGTATGGCGGGCAACCGGTGGTCTTGCAAAGTGCAGCCTACTGGCTCAGTGGACTGCTCACCAACCTGGCGTCACCGATCTTCTTCTTCCTGGGTGGGTATAGCCTGGCCCTGTATGCCGCAGGGCAAAGCCGACGTGGCAGGCCAGCTTCGGCAACCACGCGATTTATCCTTATCCGCGCCCTGATTATTCTGGTGCTCGATCTCACCATCTGTGCCTGGTTTTGGCGCGGTGCAACGCCTTACGTCCACGTCCTGACCAGCATCGCCACTGCAATGATCCTGCTTGCCGGACTACGACACCTGCTTTCGCCGCATCAGATCGGGTTGGTTGCCATCATCACGCTCATCATTCATCAAGCATGGATCGGCGCTATCGCACCGGAACTGGTCAGGAATGAGCCACAATCGTTCTGGCAGGCCTTCTGGCTCACCTACAGCTACGACACACAACCGGCTGTTGGTTTTGCTGTCCTGGGATGGGGGCCACTGCTCTGGCTTGGTTACGCAATGGGTCACCAACATCATCACACAGCGCACCAGTCATCGCGCCGCTGGTTCCAGATCGGGATCGGACTTCTCATCGGCTGGCTGGTCCTACGCCTGATCGGAGGGTTCGGCGATCTGGGCGCGTTCAGGGCGGTCGGCGACACGCCGGCGCACTGGCTGGTTATGAGCAAAGCCCCACCTAGCCTGAGCTACTTTGCCTTCAACCTCGGCATTGCAGCTCTCATCCTGGCCGCGGCCTACGCCAAACCAGACCTCTTCACAAACGGACTCTTCCGCTGGCTGCCGATGGTTGGTCAGGTCTCGCTCTTTTTTTACGTGATGCACATTGTCATTTACCACCTGATTGCCCTGGTGATGAGCCAGCTCCCACTAAGCGGGCCGCGCATCATTTGGGGCTATAGTGCCTGGTTGATGGGACTCGTGATCTTGATCCCGCTCGGCTACTGGTATCGCCGGCAGCGCAAGCGATACCCGCAGGTGCTGGGGTACCTGTAGAGACTGGTCGCATATCGGGCAGGCGAAGATGTTGCCTTCGCCTGCCTGACTGTAAGATGGTTCGGATAGACTCGCCGAGAACAGGTTGGCTGGAGGTGAGAATCGGCTTCACGATGAACACCACACAGGAAAAAGGCACTGGGTTCACAGGTTTCATGCAGGACACACAATATTCAATCCTTTGCGCATTGTCCTGTCCATCTCCATATCAACATCCGCACGTTCAACCAGCAGCTCAACCAAACTACCTGAAGACTGAATGACGATGGCGTCATATTCGCTCTACAGTTTGTTTAGCGGACTGTCAGCCATACGTGGTAAGGTGGGAATATGCATAAATCAGTAACAAAGATACTTGTGGTAGCGACAAATGCACCGGTGCCAGGACTGGCAGCAGCGGTGCAGCAAGGCTTTCATCAGCGGGTTGATTATCTGGAGCTGGCAGAGCGATTCGGCAATCACCACGTTGACTACGGCATCGTGCGGCCAAACCGCATGCTGGAGCGATTAGAAGGGATAACACGCCTCGATCTGCGTCTGGCATTACAGGTGAATCAGATAGTGCACTCGGCGGGGTATCAGGCCGTGATCAGCCTTTCGGAGCGGGTTGGGATACCACTGGCTTTAATGCTCCCGCAGACAGTCCGCCATCTCGTGATCTTTCATCACGGCATGTCGGCACACAAACTGCAACTGATACGAACACTCCATCTTCAACATCGGTGGGACATCGTGGCAGCGATTAGTGAGGCTGAGGCGAAAGGAATGCGGCAGGCTCTTGGATTACCAGCAGAACAGGTGGTTGCCCTACACATACCGGTTGACACTGCATTCTACCAACCGCAACCGGGTAGACAGCAAGCCAGCGTCGTGCAGAGCCTGGGCCTATCGCACCGCGACTACCCCACCCTGATCCGGACAATGCGTCGGCTGCCGCATATTCCCTGCCATTTACGGGTTGGCAGTAGCTGGATCAGCGGTCGCAGCGGTCACGAACGTGAAGTACTACCGGCGAACATTAGCCTCCAGCCCTTCGTGCCACCGGTGCAACTACGAACCTGTTATCAACAAAGCCGCATCGTCGTTGTCCCGATTAAAGCCAACACCCAGTGGAGTGCCGGTTGCACATCGGTACAGGCAGCCCAGGCAATGGGACGACCGGTGATTGCAACACACCGACCGGGGCTAGCCGAATATGTGGACGAAGGAAGAACGGCGTTGCTAGTAGAACCGGGTGATGCTGATGGGATGGCAGATGCAATTGCTACCCTCTGGGAGAATCCCGACCGGGCAGAGCAGATGGGGCAGGCCGGGCGGCAGTTGATGGCAGAGCGTTTTACGATTGAACAGTGGCTTGATCGCGTGGTAGAGCTGACGCACAAGATGATGGATTGCCCGGCTCGGCGATCCACATCCACTATGACTGGTAGCGCTGTATGAACCAGCTTGCAGCCACGATTCTGCGCAACTCAGTAGCCGGAATGATCGCCCAACTGGCGATCAAAGTCCTCTCGTTCTGTTTTTCGATCTTCATTGTCCGCCAGTTGGGCGCAAGCGACTTTGGCCAGTACGCTGCGGTTATCGGCTTTGGGAGCATCTTTCTCTTCATCGCCGATCTGGGGCTGGCTCCGTACACCGTGCGTGAAATTGCCCGTCTGCGGAGCGAACCGGGTCATCTGGATAAGATTCGTGATCTCTATGCCGATGTGTTGGGGTTACGGCTGATCCTGGCCATGATTGCCGGTATGCTCGTCGTGAGCGCCGCAATTGCAACCGGCCGACCACTCTTGATGATCGGAGCGATTGCGCTGAACGGGCTGACTCTGCTCATCTATGCTGTTCACGGGAGCAGTGAGGCAGTGCTGGCCGGTCACGAACGTCTCGATCTCACCGCCGGGATGCAGGTGGTGAATCAGTTGATCTTTGTGACACTCGGTGGACTGGCGCTCTGGTTGGGGCTGGGGTACTACGGCCTCATTTTCGCAACCATGATCGGTGTCGCGGTGATGACTGCCCTGGTTGTCCGTGCCCTATGGCGGTTAGGGGTAACGCCGGGACGCTGGCGGCACGAGCGCTGGTTGCGTCTCTTACGTGCCGCCTTTCCGTTTGGTGTGATCGGGTTGACGCTAGGGCTGTCGTACCGGTTCGATACGGTTGTGCTCAACGTTAGCTTCGGTGATAGCGAGACCGGCTATTACAATGCAGCGTACAACCTGATCTTTGCCCTGGTTACGCTCTCGAACGTTCTGAACACCGCCCTGTACCCTTCGCTGGCACGCCAGGCCAAAACCGATCCAACCAACCTGCCACGGATTTATGAACGAATTTTAAGCTATCTGTGTATTGTGGCCCTCCCCATCACGGCGGGAGGATTTATTTTAGCCCGCCCGATCACCCTCTTCCTGTTTGGCGAGGGCTACGCCGCTACTGCGCCGCTGCTGGCGGTACTCATCTGGACACTACCACTCATGTTTTTGACCGAATTTCTCGGTTATGTCGTGGTGATTGCCGACCGTGAGGCATTGGTAGCGCGCTCGATCATGATCAGCAGTGGTATCAATGTGATTGCAAACCTGATCTTTACCTCGCGTTACGGAGCACCGGCCGCAGCCATCATCACGGTAGTGACCGAGGCCGTGCTGGCAGTGCAATATGTCTGGCTGCTGCGCGATCAACTGCGTCTGATGCGCTGGCAAGTGGTGTACCGGGCAGCGATTGCCGTGGCATTTATGGCCGGAGTGGTCTATCTGGCGCGTGAATGGCCGGTGTTGCTGGTGATCGGCGGCGGCGGACTCATCTACGGAGCACTGCTGGTTGGATTACGAGTGATTGGTACGGAAGAAACAACATTTGTGCGTAACCTGTTCGCTACACGCCGTTAAGAGAGGAAGAGACGATGCGCATACTGCTGGCAGTACATCACTTTCCACCGCGCTACAGTGCCGGTGCCGAGCTGTATACGATGGGGCTGGCACACGAGCTGTTACGGCGTGGCGATGAGTGTGAAGTGGTGTGTGTCGAGACGCTCGATATGAAGCAGCCGTTTGGCGTGCGGGCTGAACGCGACTACTACCACAATATTCCGGTCTGGCGGCTTCACCTTGGTTTGCGCGATGCACCGGCCAACTGGAGCTATGCAAACCCGGCCATTACAGCCTGGCTTGAGCAGCGAATACAGGTCTTTCAGCCTGATATTGTTCACTTGCAGAGTGGATATCTGATTGGGGTTGGCGCTATCAACGCCGCACATGCGCAGGATATTCCTGCTGTCGTTACACTGCACGATTACTGGTTTCTCTGTCCACGGATTACCCTGCTGCGCGGGGATGGCACGTTGTGTAAACGACCACCGCTCGATCCAGCCGAATGTGCCTGGTGTTTGCAGCTTGACCAACGGCGCTATCGGCTTCCAGAACAATTGAGCGTGGGACTGGCCGGTAAAGCATGGATCACGCTCACCGGTGAACGCGGACGCGCCGCACAGCAGGTTCGCCGCGACACCTTACGGGCAGCGCTGGCGCAGGCCGATCTGGTCATCTCACCCTCACATTTTCTAGCCGGTCTGTTTCGGGAATGGGTGCCTCACGTGCAGGTTATTCGTATAGGCATCACCCGAGAGCATCTACGCCGGGTTCAGCCAGTCCGGCCAGGCCAGCGCTTGCGGATCGGCTATATCGGACAGATTGCACCCCACAAAGGAGTTCATCTGCTGATTACTGCGTTCAAGAGCCTGCCCCGCAGCGATCGTCCTGCTGAACTCATTATTTTTGGTAATCCTGACCAGAATCCGGCCTACACGAATCACCTGCGGCGACTGACAGGTGACGATTCGGGCATTCAGATTGCCGGCAAGTTTCGACACGATCAGTTGGCAGACATACTGAGCAAGGTAGATGTGATCGTTGTGCCATCTATCTGGTACGAGAATAGCCCGCTCACTATTTTGGAAGCACACGCAGCCGGGCGACCGGTGATCTGCTCACGCTTGGGGGGAATGGTCGAGCTGGTGCGAGACGAAGTGGATGGATTGCTGTTCACACCAAACGATGATCGCGATCTGGCACGCCAGTTGCAACGTTTGCGTACCGAACCGGGACTGCTGGAACGGTTGCGTGACGGTATCCAACCACCACGAACATTTGCAGATGAGTTAGAGGAGTTGTTGCAGCACTATACGACACTCAGCAAACGACATGCCACAGTGTGAGGGATTGATGCATGAAACCACGGGTAGCCGTTATCGTCCTGACCTACAACGGTATCGCCGATACACTTGCCTGCCTGCAATCGCTGGCCCAGATGGTGTATCCAGGCGCATGTTACGACGTGGTCGTCGTTGACAACGCATCTACCGACGGTACACCAGCGCAGGTACGGGCAGCGTTTCCGAACACGATTGTCATCGAAAATAAGGTCAATCTCGGCTTTGCCGCCGGCAACAATGTTGGGTTACGCTACGCCCAGACGCACGGCTATGACTACGCCCTCTTACTCAACAACGACACCGAAGTTGCGCCCGATCTCCTTGATCGTCTGGTAGAGGCGGCAGAAAGCGATCAACGGATTGCGGCAGTGGGGCCAATCATCTACTACCACGCTGCCCCCAACCGCATCTGGTCGGCGGGTGGCAGCATCGACTGGCAACGGGGAATTTGCCGGATGCGGGGTGAAGAAGAGGATTGCGGGCAATATCCGGCCCGCATCGTTGATTTTGTCACCGGCTGCGCCATGCTCATCAGGGTCACCGCGTTGTCGCACATTGGCCTGCTCGATGAACGCTTCTTCATGTACTTTGAAGAGACCGAATGGTGCGTGCGGGCCAGTCGCGCCGGTTATGTCTGCTATTTTACGCCGGCAGCTAGGGTCTGGCATAAGATACCACTCAATGCGCGCTTTGATCGCGAATACCTGGCGTATTACATGACACGCAATCGCTTACTGTTCCTGCGGGCAACCAAAGCTGGCTGGCGCACCTGGATTGATGCGTTGATCGTGCAAGATTTACGCACCTACCTTAGTCTCTGTCTGCGCCCGAAATGGCGGACACGCAAAGGTCGGATTGGCATGCGGCTGGCCTGGATCGATTTCTGGCGTGGACGGTTTGGGCCAGCGCCGGTGTTGGAAGGGTAGCCGGTACAAGGCAAGGGGGATAGACTGATGCAACGCTCGCTCCGAATCGGTATTGATGTACGCTACCTCTCACACGGCCTGGTCGGTGGTATTCACACCTACCTCCGCCACCTGCTACCGGCTCTGTTTGCAGTTGGGAGCAACGAGCAGTTTTTTCTCTACGCCGACACCAAGGCGCCGTTTGAGCTGGAGCAACTTCCGGCTAATGTCGTGCTGCGTAGACTACCGTACCGCAATCCGCTTTCAAGTATTACCAATGACCTTGTGGGTCTCAGGCGGGCAATGGCAGCCGATCAGATTGATGTTGCCCACTTTCCGGCCAATTACGGCTTTGGGCCGAGGAAAGCAGCAACGGTCATTACGCTCCACGACGCGATCAACGTGATGCCGTGGCACGAGATTATCGCCGGCCACAACAAAGACCTGCGCTCGATAGCGATGATGAGTTACCTGCACCTGATGAGTCGGCGATCAGTCGGTCGATCACAACGTATTCTCACTGTCTCGCAGCATGCAAAACGCGATATTCTGCGCTACTGTCGTTACGACAGTGATGCAATTGTCGTCATTCCGCATGGCGTACCGCCCGATGTGGTCAGGATCGATGATCCACAGACCCTGGCCAGCGTTCGTCAGCGTTACGATCTGCGCCGTCCGTTCATTCTGGCCGATGGGCTAAAGAACCCGGCAGTGATTGTGCGGGCCTGGCAGCTCTTGCCCAAAGAGTTGCAACAGCGCTACGAGATCGTCTTTTTTGCCCGCCGCGAACCATGGCCGGCAGTGCAGAAGGCCGTCGACACCGGGTATGCGCGTCTGCTGTTGCGGCCATCGCGCAACGAATTGATCGCGCTCTACAGTATGGCCGCAGCGTTTGTCTTTCCATCATGGTTTGAAGGGTTTGGGATTCCCCTGCTGGAAGCGATGATTTGTGGGGCACCGATCATCGCGTCGGACCGGGGAGCAATCCCGGAAGTCGTCGGTGATGCCGGGCTGATCGGAGATGCGGAAGACGAACAGATCCTGGCTCGCCATCTGCTGGCCGTGCTCGGCAATCCGGCAGTGGCAGAGCGCCTGCGCCAGACCGGCTGGCAGCGCGTGAAGCGCTTCTCCTGGCAGAAGACGGCAGAGCAGACACTGGCCGCGTACTACGCAGCGGTTGCACGACCACAACCGCGTGCGATTACATCGCCTGTTTGATTGGAAGGTGGCAGGGCCTATGCACATCCTCGTTCTCTCAACCTGGTGGCCTGAACCGGATGATAACGGTTCACGATTGCGGGCAATGGCCATTCTACGTGGCCTGGCCGAACACCATCACCTGCACCTGATTGCCTTCAGTCAGGGGCCGGCAACAGCAGTACAATCCCAGGAAATCAGTCGTCTTTGCCGTTCGTGGCAGGTCTTTGAGCGCCCCGATCGGCTGCTTACCCTGCGGGACAGGTTAGGCAGCCTGACCAGCAATAAACCGGCTTCGGTGCGGGTACGTTGGAGTCAGCCATTTGCCGATGCAGTGTTGGCAAGCGTGGCTCGCTGGCAGCCTGATGTGGTGCTGGCAATGCAGATCGATGTCGCACCCTACGCCTGCCTGATTCCGAACGTCCCCCTGGTACTCGAAGAGCTGGAACTGGCAGCAATTCTGGAAGACCACCGCAATCATTACGGTCTGCGTCGACTCCGCAGTCTGTTGACGGCGATCCAGCATCGGCGCTATATTGCGACGATCATTCCCAGCTTTGCCGCTGTTACTACAGTCTCTGAGAAAGAAGCCAGCTTGCTGTACCAGATCACCGGCCCGCATACGCCACTGCTATCGGTTATCCCCAACGGCGTCGATAGTCGAGCCTGTGCCGCATACCCTTATCAGCCGGAAGCCGATACACTCATCTACCCCGGCGCCCTCTCGTACAGCGCTAACTTTGACGCAGTCTATTACTTTCTCGCAAAAATCTGGCCCCTGATTCGTGCCCGCCATCCACAGGCTAAGTTCCGCGTCACCGGAAAGATCAACGCTGACCAACAAGCGCATTTACCCAGGGTCAATGGCGTGGAATTTACCGGCTACGTCAACGACATTCGAGCACTTATAGCCCGCCATGCGGTTGAGGTCAGCCCGATTCGGGAAGGGGGTGGCACCCGGCTCAAGATTCTGGAAGCACTGGCGTTAGGTGTACCGGTCGTGAGTACAACCAAAGGGGCCGAAGGGCTGACCCTCATTGATGGTAAGCATATCTTTCTGGCCGACACGCCGATGGACTTTGCTCGTGCCACCAGTCGGCTGCTCAGCGACCCACCCCTGGCCCGCCGACTGGGTGAAGCCGGACGGCGAGAAGTGGCGGCACGTTACGATTGGCGAGTGATCGTTCCCCGCTTAGATGATCTTTTGCGCGAGGTTGCTCAACGAAGGACTGTTTCCTATGACCTGGCCCGTACCTGATGTCAGTATCATTATTGTCAATTGGAACACACGCCAACTGTTGCTTGACTGTCTGGCTTCACTCCCGGCAGCAACATGTGGGATTGAGGCAGAGATTTGGGTGGTCGATAATGGCTCGCACGACGGCAGTGTGGCGGCAGTAGCCCGGCATTTTCCAGACGTATTTATCATTGCCAACCCTGACAATCGCGGCTTTGCGACGGCTAACAATCAGGCAATCCGGGCCAGCAGTGGCCGCTATGTAATGTTGCTCAACAGTGATACGATTACCCGGCCCGGTTCTATTCAACGTTTGGTGCATTTTCTCGACACCCACCCGCAGGTTGGCGTCGTTGGGCCACGGCTGTTCAACGCCGACGGTACGCTGCAACCTTCGTGGGCCCTCTTCCCCAACCTGCTCACCGAGCTGACCGGCAAGAAAATCCGCTGGCGGCGGCGGTATCCAACGGTCGATGGCTCACCAGCTTACGAGACCGACTGGCTCGACGGTGCGGCGATGGTTTTGCGGCGTGAGGTGTTGAAACAGGTTGGCTTGCTCGACGAGTCGTATTTTATGTATACGGAAGAGGTAGACTGGTGCTATCGAATTAAGCGGGCCGGCTGGCCGATCTGCTACCTTCCCACTGCCGATATTGTTCACTTCGGCGGTCAGAGCAGTAAACAGGCGGCAACGCGCATGAAGGCCGAACTCTACTTCAGCAAATTGCGCTTCTTCGCCAAGCATTACGGCCAGGGGACTGCCCGCCTGTTGGGGCACGGATTACAGATGATCTTTTTTCTGAAAGCGACGATTGGCAGTCTGCTGATTGCCTGTAGCGGAGGCCACCACGCGGTTGGAAAACATTTTGTGCGCGATGGTAGTCTGCTCTGGGCGGCAATCGGTCGGCGTGTGCAACAACCGGTGCTACCGGAACGATTTTAGGTAACGGTAATGAATTCGCTCCTGCGTCATATTGACACACCACCCTGGATTGAACGGCTCCCCCGTCCGTTGGTGCTGGGAGGGGTGATTGGTGTCCTGATCGTCTACAGTCTGGCGGTTGGTTTCATGTTTGGCACCAATCGCCAACTGATCGGCTTTGCACTGCTGGCGCTTCCATTAGGGTTAATCGGGTTAACCCTCTTACTCTACCGGTTTGAGTGGTTTGTGCTGATCCTCCCCCTCACCGGGCTGGCAATGCGTCCGCTCAGCCTGCCGGCAGGCAACGGGAGTGAATTACCGATCAGCATGCTGCTTACCCTGGCCCTCAGTGGAATCTGGATTGTCAGCATGATCACCCATCGCACATGGCAACTGGTGCCCTCACCATTGAATAAGCCCCTGCTGGCGATGATGGCGATCTGTATCTTTTCGATACCGTGGGGAGCACTTTGGGCCGATCCGATCCTGGACTGGTGGATTATGGGCAATTTCCGCTTTGCCCAAATTGCTTCATTGCTCTCGTTGCTGGGATTGATGTGCATTCCTTTCCTGGTCGGACGGTTCATTCAGCACGAGTGGCAAATTAAAGCCTACCTGGGCATGTTTGTGGTCTGCGGCGGATTGATGACCATCGCTCAGGTGCTGAACATCAATCACGTGATCCTCACCGATGCCGGGCTATGGGGTTTGTGGTTTGGCGTTACCCTGGCAGGCATCATCTTTCTGCAACCACAGGTACCCTGGGGATGGCGGCTGGCCGGGGGCGCTTTGCTCATCCTGCACATCTGGCTGGTCGCCGTTCGTAATTCGCTCTGGATTTCAGGCTGGTTGCCGACCTTCGTCGCCCTGATTCTCATGGCCTTCCTCATCTCAAGACGGCTCTTTTTCATCTTGATCTTGCTGGTCGGGTTAAATCTGGCCTTCGGGCCTGGCCGCAGCTACATCGACAGTGTCATTCATGACAATATCGAAGAGGGTGGACTAGGGCGATTAGAAATCTGGGCACGTAATCTATGGATTGTGCAAAATCACTGGCTGTTTGGTACCGGCGTGGCCGGCTATGCGCCCTACAACATGACCTACTTCCGCTACGATGCACGTTCAACGCACAATAACTACTTTGATATTCTGGCTCAATTCGGCGTGGTTGGCTTCGGTATCTGGATTTGGTTTGCCATCGTGAGCCTCTATTATGGCTGGAAAACGATCCAGCTTGCCCCGCAGGGCATCTTGCGAACAACGGCGATCATCGCGACCGCAGGCTGGGCTGCCGCACAGTTCTCGATGATGCTCGGCGACTGGATATTACCGTTTCTCTACAATCAGGGGGTACCCGGCTTCAAATACACGATGTACAGTTGGGTATTCATTGGCCTGCTGATCAGCGTGCGCCAACTGATAGAGCGGAGGGCAGAGGCATGAAGACGCACTTTGCCCTCACCATCATGGTATTTGTACTTCTGATCGGTATTGCTGGTGAGCAAACCGCACGCAGTCAGGGATTTTGGACAGCGCCAGTCGAACTCTCGCCATTGCAGTACGGCCAGGTGCCAACAGCCCAGATTGAGCGGCGATACGGCTGGTCGTGGCTACCAGATATGACCCTCGGCCCAGACGGTAGTGTGCATGTGGTCTGGTACGGAGGTCTCATTGTTGACCAACGGGAAGGTGGAACCATCGATCTGTTGATGTATCGCCGGCGCAACGCCGATGGCAGTTGGGAACCGGTACGCGAGCTGTTAGCTCCCAGTGTGGGTGGCTACACTGTGCGGGCGAGCATCGTGCTGGGGCGTGATGGGCGGCTCCATCTGCTCTACCGGGCCGGGACGAGTATCAGGTACAGCTCGGCACCGTGGGATACGGCTATTCAGCCGCAAACCTGGGATGAAGGTCGGCTGGTCAGCAATAGTGGCTACTACGTTGCCCTGGCTGCCGATCAAAAGGGTGTACTGCACGCTTTCTGGAGTGATGTGGTAGCCGAAAA
>NZ_DAOUBI010000045.1:0-43697 GCF_034432675.1 Chloroflexus sp. | reverse complement strand
CCGTTGCCGATGGTGTCACGCTCGCCGTTGCCGACGGTGTCACGCTTGCCGTGGCCGATGGGCTGGGCGTCGTGCTCGCCGTTGGCTCTGGGGTCGTGCTTGCCGTGGCCGATGGGCTAGGCGTCGTGCTTGCCGTTGGCTCTGGGGTCGTGCTTGCCGTGGCCGATGGGCTGGGCGTCGCGCTCGCCGTTGCCGACGGGGACAGCGTTGGTGATGGTGTCGCAGCGATATTGGTCAGGGTAAAGTCAGTGCTGGCATTCGCAACGCTTGCCGTCACCGTATAGGTTCCAGCCACGTTGTTGGCACGCACCGGCACCTGTACCAGACCATTCGCGTCACTTACCGCACCATTGCCTGCCGGGAAGACAGCACTGGCACCACTGGCCGGTGCAGTGAAGCTCACATAAACGCCAGACAGCGGATTGCCATTCTCATCGCCCACCCATACCTCTAGCGGCTGAGCAAAATCGGCATCCACGACCGTACTCTGGTTATTGCCACCGCGCCGCTCTACTGCTAACGGCGGTAGGGCAACCAGAGAGACCGTTTTTGAGGTGTAGACAATCTGGAACGGATAGCCATCTACATTCATTACCGCACCATTGGGGAGACCCTGGAAGGTACCGAGAATCCCCCCTGAACCGGCACTCAAGTGCTCAAGGATTGTCCAGGTATCACCGGTGGCCGGGGTGTAACCAGGTACCAGCGCCAGTGAGAGCATCGCACCGGCAGGATTGCCCGTTCCCACCAGTTCGATACTGGCGTTTTTGGTGCTGTTATTCGAGGTGTTACTGAGCACCAGTTTATCGCCGCCAGGACCGATTTCAAAATGGAGGCTGATATTCGGGCTATGGAGACGAACACCATCGCCATTACCTGCGATAAAAAGTGTTCCCCGCCCGCGAATGACGGCACCGGTATTCAGATCGCGTTGATCACCAATCCCGATCTCGCCACCGCCAGAGGTGGGATTATACACAATCGCCCCTACTGTCCCGCTACCGTAGAGGTTCAGCCTGCCACTGCCCTGATTGCGAACAAATGAACCGATATTTGAGCCACTTGCAGTCAGATTAATTGTCAAATCTCCCGCCCCGTTCTTGCGCAGATTCCGCGAGGCTGCGGGATCGGTGATTTTGGCGAAGATGACATCACCTTCAACCGTTATCTCCCGGTTACCGGGCAGATCCCAGGGGGTGCTGAAGCCCAGACGATAATCACCGCTGTCGAGGGTGAAATCATTGTCGAGCTGGAGGATTTTATTGATAATGATGCGATCTGATCCTGCATTGATCAGGATCCCGCTGAGCAGTTCGAGTTTCGAGGTACCAAAAGCCTGATTGTGAGCAATAACTATTGCCCCACCATTAATCGTCGTTCGTCCACGGTGCTCATTAGCGGCGAGCAGATAGAGTTCACCCTCACCGGTTTTGGTAATGCCACCACTGCCGCGCAGGAGATTGTTGGGGCTGACGACAAACAGGCGACTGTAAGCAGCAACATCGAATAGAATGGTTTTTTGCAACTCAATTGGTGCAGCAATGATATGGTTACCGCTCAAGGCACGAATAGCACCTACACCGGCAGGTGGGAAGTATAGACTGCCGGCACCATCAGGAAGGAGAGAATAGGACACAAAACTCTCAAAGCGTATCTCACCAATCTCAATACTCTCGCTGTCAACCAAAATGATGCGCGGTGTCGATGTATACGGAAACACCGCCACATCGTGGCGACTCGACGGTACACCACCACTCCATTTGGTCGGATCACTCCAATTTCCATTGCCTCCAATCCAGGTACTGGTTGCCGCAAAAACCGGACTGAACACGAGCGACCAGATCAAGAGTAGAATGACTGCTACTGTCGATAGCAGTGCTCGCAGTATTGGGCGGATCATGGCTCCTCTCCAGAACTACAATGATGTGCTCCAGCTAAACCGAATTTTAACCGAACTCTGTACCGAATCATTACCGAAACCCCTGTTACGACCGGTGAAGATACAAACATGAAAAAAAGTGTTATCCAGGCGGTAGGCGATGACACTCGATGAGTGGTATGTTCAGGAAAGGAGGTGATGAGGATCAGAATTGCGACAATCCGTCGTAAGACTGATGTTGAATGAGGGCTGGAGGCTTACAAACGTTTCATCTTGAAGTTGAATATTTTGTTAGAAAGGGGAGGGAGATCTCGTTATTCTTCTTATTATAGTATTACTTTTTGTAGTAGAAAAGTATTATGACCAACAAAACGACGTTACAAGGCATCAGTGCAGCTATCGCTGCATACGCGCTCTGGGGATTGCTCCCGGTCTACTGGAAAGCGCTCAACGGGGCATCGGCCACCGAAATTCTCGCCCATCGCATGATCTGGTCGCTCCTCTTTCTGCTTGGCGTGCTGGCGATCCGCCGGCAGTGGGAGTGGATTACGGTGATACGGCAACAGCGTCGTCTGCGGCTGACGTATCTGGCAAGTGCGATTCTGCTGGCGGCAAATTGGGGTATTTATGTCTGGGCAGTCCAGATCAATCGGGTCGTCGAAGCCAGCTTGGGTTATTTTATCAACCCGCTGGTAAGTATTGCTCTAGGTGTGCTGGTCTTACGTGAACGGTTACGTCCGGCCCAGTGGCTGGCTATCGGTATTGCTGCTACCGGGGTTGCCTGGCTGACCTACAGTGCCGGTGCGCTGCCCTGGATCGCACTGGCGCTGGCGTTATCGTTTGGTCTCTACGGTCTGTTACGGAAGCAGACGCCACTCGGTTCGTTCGAGGCCTTGACGGTGGAGACGTTATGGATGTTTCCGCCTGCTCTCCTTTGGTTGAGCTGGCTGGCCGGTGCCAACGGCGGGATTCATCACGATACCGGCCTGTGGATGCTCTTGATCAGCACCGGTGTTGTGACTGCGGCACCGCTGCTCTTTTTCGGGGCTGCAACCCGACGCATCCCGCTGACGACAATCGGCATTTTGCAATACCTGGCACCGACCCTTCAGCTCGTGCTGGGTGTGCTGGTCTACGGCGAACCATTCTCAACTGCCCAACTGATCGGCTTTGGCGCAATCTGGACGGCACTGGCCATTTATACGCTTGATAGCTTTATCGCTGTTCGCCACTACCGGGCGAAATTATCACAAGAGGCGATACAGCGGTAGTATTGCTGCAAGCGCTCACCGTCATCGAGATCGAAGGCCAGGGTCGGTGTGCTGATCAGGCTGGCCCGTAAACCGAGCCGGGCAGCCGTGCGCAGATGATAGCTGGCACTATCCGGCCCAAAGCCAAACGGCAATTGCGACGGCAGGTGCAGCCCTAACGCATTTGTCCCTTGACCATGCTGGTCAGGAGCAACCACCACGTCGTTGTCGGTGAGCGCTTCGCTGATCAAGATCAGATCACGTACTGTCACAAAGGGTAAATCGCCGGCAAGAACCATCATTATCTGCACACCGGCAGCCTGAATTCGCTGCCGCGCCTCGGTCAGGGCTGCATTCAACTCTTCCTGGTTATCGGGGAGCCACTCAATCCCCTCGCTCTCGGTTGCCAGGGTTGGTTCAGGGCTGACCAGCCAGATACGGGCCGGAATTGACCGGTAGCTAATGGCCTGGCGCGCCGTTTTGATTACATGGCGCACCATTGTCACCACGAGCTGTTGGCGATCCGCCGGATCGAGCAGATCGATCAGGCGCGATTTCGCTAGGTGCAGACGCTTGATGGGAATGACAATACCGATCACACTAACGACCTCGCTGTGGACGACGCAATGAGGCTGGCCAGTTCCAGCGTCGCACGGGCCAGGGCCATCTTTTCTGGCATACCGCGCATGATTGTGTCGGTAACCAGCGTTGCAATCCCGCGAGACTGAATAGCCGGCGCCAGCTCCGCATCAACGGTGTCGATCACGATCCCATCGATCAGGTCGGCATACGTCTCGGCCACACCGAGCGCAGTCGGGGTGAGACCAACCGCTTTCATGAGCGGGACAGCCGGACCCTTGATCGCTGCTCCACCAACAATCGGACTAACTGCCACCACTGGCGCATTCGTTGTCGTCAGGGCGGTACGCACCTCAGGAATGGCCAGAATTGGCCCTACACTCACTACCGGATTGCTCGGCGCGATAATAATGACCTCCGCACTCATCAGCAAAGGCAACAAGGCAGGAGCTGACCGAACCGGGCCGGCAGCGTGCAGGCGCACGCTGTGTACGACCGGTTGACAGCGATCGCGGACAAAATACTCTTCAAAATGCAGTTCGCCCTGATCGGTAAGGACGTGGGTAGGCGCCGGATCATCACTCATCGGGATGATTGAGACAGCCACACCCAATGCCTGCCGAATCTCATCGGCAACTTGCGAGAGGGTCGCACCGGCCTGCAACCGCGCCGTCCGGTAGATATGCAACGCCAGGTCGCGATCACCGAGCTTAAACCAGGTAGGGGCGCCGAGACGGGCCAGCCATTGCATACAGGCATCGGTATCACCGGCAATCCCCCAGCCCTGGTTGCGGTCAATCACATCTGCCAGCGTACAGGTCACAATATCGAGATCGGGGGAGATATATAGGCCGTGCAGCACCATATCGTCGCCGGTATTGACGACAGCCGCGATCCGTTCTGGGGCAACAACTGCTGCCAGCCCTTCGATAAAGCGAGCGGCACCAACGCCGCCGGAAAGTACAACTATCATAGCACGCTGCGGAGTCTACAAAAGGATACCGGCGTGATCCAGACACGCCGGTATCATCGGGTTCGTTAGAACAACAGATTCGCCAGTCGCCGCCGGGCCGGGCCTACCAACGGATGCTCGTCACCGAGCAGAGCAAAGAGGGCGAGCAGTGCTTTGCGGGCACCATCATCCCGGAATGCTCGATCACGAGCGACCAGTGTTAACAGATGCTCTATCGCAGTGGCATAATCACCACTCCGCACTGCAATCGCTGCCTGGCGGTACAGCCCTTCGCTGCCATCTGCCGGCTCTGCCGGCGCATTGACCAGATCGGCGATAGCCAGACCGGCAATCGCCCGGCCACCGAAGGGACCACCTGCCGGAACCTGCTTGAGTGTCGTAATGCCTTCGGGATCGCCGCGCAAAGCGAGCAGTCGCCCCAGATGGAAGAGTGCCGCCTCGTTATTCGGGTCTTGCCCCAGGATCAGGCGATAGCGGGCAATCGCCTCAACCGGATTGGTTGCTTCGAGCGCCTGTGCCATCGCCAGCAGATCGGCATTACGGTCTGGCACGATCCGCTTCAGCCAGGCACGTACCTGACTCTCCGGCAACGCACCGGTAAACTCATCAACGATTTTGCCCTGATAGACCGCTTTGACAGCGGGAATACCCTGAACCCGGAACATCTGAGCCAATCGTGGGTTTTCATCCACGTTAATCTTGGCCAACACCCACGTCCCACCTGCTTCACGTGCGAGTCGTTCAAGCGTTGGCCCAAGCACACGACAGGGACCACACCACGGCGCCCAGAAATCGATGACGACCGGCGTCTGCTGTGAGCGTTGGAGCACCTCACGCTCAAAGGTTGCCTCGGTCACATCAATAACGACAGCCTGGGCTGTAGCTGGATTGGCTTTGTTCGATACTCCGGTGATCATGCCTGTTTTCTCCTTGCACCGATATAGTTTTCACTGTAACGTAGTGTACCAGAAAGCTGTTGAAGATGCGTCTACAAAGTATAAGAAGAGTGTCAATCTTCACCTGCGCTGCAACTCCTGACGCAACAGGAAGATATAACCCACCCCGACAATGCCGGCAAAGGTAAACCACTGCAACGCATAGCTCAAATGCGGCCCTTCGTCGAGGCGGTACGGATCGGGCGGGCGGGGCAACCCACTGCTCCCATCGGGCAATTGCTCGATGAAGAGCGGTAAAAGCGGCACACCGACCTGCTGCTGGATCGCCGGTACATCCACCCGTAACCAGGCATTGATGCGCGTTTCACCCGGTAACGGTAGATCGCGCCCGGCCAACGGACTATCAGGCCGTACCTGCGGTGCCCGCGCAATGCCTTCGATGGTCACCGGACGAGTAACAGCGTAGGCAGTAGCCGCACCCTGGGCCGAGGGAATCCACCCCCGATCCACCAGCACGGCTTGATCACTACCGGCAAGCTGCAATGGGGTCAACAAATGCACACCATCAACGCCGCTATCGGAACGGCGTCCACGCAGCACAACACTCTCTTCATTACGGAACGTGCCACTCACCACCACCCGCCGCCCGATAACTGTGACAGGATCAGTTGCGGGTGTCAGTGGAATTGCCGGTTGGGAAAGTGCGGCAAGCCGGGCAGCATTCGCTGCACGCCGCTGCGCCAGTCGATCAAGCTGCCAGAAACCGAGCGTTATCAAGGTAACAAAGATGATCAGCGCGAACAGATGCTTGGCGATCCACCAGCCGCGCAAAAGACGATGAACGCGAGGAGAGGTTGTTGTCATCATGTGAGTACTCAGACATCGTGCGTGCATACCTCATCTCAATGGGCAAGATTTCCTCTCTTAATGATGATGCATCCATGCAGATGCAGGTAACATCTTGCCCACGTTCTTAAACAATGATACCACGTTCAGATGGTAGACCATCTGCCAACTCCGCTGCATAGTGCTTGCAGATCGATCTCTACCCCTCATGCGGTACAATATCCTTGATAGTCACGACTGACTATCAGGACAGAGAAGATACACAAGGAGGAAGAGTCGCATGGCACGAAAGCCTAGTCGGCTCGAATTTGCCGTGATCGGTCTTGGTCGTTTTGGGCGCAGTGTAGCGCTGAGTCTGATCGAACGAGGCCACACTGTGCTGGGTATTGATCGTGACCCCAACATCGTGCAGCAACTGGCCGACCGTATGACCCAGGTGGTTGCCCTAGACTCCAGCAACGAAGACGCGCTCCGAGCAGTTGACATTATGTCATTCGACACCGTAGTCGTTGCGATTGGCTCGCAATTTGAAGCCAATCTGATGACAACAGTCGCGCTCAAGAGTCTGGGTGTCAAACGAGTTGTTTGTAAAGCGCTGAACGAGCGTCAACAGTACATCTTAACCAGGGTCGGCGCCGATATGGTGGTGCTACCCGAACATGAAGCTGGTGCCCGACTGGCTTGGCAACTTTCGGAACCCCATGTCCTAGAGCATCTTAATCTCGGTTCCGGTTTTAGCGTCGCCGAAGTACGGGTTCCGGCTCCATTGGTCGGTCAGACTCTGATGCAAAGTGGCCTACGTCGGCGATATGGCATTAATGTGCTGGCCATCAAACATAACGGCAAAATGATAGTTACCCCACCACCAGATTATATCTTCAGCCGCGATGATCGGATTCTGATAATTGGCGCCGATTCGAGTATTAGCACCTTCTGCGATTTATCATCATGACGACACTTGTTGCTGGCCGCAATTTGGCTCGATTGCGGCGTAAGCCGATCCCACCACCTCTCCGGCTGGTCGGTGGGTTAGCCTTGTTAATCGTTATTGGTACGCTGCTACTGCTGCTTCCAATCAGCAGTACTCGGCCACTCACGTTGATGGAAGCCCTGTTTACAGCGGCTTCAGCGTTAAGTGTGACCGGTTTATCGATCATTACACCGGTACAAGACCTCTCGCCGGTAGGGCAAATCTTGCTGATGTTGCTCATCCAGGTTGGCGGTGTCGGGTTTATGGTGGTGGCCGTGATCATCTTCCGTCTGCTCGGTCGGCGAATCAGCTTTACCGACCGGATTGCCCTGAGCGACTCGCTGGGTCTGCTCTCGCCGGCAGCAATCGTCACGCTCACGCGGCGCGTGCTGATCACCGTGGTAACTATCGAGGCCATTGGCGCCATGCTGCTCTACCTCCATTGGCGCACCGATCCCCGCCTCAGTGAAGGGCAGGCATTCTTCTACGCCATGTTCCACGCTGTTTCTGCATTTTGTAACGCCGGATTTGACCTCTTTACCGGCACGCCCGGTTTTGAAAACGGTATTCCGCGTGATAGTATTACCCTGTTTATTATGGGAACGCTGATCCTGACCGGCGGTCTGGGGATTCCAGTGATTGCAGACCTGATTTCGTATGCCAGCGAACACAAGCTCTCGTTGCACACGCGCATCACGCTGATCGTGGTGATCCTCCTGGTCGGGATTGGCACGTTCGGCCTCTGGCTCAGCGAGGGCTTCGACGCTGATGGCACCCTCCATGGCCAATCGCTCGACCGCCAGCTTATAGTGACTACGTTTCAATCCATCTCAGCCCGTACCGCCGGCTTTTCCGGCATGGACAGTTTTGAAGCGTTGACGCCTGCCAGTCAGTTGTTGCTCATCACCCTCATGTTTATTGGTTGTGCACCAGCATCCATGGGAGGCGGCATCACGACCGGCACCTTTGCCGTACTGTCAATCTCGCTGTGGAGCTACGCACGTGGCTTGCCAACAGCGCAGTTTGCCGGGCGGAGCCTGGCTACCGGCATGGTACGCCGGGCCGCCGCCGTACTCACCATCTCGCTCTTTGTTGTTCTCTTTGCATCCTGGCTCATTGTCGCCACCCACGATGCAACTCTTGACCAGGTTGTGTTTGAGGTTGTATCAGCATTTGCCACCTGTGGCTTGACCCTTGGCTTCACCAGCAAGCTCAACACATTTGGTCAGCTTATCATTATTGCGGTGATGTTTTGGGGACGCCTGGGAGCACTTACTATCATTACCGCTATAGCCCGCCAGAGCACGACCCCGCAACCGATCACCTATCCCGAAGAGCAAATCCTGATCGGATAACCTATGCGTCACCTGTACCTGCATATTCCCTTCTGCCACCGGCGCTGCTCCTACTGCGATTTCAACACCTACGCCAACATGGAGCACCGGATTGAAGCGTATGTTGATGCGTTGTGCCAGGAGCTGGCAATGTTGCGTGACCGGCTACCACCATTGCCGGCATCGCCAGAAGCGGCGGCCTTACGTCCCAGCATCTTCTTTGGCGGGGGCACACCCAGCATGCTCTCGCCAGCGCAGATCGAACGCATTCTGCAAACCGCAGCGGAAATTGTGCCACTGACAGGAGCGGAAATCTCACTCGAAGCCAATCCTGGCACCGTCCTGGGTCGCGATTACCTGCGCGATCTGCGTAGTCTGGGGATTAATCGCCTCAGTATGGGGGTACAGAGCCTGCACGACCCGACGCTACGGATGCTGGGCCGCATCCACACAGCAGCCGAGGCTTATGCCAGTTTTAATGACGCCCGTGCGGTTGGATTTGAGTCAATCAACCTGGATTTTATCTTCGGCTTACCGGGGCAGGATATTGAGCAATGGCGGGCAACCCTCACCGAGATTATCCGATGGGAAGTAGACCATATTGCCCTCTACTCGCTCATCCTGGAAGAGAACACCCCGCTTTACGCACAGGTTACCGCCGGACGCTTGCAGATTCCCGATGATGATCTGACCGGTTCCATGTACGAGCTGGCGATGGAGATGCTTGGCGCTGCCGGCTATCGCCACTACGAAATCTCAAACTGGGTGCGCCCATCTGCGTCCGACCGCCCTGACGTGCCACCCGCTCTGGCCTGTCAGCACAACCTGGCCTACTGGCTCAACAGCGACTATCTTGCCGCCGGTGCCGGCGCCCATGGCCACGTCTTTCCACAACGTTACGCGAATCTACGCCCCATCGACAGCTACATCACGGCTGTGCAATCTGGTCGGCGGCCAATTGCCGAAACCACCCTACTCACATCCGCCGATCTGGCAGCGGAGACCATGTTCATGGGGCTGCGTCTCGACATCGGGGTCGGATTTGCCCACTTCGCCGCCCGGGTTGGGCAATCACTGCTGGATTACTACGGCCCAACGCTCGACCAGCTCAGTCAGCAGGGATTGATCGAATGCAGCGCACAGCGGGTCTATCTCACCCCACGTGGACGGATGCTCGGCAACCAGGTCTTTGCGCATTTTGTGTAAAAAAGACAGCATTTGTACCGCAATCGATCATATCATGCCCCCTGGATTGCGAGAGTGTATCAGGCGGAGTCCACACTCTCTGCTATAATGAGGGTATGAACAACATAACGCTTGAAGAAATTGCGCACCTACCCACGTCATATCAGGTTGCGCACATCCGAATCGAACCAAATATCATCCTCGCCCCGATGGCCGGGGTCACCGATAGCATCTTTCGCCGCATGATCCTGCGGCTGGGTGGCTGTGGCCTGGTGAGTACCGAGATGACCAATGCGGCCAGTGTTAGCCCCAAAGCCCTGCGTCGGCATCGATTGCTCGACTATTTGCCTGAAGAGCGGCCTTTGACAATGCAGATCTCCGGCAACGATCCCGATCTGGTGGCAAATGCGGCGCGGGTCGTCGAACAATTGGGGGCCGACATTATCGATATCAACTGTGGCTGCCCGTCACCCAAAGTGACCGGTGGTGGCCACGGATCAGCGCTGCTGCGCGATCTACCGAAGATGGAACGACTCTTGCGCGCCGTGCGTGAGGCAGTCCAGATGCCGGTTACCCTCAAGCTGCGTGCCGGCTGGGACGAGCAGAGCCTCAACTTTATTGAAGCCGGGAAGCGGGCCGAAGCGGCTGGCGTATCTGCACTGGCCCTGCATCCACGGACGCGCGAGCAGGGGTACAAAGGTCAGGCCGACTGGTCACGAGTAGCCGCGCTCAAACGGGCAGTCTCTATCCCGGTGATCGGGAGTGGTGACGTGACCAGCGCTCACGATGCGCTTGTCCGTCTGCGCGACAGCGGTGCCGACGGGGTCATGATCGGTCGGGGAGCAATGGCCAACCCCTGGATCTTTCGCCAGATCGCTGATCTGAGACGAGGCGTGATGCCATACGTACCGACACCGGCAGACAAACGAAACCTCTTGCTCGAATACATGACAATTTGCGCCGAGGAACTGCCGGAGCGGCTGGCGCTTAACAAGATCAAGCAGTTGATCGGTCAGTTTCAGGTTGGTCTGCCCGGCAGCAATCACCTGCGGGTAGCCGTTCACACCTCAACCAGCCTGGTCGAGGCACGTGACGCCATCGAACGATTCTTTGCCCCATTCCTCGAATCGGAGCGAGTTGTGCGGGAGATGGTAGCGGCGGATTAGCCGTTTGTCGGATAAGCGGTAGCCGGTGACACGGAAACCTGTTCATCGGCGACACGGCAACCCGTTCACCGGCGACTGAACAGCAGGTGAGCGGAGCCTTCTGACCAATGACACCAACTATGCTCTAGTGTAGACCGACCCAGCCATCAGCAGCTCGATCCGCTTCATCGCGATCTTCAGTAAGCCGATTAACCCGACCACCTTCACCGCCGACGATATTACGCTCAGTGGTAGCGCACCCGGCACACTGAAAGTCACCATCACCGAGATTGCGCCAAACAACGGCACTACCTTCGAGGTAGTAGTCAGTGGGATGAACGGCAACGGTACGGTCATCGCTAGTATCCCGGCGAATGTCGTGCAAGACCTGGCAGGGAACGGGAATACGGCCAGTACCAGTACTGACAACGAGGTGACCTACCAGCCTGAAATTCGTATCTATTTGCCGGTGATTATGCGGTAGGATCGTAGCTTCATCGCTTCCTGGCCCCTCCCTTCTCCAGGCTTCCCGGAGAGGCGAGGGGTCAGGCTATTGCGCAGCATTATCATAAACCTAAAACTCGCCTTTGGTCACACATTTGCCACCTGCAAGCTTCATAGCCACTGCTCACCGGCGCGATCCTGCGGCCTGCACTCTCAGAACAATCACACTGCCCTGATGTAAGAGACCTAAAGACCTGCCAGTTGTGATACTATGGAATACAGTGAAAGAGCGAAGAAAGCAGACAGGCAGTAGTATGCATGACGGGTATCTGTTTACACTGGGGATTTGTGGCAGCGCTGAAGAGGATGATCCGGGGCCGGTAATGTTAAACAGTTTGCTGGCCGCGCTACCGCCGGTCAAACGAGCTGCATTTCTAGGGACAATTCGACCAGATCAACCCAATCAGCTTATTTCAGAGATAATCACCGACATGCGTGACGCCGAGTTGATCGTGATCGTCACGCCGGCTACCACGCCACAACTCCCAGACCGCCTCAACAATCTCTTGCGAGCGGCTTACGCTGCCGGGGTTGGTGATCGCTTTGCCGCACTGATCGCCGTCGGACCCTATGCCGCTGCTGTGTTACCCGCTTTGCAGGCTGCGGCAGCCACGTGCGGTCTGCGGATAGCCAGCACCTGCGCTGCCAACACTGACGATGAACCACCCCTTGCCGATGTACAGGCGGCTTACGCTACTGCACGCGCCGTTCTTGCCCCTCAAGCACTGCCACACTGAGAAGAGCACATATAGGCTATGACGACCCCACGCATTCCGGCAAACAAAATCTGGATCGCCGATGAAGCGATCTACTACCTGCTCGCACGTCCGGCGCTCAAACGGAGCTTCGATCACGTCTGGTTTGCTCAATACGGCCCACGGCCCGACCCCCGTCACGGCCCGTACATCTTCTACCTCAACCACTCGGCGTGGTGGGATGGGTACATGCTCATGCTGATCCATCGCGCCATCATGCACCGTGCGTTTGATAGTTATGTCATGATGGAAGAGCGACAACTACGTGCTTACCGCTTCTTCACCTGGTGCGGTGCATTTTCTATTGAACGACGCGATCCTGATGATGCGCAACGCTCGCAGCTCTACGCTGCGAATCTGTTGCGCGAACGGCGTGACCGGGCGATCTACATCTTTCCGCAGGGACGGATCGAGGCAAACGACTATCGGCCACTGACCGTTTATCCCGGCATTGCCCGCATTGCTGCAATGGTCGGCGATGTAACCCTCTGTCCGATTGCCTTACGCTACGAATTTCTGGGCCAGCAATGGCCACACGCTTTCGTCCAGATTGGCCCTGCCCATCCACCGGCCAGTCGCGATGATATTGAAGCAATCCGGCGCGATGTGGCAATGCGCCTGACGGATGCGGTTGACCGATTACGTACTGATGTGATCGAGCAGCGGCTCGGTCGCTTTCAGCCGCTACTCAGTGGACGCTGGGGCATTGACCGCACCTGGGACACAGTCAGGGGTTGGTTTCGGCGACGCGGCGGAGACGACGGGCCAGCCGCGGTAGCAGCCAATCGCCTGCGAGCACGATCATAATCAAACCACCAATCAGAGCGGGCAAGACCTGACCACGGGCAAGATTAACTACGACAAACATCGTCAGATTGGTCAGGTAGAGCACCGGTGGCAGCCAGATCATAAACGGCTGTGGCGTATGACCACGGCGAGCGGCTGATCGTCGCTGATGGAGCAACACCCACGACAGGATCAGACTCGTCACCCACCACGCGATAAAGTTGGAAGCCGGAATGCCGTAATAAACTCCACCCTCTGCACTTGACCAGACCCAGTAACGGTTGATATAGACGGCAAACGGCTCAATAGTTACGTCAAGTAACAACGCGAATGATGCCGCTGTCAGCACGCGAGTTGGATGAAGCTGATGATCATTGACCGGCTTACCATCGCGGTGGCCGATGCGCTCGGCGACACCCACTGCCGCAACCACGATCAAGAGCCAGGCAAACGGGATTGCCAGCGGCACCACGCCAAAAATTTGTGGTTGCAGCACATCGGTGTACGAATAGCTACCAAAAGGGAAACCTGTGGTTGCCCCCACATGCTCAACCGCCCAGGATACGACCAGGATCAGAGCAGCAGCAATCGCCCCCCACCACCGATAACGAACCATCAACCAGAACCCCATGAGCGTGCCTTGCAAGATAAGCAGCGCTCCTCCCATCCACGTCCCCCACACCGGCACCTTATCAAGCGCTACCAACACGATTGCAAAGGGATAAATGAAGAGGTAGACAGCAAAGAGGGCAACAACAGCACGACGCAAATTCTGTAGTATAGACTGATCGGAAAACATAGAGTAGTATATCCCTGATAAATGGGTCATACCATTCGGTAGCCCCTATAGTTGATTATAGATTCGCTTTCATGGCCTGTCAAAGCCATGGCGTTATATTGAAATCTGACGGTGAAGACAGCGACTAATGAACCGGCCAGAGCCTGAGAATGGCAGAGTCACGGCCATACAGATGGATCCCAGCGCTAACGTCAGAAGGTCATTGAAAATGAGAATTTGCTTAATACGTTTTCCGCATGATTGACGGGTAGATACCCGGTACGACACAAACCCAAAGCACACTCACTGATGAACCCTTATCCGCTTCGCATGCCACGTAATATCACATCTTCATTGATACTAGAACTTATTTCACAAAAGCTGTGCAGTCGTGCTCCCAGACGGTCGCCCAAGCGCATGAACGCTTGCCAATCGCTAACGTCAGCATATTCTGCTGCCAGTCTGCCGGTCTGGCAGCGAGGAGGGCTGACGACGATCGCCAGTGCCATCGCACGCTGAATTAGGGGCCTTGCCCGCTCATCATGCACGTGAGCGCGTGGCACGCCGTTGACCCTGCTGGTCACGGGGATGCGGTGGGTGCTCGTCGCAATCATAGAGTCGGTCAAGGATGAATGAGATGCCTTCTCGTAGCCATTTTTTGAAATTGATACTACTGATAATCGTTATTCATCAGTCCAATGATGGCATTTGACCCTTTCCGAGGGGTGGGATTCCTACCCGCACGCTTCCATCACCTGTACCATCGTCACGAAACGAGAGCGGAGGAAGGCTGAGGATCAGGCATCCAGCCTGATCCACGAGTAGCACACATGTTATATGCGACAACAAAGTATTACCACAGCACAGTTTTACGAGATACGTTTGACAAACCAACAAACTATTTGTGAATTTTCTGCCTTATTCCTCATCCTGAACAGCTATTTCTTGACAAAACTGTTATTGTGTTTAGGTACCATTTGTGCTAAACTGAATTTAGGAGAAAAGTACTATTGTCACTGGCGCCACCTCTCAACTGACAACCTTTGCAACGGCGCAGGGTAGGGGTCAGGGGGTGTCTCATGGTCAACACAAATGGTCATCCGGTGCGGATTCTCCTCGTTGAGGATGATAATAATATCGGGCGGATTATTGAACTGGCAATGCGCAGCATTAATACGCCCTACGAGTTTGAGTCGGTTCTCAGTGCGGAAGAAGCACTCGAACGCTGGGAGGCTCAGCCATTCGACTTGCTAATCAGCGATTACAATCTGCGGGGTATGAATGGTGTGCGATTGGTCAAGACGTTGCGTGAACGAGGCTATTACCCGGCAACCCTCGTGGTTACCGCCTACGATTCAGCAGAAGTTCGCGAGGCTGTGAAGGAAGCTGCTATTGATAGCTACATGACCAAGCCCTTCTTCATCGATGAACTGATCGAGAACATTAAGCAACTTCTGCCTGGCAGTAAACAAATGCGAGAACGGATTATTAATGGTTAGTCTCCGTCACCAACTACCTGCAACCTCGCAAAAGGCTCAATAGCGCTCATCGGGGCAACCCTGGCGGTTGCCCCGTTACATCTCAATCCAGCAGTGCAGGTGTCCGGTGAAGCGGCAGCAGACCGGCGGTCTGTTGTTCAGGAGAGGGTAACGCAGATTCAGCCGGTTTATCCGAGGCGGCCATTAAGAGAGCACCCTGCGCCTGTAGCCGTCGTCCCAGCGTAAACAGCTCATTACTCAACGTCAACCGTCCATCTGCCATACGCGCCGCGGTCGTGACCAGTTCAGCCCGTCGAAACTGGGTGAACGGTGTAGGGTTACCGGCTTCAATCTGCTCGATCAATTGCCGGCGTAATGCCTGTAACTCAACCGGCACCTGCTGAGCAGCGATCAGCAATTCGAGCAGCGTTGGTGATAGCCCGGCTGCTAATTGCACTTCAATTGCCGGTAGATCGAACACATCAACTGTGGCGAAGAGAGCCATCGCCACGGTGTAGTCTTGATTATCGAGCGTAATTGCGTGCCATTCGCGGCGACACAAAGTGGTGTAGTATTGACGAAAAACGGTGCGATCAAACCGATCCCCTAATAAATCTGTTGCTACGATCAGGGCCGCTTCAGCCCGTGCATCGTCAATCGCTCCGTCAGAACGCCCACGTGGTCCCAGCAAGGTCTTATCGATATCGATTAACACCGCAGTCTGCGCCCACGGCACCCCACGAGCCGTCAACGTGGCTGCCCACTCGTGCACAAGCGCCCAACGGGTCGCCGTTGCCACCACGCCCTCCCAATCGAGCGTCGCCGGTGCAACCGGGCGATCAACACCGATGAAGCCATACGCAGCGACCTCGGCAAGCGCCTGGAGGTGCAGGGTCAAGAGTCGATCATTCTCGGTATCCCCGATCACAACCACGTGGGTAAGCGGTGGCCCATTCCGCAACGCCTGAGCAGCACGTGCCAGTGCCAGAATGACCCGCGCATACGCCGTATCACGCTTCCGCGGCGTTGCATTGGCCGGTAAGCCGAGAGTCGTGCGCAGTTCCGGCAAGCCGGGCAAGCTGGCATCGCAAGGTTGTAAATCGCGATAAATGACGCGATCTTCAGTCAGATCAGCAATCGTTGCCCAGGCACTCATGCCAGCCACCCCTGTGCGTGCATCAGTTCGGCATTGAGAATAGAGGCACCGGCGGCGCCACGAATTGTATTGTGACTCAGTGCAATCAGCTTGATATCAAACAATGAGCATGGACGGATGCGGCCCACAACCGTTGCCATACCACGTCCGGCATCGCGATCACGGCGTGGCTGTGGCCGATCCGGCTCGTGGCGCACGATAATCGGTTGCTCTGGTGCGGTAGGCAGCCGCAATTCCTGGGGTAAAGCACGGAAATTACTCAGCACCGTCGCAATCTCTGCTGGATCAGCTTTTTGCTCCAGCTCAATTGAGAGACAGACCAGATGTCCCTCTAACACCGGTACCCGATTGCAATGGGCTGAGGTCGCGAACCTAGCCGGCACAATCGTCTCCCCCTCTAACCGACCGAGCATCTTTTGAGGTTCAATTTCCAGTTTTGGCTCTTCCCCACCGATATAGGGGATGACATTGTCAACCACATCGTAGCTGGGCACACCCGGATAGCCCGCACCAGAGAGAGCCTGCATACTTACCAACAGCATCCGCCGCACTCCAAACGTATCAAGCAGTGGGCGTAAGACCATCGTTGCCGGCGTGGACGTACAGTTAGGATTGGTCACAATCGCCCCTGACCAACCACGGCGCCGGCGCTGTACCGGAATCAGGGCCAGATGATCGGGATTCACTTCAGGAATAATCAGAGGTACATCCGGCTCCATGCGATGATTCGAAGCATTGGAGCAGACAATATGCCCGGCTGCTGCCAGACGCTGTTCAATCGGGCCGGCGACCGTGCTGGGGAGAGCAGAAAAGACGAGCTGAGCCGGTAGATCGGCATCGGCATCGAGTACTGTGAGATTGGCGACGGCTGCCGGCATCGGGGTGTCGAGTACCCATCGGCACACTTCGTGATATTTCTTCCCTGCACTGCGCTCGCTACCGGTCAATGCAACAACCTGAAACAATGGATGTCCTTCGAGTAATTGAATAAAGCGCTGGCCCACTGCACCGGTGGCACCAAGCACTGCAACCGGAATTGTTGTCATCTGTAACCTCCTGGCGCTAGTACATTGTCACCCCACATTATACCCGCTTCTGAACAGTTGCATACACAACAAAATCTGTTGTAATTTGCTCATCAAAGTTGTGAAAAAAGTCGGCAAAGGGATGGCATTTTACGAAACGATGATGTATAATTTTTGTGCTACCAGAAACATTTTTCATTTTTGCCCCGTTTCATGCTCCTCCCACGACGCAGGAGTCGTTCGTCAGGTAGTGTAGTACGTGATCATTGTCGATCACATAAGGAGGAAGCAGCACTATGATCGACCCACTCGTCCAACGCTTGCTAGAGCAGGTGCTCGACACACCAACCAAGCTGCACATGCTCCTGATGTTCCACGAACATCCACGCTGTGAATTGACCGCAGCCGCAATTGCCGAGCGGCTCTTCCGTGATATTTGGAGTGTAGAGCAGGCGCTTGAAGACCTGACCGCTGCCGGCTTCCTGTCAGTAGCCCAGGTCACAGGTGGTCAACCCGTGTATCGATATACACCGCCGCCGGAATGGCACGAGGCAATCCGGCGTCTTGTCCGTAGTTACAATGATCCTATCGAGCGTGATATGATTCAGCGTACCATTCGTGATCTGTCAGTTTATGCTTCATTCCGACGCAGTGAGCTGGAACGGTTTGAGTTTGTCTGACAGCACAGCAGGGGCAGTTCATACATGCCTCTGCCCCCTTCCTGAATGGGAATGCAGAGCTGAGCAAATTCTGGTTTGACCATAGCTTTGCCCAGCCACACGTTGGACGGTAACACTATTCACATCCGACAGATGAAGAAAACAGTTCAACACCTTTTACCGATCAGGTAAAGGTGTTGTTCTTGTCTGCATTCCCATACGACATATTGTCTCCAGCGATCAGCAGAGGATGAGGCATAGTCTGTAACCTACGGCCCGTAAGGAAACTGACCCGTCCCGCTCACCAGTTCACCTGGCGAAGGACTGCTACTTGATAGTGTCGTAAACTGTACCGTCTCGATCAGGACGTTACCGTAAATGTCAGTTATGCGCAAGGTAAAGGGGCCGAATTCACCATTTGCACACTGACACTGCCTGATGAAATAGTTGTATGTAGTTCGGTTCAGTTGTACCCATTGTCCCTGGGGTGTACGATATTCCATGCGGGCAATCGGATTACGATGATGGCGAACCTGAAATGCCAGCCACCACGGATTACTGCCATCCTTAAGATGAAATTGCACCGGCCCGCTAAGTGGTGGGCTGATCACACGCCAGGTGATCGGAACTCTTCCCCAGGTGCGCGGGGCAATGCGATCAAAGGCTTCGGGGCTGAGATCGAGATGGTTTTGCCCACAACCGGGGTTGTCCGGGCACATATCAACAATCCGTACCACGACACTACCTTGCGGCCCGAAGACCTCAACATACGCACCGCAGTAATCGGCATTTCCGTAATTGAGATAGCTGATCGCGGCAACCATCTTATCGCCAGGAATGGGATCAAATAGACAACTCCCGCTGCCATCGGCTTCGAGATAGAAGGTAGCTTCACCGCTCAGCAGTGGATTTTGGGCCGGACGTACCACTAAAGGCAGATGAACACGATACGGAGGTTGGGTAAAGACTGGGGTGGCAATAAGCCAGAAAAACCATGTCAGGCAGATTACGAGAGCGATCTGTAACCTTCCGGCAGACCAATGCATGCAAAACCTCTTTCAACCCCTCCCATGACCAGCGTGCTAACGAGCATCGGATAGAAGTCACCATACTCCGCAGAGACAAAGCAACGCTTCGTCTCTGCGGGTTGGCTACCTCTCAAGTGCCAGTTTAGCCGGCACTCGCTACCAGTTGCTCTAACCGATCAACATACGAAGCCATTACGGCAAAGGTGCGTTCAACCGGTTTGGGGGAAGCCAGATCAACACCAGCCCGCCGTAAAATATCGAGCGGGAAGCGTGAGCCACCGGCTTTCAAAAACTCGTTGATGTAACGCTCGGCAGCTCCCGGCTCGCCGGCAATAATCGGTTCAGCCAGCGCATGCGCACCAGCGATGCCGGTTGCATACTGGTAAACGTAGAAATTCGCGTACAAATGGGTTGAGAATTGTGCCCAGGTATTCCCGACCCGTGCCCGATCAACAACTACCTCGGTACCGTAGCCCTCGGCGAAGAGATCGGCCATCAGGTCATTAAAAATGGTAGCAGTCAAGGGTTGACCACGTTCGGCACGCTGATGGATCGCCAGCTCAAAGCGTGCCAACGTCGGCATGATGAAGAAGTAGCGGTGAAAATTGGCCATGGCCTCTTCGATAATGGCAATTTGTGCATTACGGTCAGTTAAGGTCTTGAAGAGATAATCACGCACCAGTGCCTGATTAAAGTTTGAAGCAACTTCAGCCAGAAAGAGGCCGTAATTCGTGTAGATCACGGGCTGGATGCGTCGGGTATAGTACGAATGCATCGAATGGCCTAATTCGTGGGCTAGGGTACTGAGACCAAAGATGTCATCGTTGTACGACATCATGATAAACGGGTGAGTGCCGGGCGCACCCGTCGAGAAAGCGCCGGCTCGCTTGCCACGATTTGGGTAGACATCAACCCATCGCTGTTCACGCAAACCACGCCGCATAATCTGGACGTACTCCCGACCCAGTGGCGCCATACCCTCGCAGATCCAATCAATAGCCTGCTCGTAGGGCACAACCATCGGTGTCGCCAGGGGAGCTTTGGTATCGTAGACGTGCAGCTCATCAACCCCCAGCACTGCCCGTCGGACTCGCCAGTAGCGGTGCCAGATCGGCAGATGACGCTCGAAGGTCGCAATCAGGTTATGGAAGACTTCGAGCGGAATAAAGTTCGGTTTCAAGGCAGCTTCCAAGGCTGAAGCGTAACGACGAGCACGGGCAATGAAAACATTCTGCTTCACCCCGGCAGCCAGACACTGCGCCATCGTATTTTCCACCGCAATGTGGGCATCCGCATAGCCTTCCCAAGCATTCTTACGAAGTGTACGATCTGAATGCGTAATTAATGCGTTGATCGTACCCTGAGTGATTTCGTGGGTTTCTCCATTGCTATCGTATGCTGGTGGAAAACGCAACTCGGCATTGGCCAATACGCCATGTACGGCACTGGCGGCAGCGAAGGGATCACGCACCTGACCCAGCAACTCTTCAACCTCGGCTGAACGAATGTGAGCTGCCCGCGCAATCAGACGCTCGAAATAGTGGTAGTAGGTAGTCAGATGCTCATCATGCTCGGCCCACGCCAGCAACTGATCTCCACCGATGGCCAGTAACTCCGGTTCACCAAATGCCAGCGCTGCACTGGCACGTGCCTGCAAACCAAGCGCACGATCACGCATCGCACTTGCTTCGCGGTCGTTGGTGTCAACGGTATAGAACATGGTAGCGAATACCGTAATCTGACCAACATTACGCAGGATGTCCTCACTCAGCGCCAGGAACTCGCCAATCACCTGCGGCCCTTCATGCAGGCGACCGCGAAACTGAGCAGCACTGGCGATCATGGCATCGGTCTCGGCAATTGCCGCTTCCCACGCCTCCTGTGACGGAAAAATGCTGTATGGATCCCACTTGTACTGATCGGGGATTGCGCTACGTTCTTTCACTGTCGGCATAGTCATTGTCCCTTCGATACGATAGCGGTTCGCAGGTATTATACTCTCCCAACGACAAACCGTATTTGCGGTATGGCCGATGGTGCCCGCAGCAACATATCAGCACGGGTAGCATACCTTCAGATCACCACTATATGCAAATATCCTCCACGGCATTCGATGCAAGCGACAGCATGACAAAGCCATCCGAACGCCGTTCATCCAGACCAGAGACACACCTGCGTGCGATTCGGATTGAACATCATCTGGTGAGGAGAACTTGTTTCAACCTATAGCACCGGCAAACTTGTACAATGGAAGTAGTGCGTCTGAACATCGTCTGGTGGAGAGAACTTGTTTCAACACCGGCCATCGGCAGACGAACGAGCGCATGCGTCCACTGCAAAAAGAGTTTATGCTCCTAAAGGTACGAAGGCGCAGAACCGCTATTTCGTGTCTTAGCGTCTTTGTGTCTTCGTGAGCGAACAGACTTTTCGCAGGAGCGTCAGCGCATGGAGAAGACTACATCCTTGCCTGAAAGCCAAAAGTTGTTTATCGTTACAGTATCTCCATCGTTGATTACCAAGGAGGTGACAATGTCATCGGAACAACGTGCCACCCTCTTGTATCGATTTGAGCGGATGAGCGAACTGCCGATGCTCTTGCTGTCATTTGGCTTCCTGATCATCTTCTTCCTGGTTGAGAGCAACGTGTTTGAAGCAACGATCACCCTGGTTCTTGATGGACTGCTCTGGCTCATTTGGGGGATATTCCTGGCTGAACTGGTGGCAAAACTCTACCTGGCACCTGATCGTCTACACTATCTACGCTCACATTGGTTTGAAGTCATCATCATCGTCTTACCATTCCTTCGCCCCCTGCGTCTGCTGTGGCTACCCATCGTGCTCGCTCGTCTCTGGAAGCAATCGCAGCGTGCTCTACGCCGCAAGATGCCGGCATTCATCGGGGTAAGTAGCCTGGTTATGGTATTGATTACCGCGACCCTGATGTTCATCGCCGAGCGGGGTTCCAGTGGCCCGATCACATCGTTCGCCGATGCCATCTGGTGGGCACTGACCACTATCACAACGGTCGGCTATGGGGACACCTATCCGGTGACCGCATTGGGACGGGGAATTGCCACATTTCTGATGATCGCGGGGATTGCTCTCTTCGGGCTACTAACAGCTAACGTAGCAGCCTTCTTTGTTGAAGAAGATACGGTTGATCGCAGTCAGGCCGATTTAGCAATGATTAATGAGCGTCTTGCCCGGATTGAGCAATTGTTGGCGGAGATAGTTCAGCGAGAGGCACATGAGCAATAACAGTATGGCGGGGCTGGCGCGACTCGAACGCGCAACCATCGACTTAGAAGGTCGGTGCTCTATCCATTGAGCTACAGCCCCGTATTCCCATACTATACTGCAAACCGGGCAATTCTGGCAAGATCGATCCGGCAGTAGAATGCTTAATTCGCCGCAATCTGCTCAAAACTCAATTGATAATTTCGGGTTGCCACATCACCCAACCGTGACGGCCAGCGCCCGGTCAGAGCCTTGGTAATCTTGCCGGCATGCTCGTGGGAATTCTCGATGAATAGCGTGTAGCGCTGCTGAATCCCGGCGGCAACGGTACCGGCCAGATACAAACCCGGCACATTCGTCTCCATGGTTGCCGGATTGTAGAGCGGAACTCGATTCGGCCCTTGCAAGACCACGCCAGCCTGTTCGAGCAGACGCTGATCACCACGAAAGCCGGTTGCCAGCAACACAAAATCGGTCGGGTGGTAGAAATGATCGGTTGTTGGTTGACCCTCTTCGTCAGTATGTGCCAGCACCACACCGCTGCTGTCGATAGCAACGGGTGTTGTGCATGCTAAAAACCGAATTGTACCTGCCTCGACCTGCGCCAGAAAATCGGGCAATAACCAGTGCTTCACGCGCTGCGAATCAAGCTGAGATCGGCGATACGCCAGCGTCACCTGAGCACCGGCACGCCAGCAACGCAGTGCCGCCTCTACCGCCGAATTCTTGCCACCAACGATCAGCAACCGACGCCGAAAGTAGTCGTGTGGATCGCGAAAATAGTGACTGACGTGCGGTAAATCCTCACCGGGAATATTGAGCCGGTGCGGGTAGTGCATATCGCCGATAGCCAGTACCACACGCCGGGCACGATAACGACGCTCACCGCTGTGCGGTCGGGTAATCAGCGTAAAACCCTCGTGGTCGGGAATCAGATCGCTTACCGGTTCGTAACTCTGGATATGCAGATCGAACAGCTCGACGACCGACCGCAAATACGCCAGATACTCTTCGCCGGTAATCCGTTGTTGATGATTGTTTTGAATCGGCACCCCGGCAATTGCCAGCCGTTCGGTCGTGCTGAAGAAACTGGTATTGCGCGGCCACCACGTCATCGTATAACCAATCTGATGTGCATCGAACTGAATATAATCAACCCCGGCCTGTTTGAGACAGACCGCTACTTCGAGACCAATCGGGCCGGCACCAACGATTGCCACGTCGTGCTCAGCCGTAAGCGGTAATTCCTCGTAGTGCATGAACTCTTTCCTCCGTTGACGATCTGAATTATTCCATGTGTATCATACCTGGAAACAGGTACAACCATCTCAACTTCGATGTACATGACTGACGGCAGAACATTCTGGATGATCAACAAGTGTCCAGACCACGACCAGGAAGTTCACCGTAACGAATACCCTGCCTTCGCCACAACTGCTGAACAGAGCCACTTACCCCGCCACGACAATCCGCACAGGCTGTCGGGATTCCAGATCATGCGAACATGTGTTAAAAATCCCTATTGACACAAACGTTCGAGTATGATATGGTAAAAGTGTAGTACGAGTAAGTACGTGCAAGGAAGAGGAGGAACCATGATGCTGACCACAGCAGATATTCCACAGGCCGATGTACTTTGGGATGTAGCGCGTGTCGCCGAAGCAATCGCTCGCGGGCGGATGACGGCTGAGGAGATTGGCGCCTATCTCGGCGCAAAAGGTCAGCGTCAAGGTCTTTACTACATGCAAGCCGCTCGCATCATCGGGTTGATTGAAATCAGCGAGCAAACCGAAACAGCCCAACTCACCAAGTTCGGACTTGCCTTCACCCGTTATAACCGTGCCGATCAGCGCTCCGCACTACGCCGCCAGCTCCTGCGCTACGAGCCAACCCGTTCCGTCATTGCCGCCCTCCGCAACGCCCCCGAAGGTCTGAGCCGCAACGATGTTGCCCGTATCCTGCAACAACTGGCTCCCCTGGCCGAATCAACCGCCCAACGACGCGCATCCACAGTCACCGCCTGGCTTACCGAGATCGGGCTTGCCGACTGGCGCGATGACCGGTTGTACTACTGTGGGCCATCGTTACCATTACCCTTACCAGCAACCCCACACAATTCAGCATCGTTCGCGCCGGGTGTGTGACGAACCGGCATGGAAGACGGACAATACCTCATCTGGTAGCACAGGAAGCAGGGTGCAATGCCAGCATTGCCTTCTGGCAATATGACTGAGCATGAAATAAGGGGTATTAGCGCTCTGATGCCAGCGTGGTATCACTGCGGGGCTTGAGCGACAGGGACCGTCACGGTACGGATGCGAGAATCAGTGCTCGTGCGCCTGCGTGGTATCACTGCGGGTTGCATCATCGATCAGGTTGGGTACTAGACCACATCCGCGAATCAGTGCTCGTGCGCCTGCGTGGTATCACTGCGGGGCCTGAGTGACAGGGCCGTCACGGTACGGATGCGAGAATCAGTACTCGTGCGCCTGCGTGGTATCAATGCAGGAGAAGATACGTCTCTCAAGCTAATGTAGAACTTATTTCATACAAGCTGTGCTATCGTGCTCCCAGTCTGTTGCCCGGGCGCCAACGCAGCATAGCCTGCTCCCAGGCTACCGGTATGGCAACGTGGAAGAGATGGATCGCCACGACCAGATCACTCTGGTACAACCTGGTGGGCTGATACGCCAGGCCGAGCGGCGAGCGAACCGTACATTGGGTGTGACGGTAACTACTCACCAGACCATATCAGAAGAGATGCGCTGGTGTGATCTAAAGGCGTGTGTTCTCAGACACGTATCTGCACTCATCACGCCACCTGCTCGGCCCGCACCGGCACCGCCACCTGCCAGTGCAACATTGCCATGCCGATCAAGCCGACGATTGCCAGTAAGACAAAGATCATCCCGTAGCCAGTAAAGGTTGCCAGCACCCCGACCAGAACTGGCCCTGCCGCCGCTACCGGTGCTAATGCCAGATTCGCTACCCCAATGTATGTTGTCCGTTCCGCAGATGGGCTGAATGCAAAAACCAGCGTGAAGCCGGAGAGTTGATAGCCGGCCTGGGCCGCGCCAACCAGCGCAAAGATGATAAAGAACCACGTACTGACAGGGGCCAGCAATGCTAGCACTAACGCAGCCATACCCGTGCCGGCTGACAGCACCAGCACCTGTTTGTGCCCCCAGCGATCTGCCAGCGCTCCCAGCCCGATATTGCCGACCGCCTGAGCGGCCAGCATCACACCGGTGAACAAACCAATATCAGCCACCGGTACGTGAAACCGCTCTAGGGCAGCCGCCGTGAGAAAGCTATGGCCGGTCAAACCGAAGGCAATCGCAGCCCGACAAAAGAGATAGTGGCGAAATGCAACATCGCGGCGCAGTAATGGCCCCAGGCCACGCAAGAAGACGTGAAAGGGACGGGCCGGTATCGGTGCCTGGGCCGGCTCTACCGTTAGTGCCAGGAAGATGTATGAAACCACCATCGCAGCAAAGCAGATCAGGGCCAGTATGCCTGCACTCTGAGGAAAGGGCTGTTGCGCCAGAATTGCTGCGGCAAGGGCACCACCACCGATCCCGAACAGACCACCCAGACCGGCCTGCAAACCAAAAAAGACACCCCAGCGCTGCGCCGGAATGATACGGGCAATCAAATCTTGCCAGGCGATTGAGGTTAGACCGGCACTCGTTGCGAAGATCGCGTATAAACTCAGTACAATCACCAACAGGACACTTGCCGGTAGATCGGGCATCGTCAGCAGAATAATGCCCAACGCCAGAAACGGTAGCCGTTCACCAATGGTTGCCATCAATACCCACGGTTTGCGGCGTGGTTGTGCAGCAATGAGTGGTGCGGTAAATAAGCCCGGTAGCAACCAGCCGGCAAAAAAGATGGCCGGAATCAGTCCCTGCACCCAACGGGCATCGGTCAGGCGCTCGACAATTAACGGCAATACCGTAAAACGCGAGACCAGGCTAATCCCAAACGTAAAGGCACTCCCATCGAGAACATTTAACCAGAAATTGCGCTGGGCATAGCGGGCCAACACCGTCTCTGACGACGAGGTCATAGTAGCGTTCCTTACCTTGTTTCACCGCTGATCGTTCAATTATGACAGCTTCCATCGTAGCGCTGTCGTACCGATCACGGATCGTCCGCCCGACGGATCGTGGTGATTGAGCAGCAATCAGGGCAAAACCCTGTGCGGTCATCTATACAAAGTGGCGCTCCCTGACATGCTTTGTTGCTGAGATATCAATACCATCATCTGCCAGTACCCCACCATCATCGTATCAACCACTTCAATCTGCCGCCAATCCTTACCAAACCCTAACAAAACCCTCGTAAGACTCTAACGCTGGCGCGGTATGCTACAAGTGAACAAAAAAAGTATGTCGGTTCACGAAATTGACGAAAGGGTAAGTAAGTAATGACACTCACACCAGAACAATCGACGGTTACTGAAATTTCTCCCCGCGATCTGTATGCCCGCTTGCTGAGTGCGCAACCACTCTTTATCCTCGACGTGCGCAACGAAGAGGAGTTTAAGCGAATGCCAGTTGAGGGTCAAGCAACGCTGCGCACGCTCAATCTGCCCTATTTTGATTTCATCGAGGATGAAGAGGCAGCTCTGGCACGCCTGCCAAAAGATATTGAAGAAGTCATTGTGATTTGTGCCAAGGGCGGCGCTTCCCAGTACGTAGCCGAGGTACTGAACAATCATGGCTATCGTGCCGTATCGCTTAGCGAAGGCATGATCGGTTGGGGCAACTACTACGATGTCCGCGACGTGGTGAAGGCCGATTGGGGACGCATTGTTCAGATTGCCCGACCTGCCCGTGGCGATCTCAGCTTTGCCGTGATCAGCGATGGTCAGGCAGCACTGGTCGATCCACTGCGCCACATTCAGGTCTACCGCGAACTGATCGAAAACGCGGGTGCCCGATTAACTGCTATTCTCGACACCCACGTCCACGCCGATCACATCAGCGGCGGCCCTGCGCTCAGCAAAGAGACCGGTGCTCCGTACTATATCCACCCCTACGACGCCATTCACCCCATCGACATGTTGCCGGCTGTGATCGCCTACGAGCCACTCCGCGACGGGCAAACCTTCCAGATCGGTCAGGTACGTATCACCACCATCTGGTATCCCGGCCACACCCTCGGCCAGGTGAACTTCCTCGCCGAGACGCCGGATGGCGGACGCTACCTCTTCACCGGCGACGGAATCTTCCTGCGCTCGTTCGGGCGTCCCGACCTCGGTGGTAAGGGTGAAGCCTGGACCCCCATCCTCTACCGCAGCATGTTCGAGTGGCTGCCCCGGCATCTGACCGACGACACCGTGATCCTGCCGGCCCACTTCAGCACACTCGATGAGGGCGCCGGTAATGGCATCTTTGCCGCACCGTTTGCTCAGGTTCGTGCCCAAAACGACAGCCTGCAACCGCGGTCGCTCGAAGAGTTTACCAGCTACGTCCTGAGCCACCTGCCGGTCTTCCCACCAGAGTACGTGGAAATCAAACGCGTCAACATTGGCCTGGTCGAAGCCTGTGAGGGCAAAGCCAGCGAGCTTGAGCTAGGCAAGAATATCTGTGCACTGGCCGGGTAACGGTGTACAAAGGTATGAGCACTGGCGGCAGATCACGCTACTGCCGCCGCATATACAGTACAATACAAGGAAGGAGAATCATATGCCACACTTCGATCAAACGCTTGATGTCAAAGGGGCAAAATGCCCGATGCCACTGGTGAAGAGCCGCAAGGCGATTACCGAACTGCCGGTAGGTCAGATTCTGCAAGTTATCTCGACTGACCGCGGCTCGGTAGCCGACTTTCAGGGCTGGGCCAAGACGGCGAAGAATGTCGAACTGATCGCCCAGGAGACGGTACAGGAGAATGGTCAGGAGCTGTACGTCCACTATCTCCGCCGCACCGCCTGACCCCACATTCGGTTGCGCTGGTAGATCAACACAGGCAGAGGATGGAAAACAATGACAACACCAATGACAGAAACAGTTGACATGCAGGCGCTGCTGAGCAGGATTGCCGAACTGGAGCAGCGGGTAGCCGCACTCGAGCAATCACCGGCCCAGAGCATCGAAGATCGGCTGGCGATGGTCGTCTTCTCTGGCGATCTCGACAAAGCAATTGCCGCATTCATTATCGCTACCGGCGCTGCCTCGATGGGTCTGGAAGTGAGTATGTTCTTCACCTTCTGGGGCATTGGTGCCGTCAAGAAGCAGAAGGTCTTCAGCGGAAAGAACCTGCTCGAACAGGGCTTTACCGCTATGCTCCCCGGCAAACTGGGTGAACTCGGTTTATCGCAGATGAACTTCTTCGGCGCCGGCGCCCAGATCATTCGCAACCTGATGAAACAGCACGATGTCGCATCGCCGGAAGAACTCTTCGCCATGGCGCGCGAATTGGGTGTACGGATGGTCGTATGTGATATGTCGCGTGAGCTGCTCGGCATTAAAGATGAAGAGCTGGTTGATGGATTGGAAACCGGTGGGGTAGCAACCTTCCTCGGCGACGCGGCCCGGGCCAAAGTAACGTTGTTCATTTAGAACCTATCCGCAAAAATCGCTTCTGAGGCACTTTTCGTAGGGCGAGATGGCATCTCGCCCTACTTTCCGGATAGGCTCTTAAAAGAACAGGTAACATTAGCAAAGTCATTGATCGGCGACGGCGCGATCACTTCGCAAGCAGAGTGCGCCGTCGTTTCTTGTGAAAGGATATTGAGACCATGTTTCGACAACTCTTTCGCCGTGATGCAGCCCAGAATCACATTGCCACTATGACGGTTCAGGAGCTGAAAACACAATTGGATGCCCGTGCTCCGATGGTATTGATTGATGTACGCCAGCCTGAAGAATTCGCTTACGACGGCCACGTATCCGGTGCCCGTCTGCTACCGCTGCCAGTGCTAGCCACACGCCTGAATGAACTACCAAAAGATCAGCCGATTGTCTGTATCTGTCGTTCAGGTAATCGTAGCCAGATAGCCTGTGAGATGCTTCAGCGTCATGGCTTCACCAATGTTACGAACGTCGTTGGTGGTATGATTGCCTGGCAGCGAGCCGGTTACCCGGTGAGTCGCCAATATTAAGGTTGAATCGCTCTTGTTTTACAAGATATGGACACCACTATGCAACATCAGACTACATGCAATACACTTCAGCACCAGACCGAAGTTGCACCATTACGCAGCTACGCGGTTACCGAGAACGTGTTGCTGGCTGCCCAACCGCAGCCAGAAGACTGGCAACGATTTGTTGAGGCCGGCTATCAAACCGTGCTCAATATTCGCAGCGATCCCGAACGGGCGGCGCAACAGGCTGCCAATGCCCGCGCTGCCGGGTTACGCTACATTCACGCCCCGTGGCCGGCCTATGAACTGGAACCAGAACATCTTGCCGAATTTGCCCGCATTGTAGAAGACCCGGCCACCGGCAAATTGGTTTTCCACTGCCGCAGTGCTACGCGCGTTGGCCTGATCTGGATGCTCTATCGAATGGTACATCAGGGCTGGAGCCGCGAGCAGGCTGAAGCCGAATTGCGTGCAGCCGGTTACGAGGATGATGCTATCGAGACCTTCGACTTCTGCGCCGGTGATTTCTTTGAACGAGTCGGGGCACAGGCATAGGGAGTGAAATTATGGCGCCCGTTTCAGCTCATCGACCCGATGTGCAAGCAGCATTGCTAGCGATGATCTATCGCTATCTCCCATTCCTCAACTGGCTACGTCATTACCGTCGTGAACACCTGCCGAGCGATGTGGTTGCGGGCATTGTGACGGCGATCATGCTCATTCCCCAAAGCATGGCCTACGCTCAACTGGCCGGTCTGCCCCCCCAGATCGGCCTCTATGCCTCTGTTGCGCCGCTCATCGTCTACGCGCTTCTCGGCACCTCCGGTCAGCTCTCGGTCGGTCCTGTTGCCATCACCTCGCTCCTCGTGTTCAGCGGTGTCAGCAGTCTGGCCGAGCCAGGCAGCGCACGTTACATCCAGTTAGTGCTGTTACTGGCGTTCATGGTTGGTGCGATCAAGCTGGCATTTGGTGTGCTCCGGTTGGGAGCGATCCTCAACTTTATTTCGCATCCAGTACTGACAGCGTTTACCAGTGCCTCAGCACTGATCATTGCTGTTGGTCAGCTCAAATATATTCTCGGCTACCGCATCGGCGGCGAACACATCCACGAGACCATCGGCCAGGCAATTGCCGGTCTAAGCCAGACGAATCTGGTCACACTGACCATCGGTCTGGTCAGCATTGGCCTCCTCGTCTTTTTCCGTCAGGGTTTACGGCCCTTGCTACGCCGGACAGGTCTCCCGCCATTGGCGATCACGCTGATTGTAAGCGGCGCACCGCTGCTCACCGTCATCCTGGGCATCCTGGTCGCCCAAACCTTCCTCCTGGATCAAACAGCCGGCATTGCGGTGGTAGGAGCAATTCCGGCGGGTCTCTCGCCAATCAGTGTACCGGCATTTTCCATGGCCGATGCGCAGGCGCTCTTACCAACTGCCCTGACCATCGTGCTGATCAGTGTCGTCGAGTCTATTGCGGTAGCGAAGGCCCTGGCCAGTAAACGCCGGCAGGCTATTGATCCCGATCAAGAACTGGTGGCACTGGGAGCTGCCAACATCACTGCCAGCTTCTTCAGTGGCTATCCGGTTACCGGTGGCTTTGCCCGCTCGGTGGTGAATGCACAGGCCGGCGCCATCACCGGTCTGGCGTCACTCATCACTGCCCTCGGAATCGCGGTGATTCTGCTCTTCTTCACCCCAGTCTTCTACTACCTGCCGCAGGCAGTCCTGGCCGCCACCGTCATCGTCGCCGTCATCGGACTGGTCGATCTGCGTGAACCCCGCCGTATCTGGCGCACCAACCGTGGCGATGCCTTCACCTGGTTGATCACATTCCTGGCGGTCCTCACCCTTGGTATTGAAACCGGTATCTTCGCCGGTGTTGCCTCGGCGCTCGTTCTCTACCTCTGGCGCACAAGCCGCCCTCATATCGCGATGGTGGGTCGCTTGGGTGACAGTGAAGTGTACCGCAACGTTGAACGGTATCAGGTCAAAACGTGGCCGCACGTCGTGGCGGTGCGCGTTGATGAGAGCCTCTACTTTGCCAATACCCGCTACCTCGAAAGTGCCCTGTTGCAGATTGTTGCTGAACGACCATCGGTAAAACACCTTGTGTTGATCGGCTCAGCGATTAACTTTATCGACTCCAGTGCACTTCATACGCTTGAACATCTCATTGACGAACTGCGTGATGCCGACGTCGAATTCCATCTGGCCGACATCAAAGGGCCGGTGATGGATCGGCTCAAGCAATCAGAATTAATTGACAAAATCGGTCACGATCATATTCATCTGACGACCCATACTGCTATGCTGGCATTGGGTTGCCAGGATTAGCAGCTTATCGAAAACACCATTCTGCGAGTGGGTGAAGCCAACACCTTCGCCCACTCAATTGAGTAGCTCTATGCCGAAAGGTTTTCGACCATGAAATACCGTTTTCTGCTTATGCTGATGATCGGCCTGGCATTATTAACTGCATGTGGTACCACCACTGCATCAACCTCGACCACCAGCACACCGGCGAACATTACCGTTGCCCGGCTGAAGAGTATGCTCGACCAGAACGAAACCTTCTTCCTGCTCGATGTACGCACACCCGCCGAATTTGTCCAGGATGGCCGGATCGCTCAGGCCACGCTCATCCCACTTCAGGAGCTTGAGCAACGGCTGAGTGAACTGCCAACCGACAAACCCGTCGTCTGTATCTGCCGTTCAGGAAACCGCAGTTCAGTTGCATGCAACCTCCTCAAAGAGCGCGGCTATCAGGCTATCAATGTGACCGGTGGGATGAATGAATGGAAGGCCGCCGGCTACCCGACGGTGTTCGGGCAGTAGAACTCATAAAAGCTGTGCGGTCGTGTTCCCAGACGGTCGCACAGGCGCATAACGCTTACTAATTGCCAACTTTCAGGCTGCTGATATGGCAGTGAGGAGGGCTGACGACCATAGCCAGAGCCATCACTCATTGGATTGAGTCATTACCGACCGTCATGCGCGTGGCGCGGCATTTGGAGTGTGACAACCATGCTGCCGCGCCAGCCGTGCTTCATGCCGGGTGCGTGTCAAACGGTTGACCTTGCTGGTCACGGGGATGCTGGGGGTGGTCGTTACGATCATAGAGTCTGTCAGCGATGCATGAGACACCTTACAGCACGACAGGGTGTCCGCATGTGGACACCCTGTCACACACGTGTAGCATTGAGGTTATCCAAGGCGAGGGCGAAACTTATACCCGTACACTAACACCCCATCTTCACCAGAATCCATCAAGCGGCGGGTAACCATCTCGACCGGCATACCGATTGCCAGATCGACCTCATCACAGTCGGTCAACTGAGCCGTTACCAGCGGGCCTTCTTCCAGGCGCACCAGGGCAACCGGGTAGACCCCAAAACTGGCGAATCCTTCGGGAGCCTGTCGCAGTACGCTGAAGCTGTAGATTTCACCTCGCCCACTCAACTGATACGGCTGCCAATCGTTCGGATCTTCGTCGAGCGCGGGTGGCTGCGGCGGAAAACGAATCTCACCGGTATAACGGTGACGTTGTCCTTCGAGACGGTATCGCGGAACCCGATCCCGCCAGTGACGGGCTATCTTCATGGTGCCAGACCTCCTATCAGGCCAACTATAACAGCAAGGCCAACGGTAACACACAAGAACAGCAAAGTAATAACCAGCAGAATGATGGCAATGTAAAGCGCCTTCTGCGATGGTAGGTTCATGCCGGACTGAATTGCCAGATAGGTGAGATACACTCCATAGATGGAAAGACCGAGCAACAGAATATTGCCGACCAGTGGTATGACAGATACAATGCTCTGAGCTACTGCCAGCGGTGACGAGAAGAGCGAGATGCCCCAGGCCAGCTCACCGAAGCTACCAGTACCGCCGAAAGCCCTGCCTAACAGATAGATGAAACCCCAAATAATAAGTGAACCGATAATCGTGCCGAAAATCCCTCCAAAGATAGCAATGATCGGATTACTCTGCTGAGCAATGGCCGCTTCAATGGCATCAGGTGGCACACCTTGCGTCTCAAGTTGCGTACGCAACTCCCCAACTCGTAAAGGTGCTGTAATTGCTGCAAGGATACCGTTGATTACACTTGCAATGACCGCATAGATCAACGCCCAGACCAGATTGTCACGCTCATGTTGCTCGAACGACTGAACCGACGGCCGGCTAAGGACAGCAATACTACCATTGACCATTTCCTGAATCACGGGAACGCTCCTTGGGTACAACAGGCCGAAGACAACCTTATTGTACCTGACACAAGCATTTCTGTGAAGAGGTGAACTTACGATTCGCGAATCAGAACATGGCTGACAGCAGTCGCCCCGATCCCGCCGAGTGACTGGCTCAGACCAATCCGGGCATTGCTCACCTGGGTCGGGCCGGCCTGCCCACTAAGCTGACGGGTCAGTTCGATCACCTGATAGACCCCACTGGCACCCCCCACATCACCGCGTGCTTTGTAACCGCCGAAGGTAGCAATTGGCGTCTTCCCGGTTGGGGTGATTGCGCCCTCGGCTGCATAGCGCGGTGCTGTTCCAGGTTCGTAGCAGCCAATTGCCTCCAAGGCAAGGGTGGCAGCAATTCCGTGCGGATCGGTCAATTCCCACACCTGTACATCACCAACACCCAGATGCGCCCGGCCAAGCGCAGTATGGGCACTCGCCCGCGCTGCACTCAAGTCGAGCGGATTTCGCCGCCGATGGAGCGCCGGATGATCGGTGGCAACAGCCGAACCGGCAATGCGAAACCGTGGGCGGTCGAGTTCACGGGCAATCTGCTCACTCACAACGATCAGCGCAGCAGCACCGTCGGCCAGCGTACTGCAATCGAGCATGTTCAACGGTGAAGCGATCTGGGCGGCTTTCCGATATTTATTCGCATCAATCGCAAAGCGGTACAGCGCCAGCGGGTTATGCACACCGTTGGCGTGAGCATTGATCGGAAACGGCGCAAATGCATCGGCGGTATAGCCATACTCGTGCATATACCGGCGCATCAGCATCGCCCATTGTGCCGTTAATGTCACCCCGTGCAACGCCTCTTCAGTGCTGTCGGCAGCCATTGCCTGCGCGGCCTCGATCTCATCTTCGAGATGATCGGTGACCTTATCAACCCCGATCACGAGCGCCACCGCCACGCCGTTTTGCACGGACTGCACCGCCTGGTACAACGCCAGCGCTCCACTGGCACCAGCCGCCTCAACGCGATATGCCGGAATCGACGGTGAAAGCCCCAGGATGCTGGACAGATACGCACCAGCCTGGCTTTGACCGTAGAGTTCCTCGCTGAAGGCACTGCCAACATAGAGCGCTCCAATCTGATGCGGCGCAATCTCTGGCGCACTCGCCAGTGCCGCCCGCGCTGCCTCACTCACCAGATCAGCCAGGCCACGGCGATAATGTTCGCCAACGGCAGTTGCCCCCATCCCTGCAATATAGACATTGGTCATTGTTGCACTCCTGATAGACTATCCCATCACCAGCTTACCACGCCACTTCGCATAGACGGCGTAATCAATCATCACCGCCCGTTGCAGGTAGGCCGCGACCAGCGATGCCCGCTCACGACGTTCCAGAACGGCTTCGGTAACAGTAAGTGCATAGGCATCGGAACCGGCCCCACTGCCGTAGGTCGTCATAAAAATCGTCTCACCCGGTTGTGCCACATCGAGGATAGCGCAGAGACCAAGCAGCGCTGCCCCGGAATAGGTGTTACCGATCTGAGGGCTGAGCAAGCCGGGGGCAATTTGTTTATCGGTGAAACCCAGGCGTTTGGCAACCACTTGCGGAAACTTGGCATTGGGTTGATGAAAGACAGCATAGGTGAAATCGGCTGCGGTGCGGTTGAGCTGGCGTAACAATTCGGTAGCCGCTGACTGAATCTGATGGAAGTAAGCCGGTTCGCCGGTGAAGCGATTACCGTGCACCGGGTAGGGCCGGTCGGCGCGACGATAAAAATCGGGCGTATCGGTCACATATGACAACGTGGCATCAATGGTTGCCAGTGCCTCGCCGGCCGGACCAACGATCAGCGCTGCGGCACCGGCGGAAGCGGTGTATTCCAGCGCATCACCGGGACGGCCCTGCGCTGTATCGGCGCCGACGGCCAGCGCATAGCGTTGCATACCACTGCCAACCAGCGCCATCGCTGCGGTCAGCGCTTCAGAACCGGCTTTGCAGGCAAACTCCCAGTCAGCGGCGCTTACCCAGGGGCCGGCTCCCAGCGCATCGGCAACCACCGTCCCCGAAGGTTTCACGCTGTACGGATGGCTCTCACTACCGATCCAGACTGCACCCAGCGCCGTCGCCGGGATGGCGGCTCGGGCCAGCGCATTGCGGGCCGCTTCAATAGACATCGTAATCGTATCTTCGTCAGGACCCGGAACACTCTTCGCCTCGATTGGCGTTCCACTCTGCCCATCAGTCCAGACTCGGGCGATCTCGCGGGCAGCAATCCGGTACCGCGGGATATAGGCACCGTAGCCGACAATACCGACAGGATGCTGTGGTTTCATCATGAACTGTACTCCATGCAGATGTCAGGCATACCCAGACCGGCTCACCTTCCGCAGGCGAACCAATACGTACCGAATCCTCATCTGTTATCGGGAAACAGAGAGTCCCTTCACCGGGCAACCTGCCGGTGAACACAGGCGCATCATCGCGCTGTTGGTGTCGGGGCGGCCTGCAGAACAAGCCGCCAGAGGTATCACATTAGTTGTGCGTGGGGTTACCTATCGTGCGCCCTTCGAGTTCGGCAATGATCTCTTCAGCCCGCGCCAGTTTGATATTCCGCTCGGCGACCATACGCCGGGCAACTTCATCAACCAGGGTACCACTGGCGCCGGCAGCCATCGCGATCTGGCGGGCATGCAGGCTCATATGTCCCTGTTGAATACCCTCACAGGCCAGAGCACGCATCGCCGCCAGATTATTCGCCAGACCGGCAGCGACACAGACCTCGGCCAGTTCAGCAGCGCTACGCACACCGAGCAGTTTCAACGCGGCCTGGGCGGTGGGATGGACTTTGGTTGCGCCGCCCACGATCCCTACCGCCAGCGGCATTTCGAGCGTACCAACCAGGTTACCCTGCGCATCACGCTCCCAATGAGAGAGTGACGTATAGTGACCATTGCGGCTGGCGTAGGCATGCGCACCCGCCTCTACCGCACGCCAGTCGTTACCGGTTGCAACCAGCACCGGGTCAATGCCGTTCATAATGCCCTTGTTGTGGGTTGCCGCCCGATAGGGATCGACCGCAGCAAACGCATAGGCCCAGAGAATGCCTTCAACAACCTCTTCGCCACTCAAACCGTCGCGGGCCAGCGATGCCGCCGGCACCACACAACGGGCACGAGCCAGCCGACGGTCGGTCAGATTCGAGAGAATGCGCAGATAGACCTTACCACTGGTCATCTCGGCCAGCAGCGGCGCAACCGCCTCGGCCATCGTATTCACCGCGTTGGCGCCCATCGCATCGCGGCAATCGATAATCAAATGCACAACCAGCATCGGCCCCATCGGGCTGGTGGGGAAGAACCGCACCTCAACGTCGCGTGCTCCGCCACCCAGACTGACCAGCGAGCGACTTTGCGCATTGGCCAGGGCAAGAATCTCTTCCTTACGCGACAAAATCGTTTGCCGGGCCTGATCGGGGTCGTGAACATTGACCAACTGTACCTGACCGATCATCAGTGGTTCGGTACTGCTCGTCTCAAACCCACCCCCGTCTCGCACCATCCGCGCCGCGTAGCTGGCCCCGGCCACAATTGACGGCTCCTCAACCACCATCGGAATTAGATAATCACGACCATTGATGCGGAAGTTGGTTGCAATACCGAGCGGCAGATTATAGGTACCGATCACATTCTCAATCATTTTATCGGCACGCTCAATCGTGAGCGCACCACCATAACCGCCGTGCAAGGCGCGTAAGTCTTCATCGACTAATCCATCAAAGGATTTCACCATTTGCAGTCGCTCAAATGGATTAAGCTGATAAAAACCTTGTAAACGAGAACTCTTAGTCCCCATATGAGGACGCCTCCTTCTCTCAATACGTATTTACCCTCCATTGTTACGATACCACGACAATAGTCGTGAAACGGTTAACAACAACTGTCAAAACCTATCATACGCCTGTCTGGTTGCTGTCATGAGAGCTATACTGTGCGTGGATTGACGTATGGTACAATAGAGTACGTGATGTACAAACGTCTGTTCGTATTCGTCGTAGTCCTGTCTTACCTGAGCGCCTGTGCAACAACGCCGTTGCCACCGCTCTTATCTGAGCTGCTCACCCGCACGCCGTCTGGCGCGCAGGAGATGATCGCTTTTCTCTACTACGATGAACAAGGGGGACGACTGGTGAGTAGTCTGAGTGTCAGTGCAGATCGTCCGCTACCACTTGACCCACCTGAGCGACAGGTCTGGCTCGGTGGTCTCGATCCACCGGCTGATATATCTCTGACTAATGAAGCTGGTGTGCAATACGGGCTGGTCATCGCCAAGGGAAACTGGCAATCTGCCGGCAACTACGGGCCAGGCGGACAATGGCCCTACACCCTCATCACGCCATCGTTTCAATCCATCATCCCAGATAGTGTCGAACTGGGGCAACTCTTCAGTGACAACCGCTACGAAGGACGCCTGGTGCAGGTGAGGGCTGCGCTATTGCTGGCTGATGGTACCAGCTTACTGGTCGACTCCATCGGGGCTGGCGGTATTCCGGCGGCCGGTGCCCGTCAGGTCAAACTTTTGCATGGCGAGAGTGATCAAGCAGCTTTGAGCCAATTACAGGCCAGGGGCAACGTGCGCTACGGTTACGTTGACGTGATCGGTGTCTGGCGGCAGGGGCGACTGGAACCACTCCTGATCAGACCGCTGCCGTCAGAATAGCGCGTACCTATTGCAGGAGACGCTGCAGGGTGAACGGCTTCGTCAGAATTGGTGTTATGTCAGAACCTACGTATTCGCTGTCCACATAGGCCGAGATATACAACACCCGTGCCTTCGGATGCAATATACGAAGCCGTTGATACAGTTTACCACCATTGAGCGTCGGCAGCATCGCGTCGGTGATCAGAAGATCGATAGTTCCCACGTGGCTGGAAGCTAAACCCAACCCATACTACACATCCGTCGCCTCTATCTGATACCCATGCAAACGTAGCGCACTGGCAATCAGGTGCAACGGTGACGGTTCATCTTCAACCACCAACACCGTCTCGTGACCAAAGAGCTGATCTTTACCGAACGCAACATCTTCGACAACCGCCACTGTATCCATCAGCGCCGGCAGGTATACAGGAAACGTTGAACCCTGACCGGGCAAACTCTGCACATCGATGTAGCCGTGATGCTGCTTCACAATCACGGCAACCGTCGCCAGGCCAAGCCCGGTACCTTTACCAGACGGCTTTGTGATAAAGAATGGTTCAAAGATGCGTGAACGGATCGCCGGATCGATCCCACAGCCGGTATCACTAATCTGTAAAATGACGTAATGACCGGGTGGAATATGAGAGAGGCAGGGAAATTCAGCGTCTCCAACCTGCACAGACACCGTGGTAATGGTAATCGTCCCGTTGCCTTCAATGGCATCACGCGCCTTGATCACCAGACTCAGCAGTATCTGTTCAATCTGATTGACATCCGCCTGCACCGGTGGCAGATCTGACGCAAGCTGTAGCTGAATATCAATTCGTTCCCCGATAATCCGACGGAGAATCGCCACAAAATCGCCGACAACCCGACTAATGTGTGTTAGCTTCATCTCAATTCGTTGCCGACGGCTAAGCGTTGTGATGTCGTGTCCTCCGTTATAGTTACCACATACGCATCGGTAACCCGCTCTTTGTATTGCCAGACAGCCGGTTGTTGGCTTTGCACAACTCCTGCCTGAAGGCAAAAGGTCGCTACTATGAGCATGCCGTGCGAATTTCACACCTTAATCAGTTCACATGTCGGCATTCTGCTCAGAAGAAGCCTGGCTGCTCACATGAGCTGCCTCCCATCGAAAGTATGGAGCAGGCCCCATCCACTGGTCACTCAACACTGAGAGTCCCGACAGGAGCCCGCTCGACCTACCAGGATTCGATAGTGCCCCTTACCGCACACAGTCTGCTTTACCGGTTTGTCACACACTCTGCATATATGGTGTAGGATAACAGGGTCACACGATTACGTGGAAAGACGAAAGGACAGATAATGACGAACCGATTGCAACAATTACGGGCAACACTAGCCGCACGCGAATTACCGGCAATGTTGCTCACTGCGCCAACCAGTCGTCGCTACATCAGCGGCTTCACCGGTAGCGCCGGTGCTTTGCTTATCAGTGCCGAAGCCGCCTTCTTGCTGACCGACGGTCGTTATCTGATACGAGCTGCGGCTGAAGCACCGCACTTTACCCTGCGTGAGGTACGTCCTCCTGCCAAACCAATGACCGCCCTGATCGCCGACGTGGTGAACGAACTGAGCATCAAACGATTGGGTTTTGAAGCGGCAGTCATGACCGTTGCTGAGCATCGTCAGTACACCGCTGCACTTGGTAATACTATCGAGCTGGTTCCCACCGAGAATATTGTGGAAGAACTACGGATGGTCAAGGATGAAAGTGAAATTGCGCTCCTGCGCCGGGCCGCCGCTATCACCGATGCTGCCCTGGCCGCAGTGCTACCCTCACTCACCCCTACCATGACCGAGCGTGAAGCGGCATGGCGCCTCGAAGTAGCACTGCACGACCTGGGTGCCGAAGGAACGTCTTTCCCGATAATCGTGGCTGCCGGTCGCAATAGTGCCCGCCCACATCATACGCCGGGTGATGATGTTTTGGGTGAAGGCCAACCGATCATCATCGATATGGGAGCCCGTCTTGATGGCTACCACGCCGATTTGACCCGCACGATTGTGCTCGGTCAACCCGACGACACCTTTCGGGCAGTGTATGCGGCAACCCTCAAGGCACAACAGGCTGCCATGCAAGCCCTTCGCCCTGGATTACCGTGGTCTGAAGCTGATGCCATCGCTCGCCGCGTCATCGGCGAGGCCGGCTACGCTGAAGGTATCGCGCACAGCCTCGGCCACGGCGTTGGCCTGGTGATCCATGAAGCACCCTGGCTCCGAATTACCGCCCCTGACGCACCTCCCAGCCCGCCGTTGCAGGCCGGAATGGTGACTTCTATAGAACCGGGCATCTACCTGCCAGAATGGGGTGGGGTGCGGATTGAGGATTTGGCCCTCATCACGACCGATGGGTACGAGGTGCTGTCACAGGCGCCGAAGTAATCAGGCACTTGCCACACAAGATCGCCAGCCACCTTGCTCAGATGCCACAGGCTACCCTGTGGCGTTCCAACCAGCAAGTGGTTATCGCCGTACACACATTTCGTTGCCGGTGTATTCGCATTGCCCCACACGCGATGGGCGTATCAAAACGCGACTCCGACATCGTTCCCGAAAACCTGTGTTACAATAATGCACGTATGTTCGTATAAAAAATGCTGGAGAAACACGAGACCCCCTGACAACTGCCAGCGGGTCTCGCGTGGGGGGGGTTATCTATATGATAACGGTTCTTTTACTTTTTGGCAACCCCCCAACGGTACTACTTTAGACCATTTTTTTATAGTACCTCCGACGAACTTCTACCGTAACCGTGGAGTTTCCAATGAGCCATACGACTGTCGCTGATCGCATCAACGAGCTACGCAGCCTGATCCGCCGCTACGACTATCACTACTACGTGCTCGACGATCCCATCGTCAGCGATGCTGAATACGATGCGCTGATGGCTGAATTGCGCACATTGGAGGCGGCACACCCAGAGTTAATCACTCCCGACTCGCCAACCCAACGGGTAAGCGGGACACCTGCATCTCAGTTTGCCAAAGTACAACACCCGCAGCCGATGTTATCACTCGGTAATGCCTTTACGAAGGCTGATCTCCTGGCATGGCGGGATCGGGTACTACGCCTCCTTGGCCCCGATGCCATGGTAGCCTATGTGGTCGAACCAAAAATTGATGGCCTGGCCGTTGCGCTGACCTACCACGATGGCCGTCTGGTACAGGGGGCCACCCGTGGCGACGGTGAGGTTGGCGAAGACGTGACGGCAAATCTGCGCACTATCGGCAGTATCCCGCTGACACTTCAAGCGACCGGTACGCCCCAGGATGATGACTTGCCGATGACGTTGCCGGCCACGATAGAGGTGCGGGGTGAAGTCTACATGCGCACGGCTGATTTCGAGACGCTGAATGATCGGCTTGCCGCCGCCGGAGAGAAAATCTTCGCGAACCCACGCAACGCTGCTGCCGGCTCGTTGCGCCAGAAAGACCCCACAATTACCGCGGCCCGTCCGCTCCGCTTCTTTGCCTACGGTGTTGGTGTCGTGGAGGGTATTTCACTCAACAGTCAATGGCAAACGCTCCGCTATCTGCGCACACTCGGCTTTCCGGTCAACCAGGATGTTCGCCGATTCACCGACTTCGCTGAAGTCCTGGCCTATTGCGAAGCCTGGATGGCCAAACGTGACGATCTACCTTACGAAGCCGATGGGGTGGTGATCAAGATCGATGATTTCGCCCAGCAACGCGAACTGGGTGTTGTCGGTCGCGATCCCCGCTGGGCAATTGCCTTCAAATTCCCGGCCCGCGAAGCGATCACCCGCTTGCTCGATATTACGGTCAATGTTGGTCGTACCGGCGTCGTCACACCCAACGCTGAACTGGAGCCGGTGCAGATCGGCGGCGTGACAGTACGAAACGCCAGTTTGCACAATGCCGATTACATTGCCCAGCGCGACATTCGGATCGGCGATTATGTCATCGTCAAACGCGCCGGTGACGTGATCCCCTACGTAGTCGGCCCGGTGATCGCCCGCCGCAATGGCAGTGAGCGGCCCTGGCAATTCCCAACCCATTGCCCGGCCTGTGGCTCACCGCTTGAGCGCGAAGAAGGTGAGGCGGCCTGGCGCTGCAACAATTTCAGCATCTGCCCGGCCCAACTGGTACGCCGGGTTGAACACTTCGTCAGCCGATCAGCCCTCGAGATTGTTGGGATGGGTGAGCGACAGGCAGAACTCTTCGTCCAGCGCGGTCTCATTCGTGATGTAGCAGACATTTTCTTCCTGAAAGCCGATCAACTGGCAGAACTGGAGGGATTCGGCCCGAAACGGATCGCCAACCTGCTCGCCGCCATTGACGCTGCCCGGCAACGGCCACTCGACCGGCTCCTGGTCGGGCTGGGTATCCGCTACGTCGGCACCGTCGCCGCCCAAACTCTTGTTGCGGCGCTGGGATCACTCGACGCGATCATGGCAGCGCGCCAGGAAGAACTGGAACAGATTCCCGGTATTGGCCCGGTGGTAGCGGCCAGTATTGTTGATTTCTTCTCACGTCCAGCAAACCGGACGCTGATAGAGAAGCTGCGGGCAGCCGGGGTGCAGATGGGTGGGGTGAGTGGTCCAACGCGCCAGAGCGACACGCTCGCCGGCAAGACATTTGTCTTGACCGGAACGCTACCCTCGCTGAGCCGTGAGCAAGCCAGCGCACTCATTGTTGCCCATGGCGGTAAGGTGACCGATAGTGTGAGCAAAAAGACCAGCTATGTGGTGGCCGGAGCCAATGCCGGGAGTAAGCTCGCCAAAGCACTCCAGTTAGGGATTCCGGTCATCGACGAAGCTGGTCTGCTGGCATTGATCGGAACAACGGCAGAACCACAACCATCGCCACCACCACCTCCACCGGGAACCAACACCAACGGCGATCAGTTGCTCTTACCGCTTGACGGAGAATGACCTGACGGCGTGGCAGTACGCCGCTCCAGCCGTGCCGGCACGTGCTGGAGCAATACGCTGCCACCGGGCCAGTCGCTCAAAACAGCACCTATGGCGCGATCATACCCGCTGATACACACGTGGTTGACACCAGTTGTGGGTAATGCATAGCCCCAGCAGGGGGAGGTTGAGAGGGGATAAAGAATAATTTGCCCAGATTGCCGCCTGGGTAAGTGCGTTCCTCCCTCCAGCGGGGGGAGGTTGGGAGGGGGGGCGGGATTCAGGTGATCGGGAGCTATCTGGAGCACGCCCACTCCCCAGCGGAGCGAGGCCAGGCTGGGG
>NZ_DAOUBI010000044.1:0-26884 GCF_034432675.1 Chloroflexus sp. | reverse complement strand
GATGTTTATTTGTGCTGGCCCGTTGGGTGCGCCACTGCTGCTGTTGATCTGGAATGGTAGGGTGCGTATCAAGGTCTCGCTTGCGACCGCTGGCTTGTCGTGATTGGAAGGTCGGATCATTCATCATTGACAGGCCAGATGCTTGTGGGGCGTGGTTGCCGTGATCGGCAGGGTGAGCGGTGCAATACGCGCCTGGTATTGAGTACGGTGGATGCGGAAGCGTGGCTTCCGCACTCCAAACTACGCGACACGTGGATCAGTGCGTGTGGAAGGTAGACAATCCAGCGTGTGATTGCGGTGCAGGAACGTCGGATCATTCATCATTGACAGGCCAGATGCTTGTGGGGCGTGGTTGCCGTGATCGACAGGGTGAGCGGTGCAATATGCGCCTGGTATTGATGATGTGGAAGCCACGCTTCCGCACTTCTGCGGTGGCTGACCATGGCGCACCGATGACTGCATTGTCGGCCATGAAACGGATCACGGGGGCAATATACGCCTGATGGATCGCCGTGTGTGATCGGAGTCAGGAGCGGTAGTACTGTTGCAAGCCGCGGAGTTGCGCTGATGAGATGAGGTGGGCTGGTGAGTCTGGGTGGCGGAGAGGTCGGTCTGTTCAAGGAGCAATTGTATGCCGGTTACGCTGTCTTATCCGGGTGTGTACATTGAAGAGGTGCCGAGTGGCGTGCGCACTATCACCGGTGTGGCGACATCGATTACCGCCTTTGTTGGGCGAGCGCGGCGCGGCCCGGTGAATGATCCGGTACGGATTCAGAATTTTGGCGATTATGAGCGCCTCTTCGGTGGTTTGTGGGAAGCCAGTACGATGAGCTATGCGGTGCAACACTTTTTTCTCAATGGGGGTACCGATGCGCTCATTGTGCGCCTGACCAACGGTGCGCAGCGGGCACAGTTCAGCCTCGCATCGGTGAGCGGCACAGACAACCTGGTGTTGGAGGCGAGCAGTGAGGGTGCCTGGGGTAATGATTTGCGGATTGCGATTGATCACGCTACCCGTCCCTTGAGCAGCGCCGAGGCTGATAAGGTCTTTAATCTGACCGTGGTTGAGATTGTGCCGGGGAGCAGTCCGTTGCAGGCAGCGCGGCGGGAAACATTCCGTAATGTCTCGATTGATCCGACGGCGCCGAGCTATGTGGGAACGGTGCTGGCCCAGGAGTCGCTGCTGTTACGGCTGCCCGATCCGTATGTCGGTACGTTCCCGACCGTGCGCCCGGCGATTGTTGGCACCGCGGGTGATTTGAGTACCTTCACTGCGCCAACGCAGAACGGTTCTGATGGGAGTCCGCTGATCAGTACTCAGTACGAGGGCAGTTTTGATGATAAGACCGGTGTGTATGCCCTGCGTAAGGCCGATCTTTTCAATTTGCTCTGTATACCGCCGTTTACCCGTGATACGGATGTGAGTGAGGCGGTCTGGACGAAGGCCTTGCAATTTTGTCGCTCGGAGCGGGCATTTCTGATCATCGATGCGCCATCTAGCTGGAAGAGCATTGCAGTAGCGGTAAGTGGGATTGGTGCTTTCAGTGCGGCAGTGGCGCGGGATGATCACGCTGCGATCTATTTTCCGCGAGTCCGGATTCCCGACCCGTTGCGTGAGAATCGTCTAGAGGAATTTGCTCCCTGTGGTGCGGTTGCCGGTGTTTTTGCCCGTACTGATGCGCAGCGTGGGGTGTGGAAGGCACCGGCAGGTCAGGAAGCAACCCTGTTCGGCGTGCGAGCGTTAGCCGTCAATCTCACCGATGGCGAGCAAGGGCAGCTCAATCCGTTGGGGGTTAATTGTCTGCGCTCATTTCCGGTCAGTGGCAATGTGGTTTGGGGGGCACGAACGTACCGAGGCGCCGATCAGTTGGCGTCGGAATGGAAGTACATTCCGGTGCGTCGGCTGGCGTTGTTTATCGAAGAGACGCTTTACCGTAGTCTGCAATGGGTGGTCTTCGAGCCGAATGATGAACCGTTGTGGTCACAAATTCGCTTGAACGTCGGCGCCTTTATGCAAACGCTCTTTCGCCAGGGTGCGTTTCAAGGTCGCTCCCCGCGTGAAGCGTATCTGGTGAAGTGTGACCGTGAGACAACGACCCAAACCGACATCAATATGGGTGTGGTCAATATTGTGGTCGGGTTTGCGCCACTCAAACCGGCTGAATTTGTCATTATCAAGATTCAGCAGTTGGCCGGTCAGATTGCAGCCTGATCGAAACTCTCTGCGGCTTATCACTTCGGAGCGGGGTCGGGGGTGAGCGGTTGAATTTGCAGCGATAAGGGGATACTCTATGGCTCAGTTTAGCGTGAATGCGCAGCGCTTTGATCCCTACAAGAATTTTAAGTTCCGCATCAAGTGGGATGGTCGGTATGTGGCCGGTGTGAGTAAGGTTTCTGCCCTGAAGCGTACTACCGAGGTGGTTGAGCATCGCGAAGGCGGTGATGCCAGCAATGTGCGCAAGTCGCCGGGACGCACCAAGTACGAGCCGATTACGCTTGAGCGCGGTGTCACCCACGACACCGAATTTGAGAAGTGGGCGAATAAGGTGTGGAATTACGGCTCCGGGCTGGGAGCAGAGGTTTCGCTGAGGGATTTTCGCAAAGACATCATCATCGAGGTCTACAACGAAGCCGGTCAGCTCGCGATTGCGTACAAAGTCTACCGTTGTTGGGTGTCGGAGTATCAGGCGCTGCCCGAACTCGATGCGAATGCCAACGCCGTCGCTATTCAGAGCATCAAACTGGAAAACGAGGGTTGGGAGCGCGATTACGACATCGGCGAACCGGACGAACCGACCTTTACTGAGCCACAGTAGCCATGATGACGGTTTCGGCTTCAACCGTACTGCATATCTGGGAGACGGGTATGGCGCAGCCGCCGGTTGTGCGAGCGCTGTCGCTGTTGACGCCGTTTTTCCAGGATCAGCCGCTGGCCGGGCTACCTGTCGGTGCTCGCGATGCGCTGTTGTTGATGGTGCGAGAGTGGCTCTTTGGCACCCAGATGCCCTGTGTGGTGCGGTGTCAGCAATGTGCGGCACGGCTTGAGTTTACGCTGGCGACAACCGATCTGCGGGCACTGTCGCCTACCACCACCGTGCATCAAGTTGATCACGCAGGGGAGACGATCACCTTTCGTTTGCCAACGAGTGATGATCTGCTGGCGTTCCCGCCGGGTGCGGCAACGCCACGGCTGATCATCGAACGCTGTCTACTTGAGGCACCGGCAGCGTTGTCGAGTGATGCCCTGACCGCCGTAGCTACGGCGATGATGGAGGCCGATCCGTTGCTCGATTTCCGCATTGCGCTGACCTGTCCAGAGTGCGGTCATGCGTGGTCGGGGCCGTTTGATGTGACGGCGTTCGTCTGGCAAGAGATTGATGCCTGGGCACGCCGATTATTGCACGATGTGCATACGCTGGCCCGCGCTTACGGTTGGGGTGAACGCGACATTCTGGCTCTCAGTCCCTGGCGACGGGCTTTTTATCTGCGGTTGGTGAGCGATGAACGATCCATTGGCTAATCTGTTGGCCCGCAGCTTTGGCAGTGAACTGACGGATAGTGTCCAACCACGTCTGCCATCGCGATTTGAGGTGCCTGTAGCGCCAGATCACGCCTATGAGGCTGTATTACCCGCTCAGCCGACAGGGGTGCCGGATTCAGCGTTGCCGCTTATGCCGCCGGTGGTGCTGGCAATCCCCCCACCCATCACGTCGTCCGCTCCAGGGGCGACTACACCGGCTACCTCGCCAGTGCATAGTGATGAGACATTATCGCCGCCGAATCATCTGCTGGCATTGCCGACGATTAACGGTGTACCGGCGGTGTGGGGACAATCGCCAACCGGTGTCACACCGCAGACGAATGTGCCATCACAGGGGCAGAGGGAATCGGCCCCACGAACCGGTTCGGCGATAACGGACAATCATCCTCTGCATCCTGCACGAGCGGCCTGGCTACCGGCTGACGTAGCTGGAGCGCCGGCTCATCATGTCGCGCCGGATGAACCGGTCTCAGCAGTCGGGCGGTCGGCCACACGGCGACCGCAAGTAGAGGCGCGACCTGAGCGAGTGGAACCGGTGATGCCGCGTATTCCGGCTGCGTCGGCGGAAACCGGGCCATCGCTGGCACCGCGTCCTCCGCGCATCTCGATCACCATCGGGCGGATTGAGGTACGGGCAGTGCCACCAGTGACAATCCCGCCGGCGCAACCACGGTCGCGTCTACCGCGACCGGCGCTCACGCTTGATGAGTATCTCCGGCGACGTGAGGGAGGAAAGCGATGAGTAACGCGCTGGCAATCGCTGCGGTAACCGCCGTGTTGCGTGATCTGTTGCAAGATGGTTTGATCGACCACGACATCACCGGTACGCTGGGTGATGTCACGGTGAGCGTACTGTCGCCGGCGCAGGCATTGGCCTCGTTCACGCCGGGGAGTGGCCAGCTCAATCTCTTTCTCTACCGGACAACGCTCAACGCCGGCTGGCGGAATTATGGTCTTCCTTCCCGATCTGCCGGTGGCGATCTGGTGAGCGATCCGCCATTAGCGCTCGATCTGCACTATCTGCTCACCGCGTATACCGATCAGGATTACCTGGCCGAGCTGTTGCTTGGCTATGCGATGCAACTCCTGCACGAAACACCTGTCCTGGCCCGTGATGCCATTCGGACTGCGCTGGCCCCACCGGCACCGGTCAGTGGGGTAGGCTTACCGGGAACGACGCGGGCCAGCCTGGTGGCTGCCGATCTGGCCGACCAGATTGAACAGGTCAAAATCACGCCGCAATCGTTGACGCTTGAAGAGATTTCGCAGATTTGGTCGAGTCTGCAATCACCGTACCGGCCCAGTGTGGCCTATCAGGCATCGGTGGTTTTGATCGAGAGTCGGCGACCAACCCGTCAGGCATTGCCGGTGCGACAGCGCAACTTCTACGTGTTGCCATTCCGGCAACCACGGATTACACAGATCGGTTCACAGCGCAACAGCACCGAACCGATTAGCGTGCAGCAGCCGATCCTTCCCGGTTACCGACTGGTGGTACGTGGCCAGCAATTGCGCGGCGATGACGTTGTCTTGCGGATTGGCGAGGCTGAAGTGGTGCCCGACCAGATGACCGACACGCAGCTTATCGCGCCGTTGCCGGCCACGCTCCGCGCCGGTATCCAGGCGGTGCAGGTTGTGCAGCGGTTACAGATTGGGACGCCCCCCACCCCGCACCGTGGCGTTGAGTCGAATGTGGCAGCGTTTGTCTTACACCCCATCGTTACGGCCACAGCTGGCCCACGGGATGGTGATGGGAATGTCACTTTTACCATCACCCTGACGCCGCCGGTAGGCAAACAACAACGAGTCGTACTGCTGCTTGACGAAACGCCACCGCCGGTCAACCGATCACCGTTGTCGTTTGCGTTTGCATCACCGGCACGACCAGCGGCTCTGCCGCCTAACGATACCGATGACGTTTTGACCTTTACGACGGCCAGTGTACCGGCGGGAACTTATCTGGTACGGGTGCAGGTCGATGGGGCTGAAAGCCAGCTTGCGATGAGTGGTGGCGTCTTTAGTGGGCCAACGGTGACAGTGCCATGACGACCGAAACAACAGTTGATTGGTTGACAGCGAATCACCGGTACCTGATGGCGGCGCTGGCGGTGCTTCGTTGTCGTGTAACCGGCGCCAGCGCTGATCAGTCTCTCGCCCAGGCCTTGCAGGCATTAGAGGCAGCGCGGGCTGACATGCCGGCATTATCGGCGCTGGACCGACTTCAGATCATCTTTGGCCTATCTGACTTTGAGACTGGCTTGATCTTGCTTTGCGCCGGTGTCGAACTTGATAGCAAGCTGGCGGCAGCCTGTGCCGCAGGGCAAGGCGATCCGCACCGCTTTCGGCCAACGGTTGGGCTGGCGTTATCGCTGTTGCCGGGTGCGCATTGGAGTGCGTTCACGCCAACGGCACCGTTGCGATATTGGCGATTGATCGAGATGGCTGAGGGTGAACTACTGGTGACGACTCCGCTCCGCATTGATGAGCGGGTATTGTTCTATCTGTTGGGAGTGGCAACCCTGGATCGCCGCCTGCAACCATTGCTGCGTCTGCTGCGACCATCCACTCCGCTGCCGCAGGCGCATGCCGATCTGGTCAAGCGGATTGTCGCGCTGTGGGAACGCGAAGCTGAACCTTCGCCGGTGCAGATATGTGGTGCCGATTCGGCGCAACGGCAGGCGATTGCGGTTGCGGTTGGCGAGCACGTGGGGCGCATCGTGTATCTGCTGCGGGCCGAGGATGTACCACCAGACATGATCGAACAGGAGACGCTGGCGCGGATTTGGGAGCGGGAAGCGGCGTTAAGCGGTGGATTGCTCTTGACCAGTGTGGAGGATGCCGAACCGACACGGGCGCTGGCGCACTGGCTGGAACGGGTACAGGGGATGGTCATCCTGTCCAGCGCCGATCCGTTGCCGATGAATGAACGATTGGTTGTGCGCTTTGAGGTGCCGCAGCCGGATCGGCGCGAGCAGCAGGTGCTCTGGCAACAGATACTGAACGAGCACGGACGGAATCTGAACGGTCATCTGGATCGGTTGTTACAACAGTTTACGCTCGGCGCAAACGCGATTCGGGCTGTCACTATGACGACCACAGGTGATGGTGAAGCCGATTGGTGGGATGCCTGTCGGCTTCAGGTGCGCACCCGGCTTGATGGTCTGGCGCAGCGAATCGAGACCAGGGTCGGTTGGGACGATCTGGTGCTGCCGGAAGAATATCTGATGACACTCCGCCAGATGGTGGCGCAGGTGCGGCAACGGGTGCGCGTGTACGAAGAGTGGGGCTTTGGTTTGCGCGACAGGCGGGGTCTTGGTATCAGCGCCCTCTTCGCCGGGCCGAGCGGTACCGGTAAGACGCTGGCGGCTGAGGTACTGGCTAACGAATTGCGTCTCGATCTCTATCGCATCGATCTGAGTGCGGTGGTCAGCAAGTATATCGGCGAAACCGAGAAGAATCTGCGGCGCATTTTCGATGCTGCGGAGGGTGGTAGTGCGATCCTTCTCTTCGACGAGGCCGATGCCCTCTTCGGACGGCGCAGCGAGGTCAAAGATAGCCACGACCGCTACGCCAACCTGGAAGTGAGCTATCTCTTGCAGCGGATGGAGGCGTACCAGGGGTTAGCCATTCTCACCACCAATATGAAGCAGGCGATTGATACCGCTTTTCTGCGGCGAATTCGCTTTATCGTCAATTTTCCGTTCCCCGATGCAGCTCAGCGCCAGCGTATCTGGCAGCGCATCTTTCCTCCACACACACCCCTCGCCGGGCTGGATTGGGGCAAGCTGGCCCAGTTGAATCTTGCCGGGGGAAACATTCGCAGCATCGCGCTCAACGCTGCGTTTCTGGCTGCCGAGGCTGGTGAGCCGGTGCAGATGGCGCATATTTTGAGCGCGGCGCGCAGTGAATACGCCAGACTCGAAAAGCCGCTGACGGAAACGGAATTGCGGGGGTTTTCGACCATTGATCGCGCCCGTTCAGTTCAGGGTCGTCGGTAGCCGGCTCGTCCGGGAGAGGAGCGTCTGATGGCTGTTGAGATTGATCTGCACATCGAGGAAGTGCTCTTCGTTGGTTGTCCTGGGATTGACCGGGAACGGGTCCGGGCCGCGCTGGTTGATGAATTGACCCGACTGTTGCAAGAGGCTGAGGGGGTGTCTTCAACGTGGCGCTATCGCGAGATTGATCTGGTTGATGGTGGTACCCTACGCCTGACGGGGATGACGCCGGAGGCTATCGGTCGGCAGATGGCGCTGACCATATTGCGGAGTCTGCAATGATCAGGGTGGTTGTGCGGCAATCTACCCAGACCGGTGAAGTGGCCCGGCGGAAACCGGTGGCGGTCAACCCTGCCCGGCCCATATCCCGGCGCGTCAACGCGACCGATAAGGATGGTGCTGAGGCGGCACAACCACTCTCCGATCACGAAACCGTTGGGCTGACGGAGCTGTTGGCGCAGGCGATGACCATCCCACCGGTGCCATTACCGCATCGTGCTGATCTGGAGGCGCACTTCGCCCAACCCCTCGCGCAGATTCCGGTCTATGCCAATCCGGTTGCCGCGCAGGCTCTGGCGCTGGCGCACGCTGAAGCGCTTACCTATCAGGGAGCGATCTTTCTCGCCGATCCCCATCCGTCACTTGCCCTGATCACCCACGAAGTTGTACACGCGCTTCAGATGCAATCGGCGGCTGCGCCCATGCCCAACCAGCAGGTGGTGGCGGCGAACGATCCGGCTGAGCACGAGGCGGCAACGCTGGCCGATCAGGTCGAACGCACGGCAACCACAGCGCTGATACCACCCCATCTGGCAGTTACCACCACGCTCCCCGCTACTGCCCTGGCATTACGGCGAACCACTCCACTATCACCGACTGCTGAGCCGGCGACAACGGCATTTCGGCGCACCGTTGACCGCATGCCGCAACCATCACCATCGAGCCAAACAGCGGAGAGCCAGGCATCTGCCCCCCAGGCTGAAACGCTACCGGTGCCGGCGCTTGAACCAGACCAGCCGCCACTGGAATTGCCTCCAGCACCGACACCGGGGATCAGTGAGGCTGAGGTAGCGGCCCAGCAGGCGGCTATGGCAGAAGCCAGCGCTGCTCTGAGCGCCGCTTCCGATCCAGAGGCATTGATGGCGGCGTTTGCCGACGCGCCACCAACCCTCAAAGCCCAATCTGCGGCAACCCTGGGCACCGACACGGATCGGCTGGCGAAGGCAGACGTCGCTCAATTCAATGCTGACGTGCCGGACATCCACGCCACCCTCACCTCAGTAGTCGAAGAGCCACCACCATTGACGGTGGTATCACCGGACACCCGCCCCCCTGAACTGACTGTTGAAGGAACGTTGCCGCGTGGCGAAGTACCATCAACGCCCGATCCCGGTCGTTATACTGCCAACGACCGCCTCACTGCCGATGTCTTGCGTCTGATGAGCGGTACAGCCGAAGATCGGGCGACCCAGATTGCTGAACAGTTGCGCTCGGTGCAGGTTCAGGACGACACAGTTGTTACCTCACCTGGGGTGCCACCACGGATACCACTGACCGACGGCGCCGATCCAGAGCAGATCGACAATCACCTGCACGAAGGTGTCAGCCAATCACGCCAGCTTCGTGATGAGGCTGCACAGGCTGTGATCAATGGCCCCGGACCTGAACAGGCGCAACCGGTGGCCCTCGATGAAGCCTACGCTGTGGGTGAGCTGATACAACCGACTATTGCCGCACCGACCATGCCGGAAGGACCGCAGGCATACCTTGAGCTGGGTCTACCCCCCGACGTACAGGTAGCCTTCGATCAGCAGCAGCATGCGGCAATGGCGGCGAATATGGCCACTGCCCACCAACAGGTAGTCGCCGCCGGTGTCGAGCGCGATCAACAACAGGCCGCAGCGATCAGCGAGGCGCAAGCCCAGGCTCAGGAGCAATCGGCCCAGGCCGATGCCCGCCAACGGGACGGGGTGATGGAGGTGCGCAACCAGATACAGAACGCTCGTCAGGAGACCCTGGCCGCGCAACAGGCGGCTGTGGCTGACATCGAGCAACAGGCAACGGTTGAGCGTACCGCTCAGCGTCGCCAGGTTGACGAGCGAGTTCGGGCTGATGAAGAGCAGATCACACAGCAGTACGCTACGGCGGAACGTGATGCCCAGGCTGAAGTAGCAGACGGTGAGCGACAGGCCGCAGCCGAACGGGATCGTGCTGCCCGTGAAGCCGAAGAACAGAGCTGGTGGGATCGGGCAGTCAATGCGATACGTGATGCCTTCGCGGCATTGACCAGGGCAATCGGCGCGATCTTCGATGCGGTGCGGCGGGCAGTGAATGCCATTCTGGATGCAGCAAAAGCATTTGCAATGAGGCTGATCGACGCTGCCGTATCGTTTATTAATGGCTTGATTGCCGCATTTGGGGCATTCCTGAAGGGGCTGATCGACACCCTGATCGGTAGTATCTTCCCCGAACTGGCAGCCCGACTCAATGCTGCCATCGACGGCGCAGTTGCCTTTGCGCAGAACGTTGTCAACACGGTAGCAGCGACCCTCAAAGCCGGAATTGCCGCGATTGTCGAAGGCTTACGCGCCGGTTTGAACGCGATCATCAACGCTTATCAGGCCGCACTCACCGCTGCGCTCAGCGTTGTCCAGGCCGTGCTTACCGGGGATTGGGCGGCGCTGGCACGCATGGCATTGGAAGCGGTGCTGAAGGTGGCCGGGGTTGATCCAGAGACGTTCTACCAGTTTATCGGTCGCGCTCAGGAGACCTTCCAGATGATTCTGGACAACCCCGGTGGTTTTGTCAGCAATCTGGTCGACGCATTTCTGAACGGCGTGCGGCGATTTGCCGACAACTTCTTGAACCACCTGCAAGCCGGCATTATCGGCTGGCTAACCGGTGCGCTCGGTGGGGCCGGAATTACGTTGCCCGAACGGTTTAACCTCATGGGAGTCCTGCGCCTGATCCAGCAAATCCTGGGTTTAACCTGGGAACGGCTACGCGAGCGGGCAGTGCGTTTGATCGGTTCCCAGGCCGTTGCCGTGATTGAATTTGTTGCCGGTTACCTGCAAACGTTGATCGAAGGCGGATGGGATGTGCTCTGGCAGCGGATACGCGACGATCTGGCCAGTCTGCGCGATATGGTGTTCGATAGCATCAAAAACTTCTTGCTCGAACGGATTGTTATGGCGGCGATTACCCGACTGGCGACGATGTTCAATCCGGTGGGAGCGATTGTCAATCTGATCATCGTCGCCTACAACCTCTTCACCTTCTTGCGTGACCAGTTAGCGCGCATTATCGAAGTCGTGCAGACGGTGGTCAATGCCATTGGCGATATTGCCCGTGGCGTCATTCAGCCGGCAGCGCAGCGGGTGGAAGAGGTTCTGGCCCGGTTGTTACCGCTGGTAATCGATCTGCTGGCGCGCCTGCTCGGTTTGGGTAATGTCGGCAGGCGAGTCCGCGAGATCATTGAACAGGTGCGGGCTGTCGTTGATCGCGCCCTCGACCGCTTGATCGAGCGGGTACGGGGTATGTTCCGGGGTGGGGGGGATGCTGCGTCAACTGCGGCTCGCCCCTCTGGTGAGCTGGCAATTCCCTTTGCCGCTGATGGTCAGCATCACCTCTATGTGCGTATCATCAACGGGCGGGCCGTGATGACAATTGCCAGTCAAGAGCAAGATTTTGATCAATTTGCTGCCGGGCTTGAGCAACGCATCCAGGTGCTACCCGAAGGTCCTGACAAAAATCGCCTGCTTCAACAACTTACCCATGCCCGGCAACTATCAACCACAGTTGAGACACGGCAAACACAGGCAGCAACCCGTGCCGCTCAGGAGCGCGGCGGCAATATTCAGAGTCAACTTGATCAGCTTATCGCAGCGCTGTCAGCAGTTATGGTGCGGGCAAGCAATGTGCCGCCCGACTTCACACCTGGTGTCATCCAATACAACCCACAAGGGGATCGCGCCAGACGTGCTCACGGTTGGCTGGGCAAGAAACAACCACGCGATGCTGAAGATCAGGCACGTGTATCAAGACCGGTCAACGACGCGATCCGACATCTGGCAGATCAAGGAGTTTCGATTAACACCACGTTTGATGCCGGTCACCTGATTGCCAGTCGCTACGGTGGGGATGGCCGCTGGCACAATCTAGTACCGATGGAAGCGAGAATGAATAGGAGCTGGTTTAGCGCTTTTGAGGCGAGAGTGCAAACACACGTCGATGCCGGCGAAGCCGTTTATGCGGATGTTGAAGCACAGTATGGTGGCGATCCTTTTGATCGTTTGCTCGGCGAGACGGAAAGAACGCAATTGACGGCTGCGCAACAGCTTGCTGCTGCCACGGCTTTTGGGCGCATTCCACAAGCGATTGTCGTGTCTGTTGGTCGCCGTTCTGGTAATGGTCCTGATCAACCTCTCTTTAACTTACCCTTTGATCCGCGTCTGCGTCTTTCACTCACAATTGGACAGTCTCGTGAAGGATTGGTTGGTCAGGAGACAGTTCCTCGCGCACGAGAGGTTTTTCAGCGACGTGATGAAGAATGAAGTAAGGGATTATTATGCGCTCGGCTATCCGTCAATTGCAATCCCAATCTCAGTATGTGGCCCATTCTGGTGTGAGGCAGCATACCCATCCCCTCGACCCGGCCACCCGCACCCGCTTCGCGCCGCGCTTCGGGTATGACCTTAGCACCGTTCGTATTCATCACGACCGCTCGGCGGCGGTTACTGCCCGGAGTCTCGGTGCCGTAGCATACACCATCGGGCGCGATGTCTTTTTTGCGCCCGGTCAATACGCTCCGCATACACCTGCCGGACAACGCTTGCTGGCCCACGAGTTGACGCATGTCGTACAGCAGGCTGAAGGGACGCACGGACAGAGTCTGCACGCGCTTGAGGCGGAGGCTGAACGGCATGCCAACACCGCAATAACACCGACACCAATCCGTCGCTTGTGCCCGCTGCCGGTACCAGCTCAGCCACTGCTTCAGTGCTACCGTGTGCCCGGTTCGCTACGCTGTCACGAAGTGGTTGACTGGCTGAACACCAACTCGCCCTACGCGCCGGAATGGGCCGAAACCCGTTGTACCTACGATTTCAACGGTGGTGTGCAGACCCGCAGTGAGACCTTACGTGACGGACGAGTGCGGGTGACTGCACGGGGAACGCCTTCGGCTACGGTTGGTGTTGACTGTCCGATTGACCGACCTGAATGGGAACCTACGGAGCGGCCCAACCGTGATGCCGAGGTTGCCGCCTGGCAGGCGATGCGGGCAACCCTCGACGCTCACGAAGCCGAGCATCGCCGGATCGGCCAGCGCTGGCGGGCTATTCTGGAAGGACGCTTTCGGGCTGTCAGTTTCACGGTTACCGGTAGTGACGCTGCGGATGCGATGCAGCAGGCCCAGGATCGGTTGACCGCTCTGCAACGACAGTGGCAGGCTGATGCCCAGGCGGCCCAGAACGCGATTGATCCATTCCGTGGGGCAGTATTGCGCTGCCCCTGAAGCAAGGATGCCCTATGACCACGTTTCCTCGTTCACCACGTCTGCTGAAAGGTGCTCTCGTCAGTTTCGATCTACCCAATCCGCAGCCGGCTGTCATCATCTTTCAGTACAACCCCGACACCCTGTCGCGTACCCTTGAAGCCCAAACCGGCAGTGAGGGCAGTGATGCACTGCGGATTAAGGGTGCGCCGGTTGAAACGATCAAGCTGGATGTTGAACTCGACGCGACCGACCAGCTCGAACAGGGTGGAGCGGTACTTGGTTTACACCCACAACTGGCTGCCCTGGAAGTGCTCATCTATCCAAAGAGCAGTCTGGTAGTTGCAAACACGGCCCTGCTTAATGCCGGCACGATTGAAATTCTGCCACCACAGGCACCCTTCACACTCTTCATCTGGGGACCGAAGCGCGTGCTGCCGGTTCGCCTGACCGAGTTTAGCATTAGTGAAGAGGCGCATGATCCGCAGCTCAATCCCATTCGGGCAAAAGTCTCGCTCGGTTTGCGGGTGCTGAGTTACAACGACCTGCCACTGACGAATCCCGGTTACCATCTCTTTCTCGCTCATCAGATTGTCAAAGAGACGATGGCAGCGACGACGCGGAGTAGCTCGCTTGATGCGACCGGTGCCGGATCACTGTCGTTGTAAGGAGGAGTACCTTGTTTAATCCCAACAGCCGCTACTATCGGATCGCAACCGCAATCTACACCGATACCGATGGCCGGGAAATTGTCTATCTGCGTCGTCGCTTCTTACCGCACGGTGCTGCTATGCCCCTTCTGGCCGAGATTGAAGTAACCGGTGCCGACCGTCTCGATCTGATCGCGACCAACGCCTTCGGTGACCCCGAACAGTTCTGGCGGATGTGTGATGCCAACGATGCTATGAATCCCTTTGATCTGACGCTCGAGATCGGGCGGCTATTGCGGGTCGCAGTGCCGACCTTTGAGGGGTGATCGCAATGAGTTTACGCAGTACCCGGCTGACAATGCTGATCGGCCCGACGATTCCGGTGCCTGCGCCACCGCCATTGCTGGCAGCCATAACCAGCGTTGAAGTGACCCATCGCGACGAAGGCCGGTCGGGGTTTCAGGTCGTCTTTCAGATCGGACGGGAAGCGGGTGATGTGCTCGATTATGCACTGCTCGCCGGCCCGGTGCTCCGTACCGGCAACCGCCTGGTGCTGATCGTCTGGTTCGGTGCATTGCCCCAGGTGCTGATGGACGGTCTCATCACCAATCAACAGCTCCAGCCCGGCGATCAGCCCGGTTCAGCAACGCTCACCATCACCGGCGAAGATGTGAGCGTGGCGATGGATCGGGAAGAAAAGTCGGTTGAGCATCCGGCCCAACCTGAAGCAGTGATTGCCCTCAAGATTATCGCCGGTTATGCCCAGTACGGCTTGATCCCGATGGTCATTCCGCCGCCAACGATTGATACACCGTTGCCGACCGAACGGATTCCGGTGCAACAGGCAACCGATCTGGCCTACCTGCGTCAGATGGCCGAACGGTTTGCCTATGTCTTTTACGTGACGCCCGGACCGGCACCACTGACCAACATCGCCTATTGGGGGCCACCGGTACGGATCGGCGTTCCCCAACGGGCACTAACGGTCAACATGGGTTCAGCAACGAATGTCACTTCGATCAATTTTCAGCACGACCCGCTGACTGCAACGACGCTTACCGGCCAGGTGCAGGATCGGTCAACCGGTCAGCGCATCCCGGTGCGTTCGTTTGCCAGCCTGCGTCCACCCCTTGCCAGTATGCCGGCACTCGCCTCGTTTGCCCGCAGCACCATCTTTCGTGGCGCCGGTCTGGGTGCGGCACAGGCCATGGCCCAGGCGCAGGCTGCTACCGATGCGTCGAGCGATGTGCTGACGGTCGAAGGTGACCTTGATACCGGACGGTACGGCAGTTTGTTGCAGGCGCGTGGGCTGGTAGGTCTGCGTGGTGCCGGCTTTAGTTACGATGGCCTCTACTACGTCAAACAGGTCAAACACCAGATCAGTCGTGAAGGGTATAAGCAGAGCTTTACGTTGACCCGCGAAGGTCTTGGTTCAACGGTACCGGTGGTGCTGCCATGAATCAGTTTTTCGGCAAATACCGTGGCAAAGTTGAAAACAATATCGATCCGTTGCAACAGGGGCGGGTGCAGGTGAGCGTGCCGGCAGTGCTCGGCGATGGTCGCCTGAGCTGGGCGATGCCGTGTGTGCCCTTTGCCGGCAATAGTGTTGGTCTGTTCCTCGTCCCGCCGACCGGTGCCAATGTGTGGGTGGAATTCGAGGGGGGCGATCCCGATTACCCGATCTGGAGCGGCTGTTTTTGGGCGCCAGGTGAAGTGCCGGCCTCACCTGCGCTGGCCGAGATGAAGGTCTGGAAGGCGGCCACGGCAACCATCACCATCAATGATGTGCCGGGAGCAGGTGGGATCACGATTGAAACAACAACCGGGGCCAGGATTGCCATCTCGGCCACCGGGATCGAGATCGTGAATGGGCAGGGTGCCTCGATCAAGCTAACCGGGCCACAGATTTCGCTCAATGATGGAGCATTGGAGGTGACATAATGTCGGGATTTCTTCTCCACGTCGGGGCGACGGTGCTCTGTGCTCATGGTGGTCAGGCGCAGGCCACCGCTCCCAACCCCAGGGTACGGGTGGGCGGGCAGCCGATTGTTACCATCAGCGCACCGCATACCGTCGCTGGATGCCCTTTTTCAACGGCCAGCGGTCCAATGCCGTGCGTCACTGCCCAATGGACAACCGGCGCGAGTCGGGTACGGGCCGGCGGTGTACCGGTCCTGTTGCAGGACAGTCAGGCCACGTGCGTCCCTAATGGCACACCGGTCAATATTGTGATGACGCAGATGCGGGTGAGGGGGAACTAATGCAGATCGCGTTTCCGTACACGATTGACGGCAGCGGGCGTACTGCCCAGGCCGGCGATGATGACCATATTCGCCATTTGATCGAACAACTCCTCTTCACCGCTCCCGGCGAACGAGTCAATCGACCGGGCTTTGGTGCCGGTTTGCACCGCTTGATCTTCGCACCGAACAGCACCGAACTGGCGACGGCACTGGAATTTATGGTACAGGGAGCGTTGCAAGAGTATCTGGGTGAGTTGATCCGGGTCGAGACGGTGGCCATAGCGGCTGAAGACGAGCGGTTGCGGGTGACGGTGCATTATGTCGTGCAACGCACCCGGCAGCGTCGTGTGGTTGAGATTGCGAGTTAAGTATGGGCATACAGTTTCGCTGTGCGAATGTGCGCCGGGCACAAGTGCTGGGCATGAGCGCGATACCGCTGAACGGGATTGATTTTCTGGAAGTGCTCGATCAGGACGTGCCGCCTGGCGTGCCACGCCAGCGCACGCTGCTCGTGCAGATGATCAAGCCGGCACCCTGGGGATTGAGTGCGCTGAATGTGCGGATTGATGGCGGCGTGCGCGTTACCGGGATCAGAGTGGTGTGGGTTCTTCGCGCCGCTGATGCGAGTCCTGCCGATGTTGCTGCCGGCCTGATCACCCCTGCCGAACGATCTTTCTACAACGGGCTGCCGGCTGCCGACCGCACGCTGGTGGTACGGGTGAATCAGGCCGGTGACTTTTCTCCCTATACCTTCCGTCTGGTTCGTTCACCGACCGACCCCTCACCTCCTGCCGGCTTCGATCCGGTGCTGAGTATGGTCGAGCTTTCGTTCAAGGTCGATTGCCCGGCGGAGTTCGATTGCGATCCTGGTCAACCGTGCCCGCCCCAACCCGCAACGAATCCGCCCATCGACTATCTGGCTCGTGATTATGCCAGCCTGCGCCAGATGCTGTTTGATCGTCTGGCCGTTGTCGCACCCGACTGGCGTGAACGCAACCCTGCCGATCTTGGCGTGGCGGTTGTCGAGGGATTGGCCTACATCGGCGATTACCTCAGCTACTACCAGGATGCAGTGGCAACTGAAGCCTATCTCGATACGGCCCGACGACGAGTGTCGCTACGTCGCCATGCCCGGCTGCTCGACTATGTGCCACATGATGGCGCCAATGCCCGGACCTGGGTGCAGGTGCAGGTCACTGCACCATTGACCTTGCCGGCGAAAACACCACTGCTGACCAGAGTTGGTGGTGCTCCGGTGCGCATCTTGCCCGACTCGCCTGAACTTGCTCTTGCCCGCCAACAACGGCCATTGGTCTTCGAGACGATGCATGATGCACGGCTCTTTCCTGCGCATAACCAGATGACGGTGTACACCTGGGGGGATGAAGGTTGTTGTTTATCGGTTGGCAGCACGCAGGCAACGCTGCGTGGCGATCTGAGTGCAACCCTGCGCCCTGGCGATGTGCTGGTCTTCATCGAGCGGCGCCATCCACAGACCGGCTATCGCGCCGATGCCGACCCCCAGCGCCGCCATGCTGTTCGCCTGACCCGCGTCACCGCTGCCAGTGATCCACTCGGCGGCCAGTTTGCCGATCCGCCGACCGCTAGTCCAGTTGCGGTCACTGACATTGAATGGCTGGCAGCCGATGCGCTGCCGTTTGTCCTCGATCTGCGTGATGTGGCGGTACCCGCCGATGATCGTGATGAGAGCGGTGAACCTTACCAGCCGGCCAGTGTCGTGTTGGGCAATATCGTTCTTGCCGATCACGGTGAAACGTTGCCCGCCGAGCAGTTACCGGTGGTGCGTGATCCATTACGCTACCGTCCCGTATTAAGCCGTACCGGTATTACCTTTACCGCTCCTTTCGATCCAGCCGATCACACAATCCCGGCAACCCGTCTGGTGAGCGATACCCAACCGCCCGCGACGTTGCCGGCCATCACCCTCACCAGCCCTGCCGGTCTCTGGCGACCGGTACCCGATCTGCTCGGCAGCAATCGCTTCCAGACCGAATTTGTCGCCGAATTAGAGCAGGATGGGCGTTTGTACCTGCGCTTTGGTGATGATCGCAATGGACGAGCGCCGGCATCCGCTGAACCGCTTGTTGCGCACTACCGCGTCGGTTGTGGCACCATCGGCAATATTGGTGCTGACGCGCTGGCGCACATCGTGACTGTCGAGAGTGGTGTCAGTCAGGTCCGTAATCCACTTCCCGCGCGTGGTGGCAGCGAACCAGAGTCCAGCGCGGCGATTCGTCAGTACGCACCGCAAGCCTTTCGTCGCCAGGAGCGGGCCGTCATCCCTGCTGACTACGCAGTAATGGCCGAACGCCACCCCGACGTGCAGCGGGCGGTTGCTACCCGGCGCTGGACGGGAAGCTGGTATACGATCTTTATCACCGTGGATCGGCGTGGTGGCTTGCCGGTAGATGCCGGTTTTGAAACCGACCTGCGCATATTTCTCGAACGCTACCGCATGGCCGGACAGGATATCGAGATTGACGGCCCGATCTATGTCGCCCTCGATCTGGCCTTCATCGTCTGTGTCGAACCCGGCTACTTCGCAGCGAATGTCAAAGCCGCCCTGCTTGAGCGCTTCAGTCCGCGTAACTTTTTCCATCCCGATAACTTCACCTTCGGTCAACCGCTCTATCTGAGCCAGATCGTAGCCGCAGTGATGGCTATTCCGGGTGTGCGCTGGATCGACACCGCCGGCGGCCCTGGCAAACCGACCCGCTTTCAGCGCTGGGGACAGGCACCCCGTGGCGAACTGGCCAAAGGCCAGATCGATGTCGGTCGCCGCGAGATTATCCGTTGCGATACCGATCCAAACCGGCCTGAGCACGGGCGCATCGAGTTCATCATGGAGGGTGACCAATGAGCAGTGATCAGCTCGCATCCAACGAACCGTGCGGTTGTGACGAACGGCTCGTGTTACCGTCACCGCATACCAATCCGCCTGCGCAGCCTGCCCTCCATTATCGGTTGGGCACCCACCAATCCTTTCTCCGTCGCATGATCGCCCGCCTTGCCCAACAACCGGTTGCCAACGGACGCCGTCCGCTCGCAATGTTGACCACCCGCGATCCTGCCGATCCCTCGCTGGTACTGCTCGATGCAGCCGCCACGCTGGCCGATGTTCTCACCTTCTACCAGGAACGGATCGCCAACGAGGGCTTTCTGCGCACGGCCACCGAACGCCAGTCGGTCTTGTATCTGGCCCGCGCTATCGGGTATGAACTCAAACCCGGCGTCGCTGCCTCGACCTATCTTGCCTTCACCCTCGACGACTCGCCTGCGGCACCGGCCCAGACCCTCATCCCTACCGGAACGCAGGTGCAGAGTATTCCGGTGAAGCAGGGCGAGCTACCACAGACCTTTGAGACTAGCAGCGAATTTGTTGCCCGGAAAGCCTGGAATCTGCTGCGTCCGCGACCTACCCAACCACAGCATCTCGATAAAGGTTCACAAACAATCTATCTGGCCGGTATTGATACTCGCCTGCAACCGGGCGACTATCTGCTTCTGGTGGGGAGCGAACGCGAGCGTGATCCCGGCAGCGAGCGTTGGGACCTCCGGCGAGTGCTGTCAGTAACTCCCTATCCCGACCCAAACGGTGGCTACACCATGGTAACCTGGGAACCCGGCCTTGGTTCGAATCGACCGCCCATGCGCCCGGCTGCTCAACCACAGGTCTTTGCCTTACGCCGTACTGCCCATCTCTTCGGGTTTAACGCCCCTGACTGGCGTCTGATGCCGGCGGATATCAAAGCCCAATACGCCGACTCGGCCCACTCGCTTCCTTCCGAATGGCCAGGTTTTGCCATCGACAGTCGCAACCCTCAGCTCGAACTCGATGCCGCATACCCCAAAATCGTACCGGGAAGCTGGATCGCCCTGCTCACTCCCGGCTACACTGAACTCTACCGCGTGACTCGTAATGAATCGGTTGGGGTAGCCAATTTTGCCCTCTCCGGTCAGGTTACGCGCCTGACCGTTGATACGACTGAAAATCTCAACCGCTTCACCCGGCGCTCCACACTGGTGTTGGCCGAAAGCGAGTTGCTGGTGATGGCTGCCGAGCCAATCGTGACCCCGGTGACCGGCAAGTACCTCGACGTGGCCGGTGTCGTTAGCGATCTTCAGCCCGGCCAACCGCTCATCGTCAGCGGCAAGCGCAGCCTCACCGACGAACATCCCACCGTTGCCGTAGTATTCGTCGCCGCAGTCCATCCTGCTGCCGACTTCACCACCATCGTGTTACAAGATAAAGGGCTAGATACGATCAGCCTGATCCGCTCAACCACCGTCATCTACGCCAACGTGGTCGCTACTACCCATGGCGAAACTACTAGTGCCCCAATCGGCAGCGGCGACGGTAGCCGTTCCCAGCAGCAGTTCCGGCTCAAGAAGTCCCCCTTGACCTATGTGTCGGCGACGACTCCTACTGGTACGGCTTCTACCCTGTCGGTGCGAGTCAATGGCGTTCTGTGGGCGGAAGTACCTTCACTCTACCTTGCTGGCCCTGATGATCAGTCCTATGTCGTGCGCATCGACGACAGTGGCACCGCAACCGTCCTTTTCGGTGACGGAGCACACGGTGCTCGCCTGCCTACCGGCCAGGAAAACATTGTCGCCACCTATCGGTTTGGGATCGGCCTGGCCGGTGAAGTAGATGCAGGTGCACTCACCCTGCTCAAGACCCGCCCGCCCGGTGTGCGGAGCGTCACCAATCCCCTTGCGGCGACCGGTGCTGAAGACCCTGAGACCCTTGACAGTGCGCGCCAGAATGCCCCGCAAACCGTCCTGACCCTTGACCGCATCGTCTCGCTGCAAGATGTTACCGATTTCGCCAATGCCTTCGCCGGGATCGGCAAAGCGCAGGCCGCTGCGTTTCGTCACGGTGAACAGATGATCATCCACCTGACGGTGGCGACTGCCGGCGGCGATTCACCGGCAGCGACCGATCCACTCTTGACCAACCTGCGTCTCGCTATCGATGCCGTGCGTGATCCGGCAATGCTAATGGAACTGGCCGGTTTCAGCTCTCTCACCTTCCGACTCACGGCCAAAGTCCGCTACGACCGGCGCTATCGCGCCGATGATGTCCGGCTGGCAATTGAAACTGCGCTCACCACCACCTTCTCCTTTACCGTGCGCGAGTTCGCTCAGCCGGTGACCGCCGCTGAAGTCATTGCGTGCATACAGTCAATTGCGGGCGTGGTGGCTGTTGACCTCGACGAACTGGCGTATGCCAGCGGGCGCACCGCTTCCCATCCCTCACTCCTCATCGCCCGACCTGCCCGTCAGATCGGCGCCACCATTGCGCCCGCCGAACTGCTCGTGCTCGATCCAAACGGGATCAACCTGACACTGATCGATTCGGTTCTGCCATAGTTGGGAAAGGCTTCCTATGTCCATCCATCCGCGTGATCGCTTATACGAGCTGTTGCCGGCTGTCTACCGCATTCGTGATGCCGCACAGGGTGAACCGTTGCGTGCGCTGTTGACCATCATCGGCGACGAACTGGCCCGGATCGAAACCGACATCGGCGATCTCTACGACGATTGGTTCATCGAAACCTGTGCCGCCTGGCTCATACCCTACATCGGCGACCTCCTCGGTGTGCGCTCACTCCGTGAATTGACCGCCGTCACCGATGTCAGCCTGCGTGCCTATGTCGCCAATACCCTGCGCTACCGCCGCCGCAAAGGGACAGCACCCGTCCTCGAACAACTCGTCCGTGATATCACCGGCTGGCCGTGTCGGGTCGTCGAATACTTCACCCACCTGGCAACCACCCAGCATCTTAACCATATCCGGCTGGATAGCCCGGCGACGGCATCCTTGCGCGACGCCAACCGGCTTGAATTGACCGGTGGCCCGCTCGAAACCCTCAACCGTACCGCCGAAGTCCTCCGGATCGAAAACGGTCGCGGTCGCTACAACATCCCCAACCTCGGCCTCTTCGTATGGCGCATCCAACCCTACGCCATCCAGGGTGTCACGCCGCGACCGGTCACCGACCCGCCTGATGGTCGCTACTGGTTCAGCCCCCTCGGTAACGACATTCCCCTCTTCAACCGGCCCCGTACCGAAATCGAAATCACTCACCTTGCCGAGGAACCCGATCTACCGGTGCCCCTGCGTCGCCGCGCCCTCCACGACGACCTCGCCGCGCTCCGCCAGGGCAGCATCAGCGACAGTGCCTACCTGCCTGCCGCCCGGCCTGCTTTTCAAATACTGGTACCCGACGGCACCGGCAGCCTCGTACCCGTCCCACCCTCCCAAATCCTCATCTGCGACCTCAGCGACTGGCGTCGGCCATCTGCCCCGTTTCAAGTCGCCGTCGACCCGCAACACGGTCGGCTCACCTTCCCCGGCGGCACCGTACCGACCGACCTGCTGGTCAACTACACCTATGGCTTCGTTGCCGACATTGGCGGCGGTCCCTATACCCGTCGCACCACCCTCATCAATCCAACTCCTGGCGATTTTGCCGCCACCGTCGCCCAACGGAGCAGTGCCGATTCCACTACCCTCGTCGCAGCGCTCACAGCCTGGAATTCTTCATCGGCATCGCTTGGCGTCATCACCATCCTCGACAGCGCCACCTATCGCGAAGACCTCACCATCGCCACGACGCCCGGTCGCACCCTCGTCATACAGGCTGCCGACGGCCAGCGCCCGCTCATACACCTCACCGAGCCGCTCCGCATCATCGGCAGCGGCAACAAAGCCACCCTCAGACTCAACGGCTGCTGGATCGCAGGCGGGATCGACATCGCCGCCGGCGCCCTCGAACGCCTGGAACTAATCCATTGCACCCTCGTCCCCGGCTGGCACCTCGATAGCACCGGCACCCCCCAATTCCCCACCCGACCCGCCATTCAGGCTGCCGCCCCCAACCCCGATCTGCGCATCGAACTCACCCGCAGCATCAGCGGTGCGGTATATCTGGCGGAGGACTCTGACGGACTGCTTGCCCACGATACAATCCTCGACGCCTTCGCGCCGGCCAGCCCAGCCTGCGCTGCCGGTGCCAATGGGGAGAAGATCGGCCCGCCGGCCAGCTTTATTCGCTGCACAGTACACGGTGAAGTGCGGGTGCGCCAGATCGACCTCATTTCCGAATGCATCATGCTGGGTCGCGTCATCGCCGCCCGCCGCCAGATCGGTTGCAGCCGGTTCAGCTTCCTGGCGCCAGGATCGCGCACCCCCCGCCGTTTTCGCTGCCAGCCCGACCGGGTTCTTGCCGCTGCTGCGGCTGATCGTGGCATCCCCGTCTCGGCCCTATCCGCAGCTCAGCGCCAGACGATCACCCTCTCAGTCACACCATCATTCACCAGCACACGCTTCGGTCATCCGGCCTACATGCAACTCGCTCGCTCCTGCCCCGATGCCATCACCCGCGGGGCTGAAGACGGCAACGAAATGGGAGCGTTCTACCTCATCCAGCAAGCCTTCCGTCTCGCAAATCTCCACCAGGCGTTGCACGAATACCTGCGCGTCGGTCTTGCTGCCGATGTCTGGTTAGCAACATAGCAGATACGGTGTAACGGCACTGTCTTCTCTTTTCGACAAGGAGTCTCCTATGCGCGGTGATTTTACCCGTTGGACGTTCAACCGCACCAAACACTACAGTGGTGTACTCAATCAGCAGGGGCGGGTCGCGCTCGATGCCGATTGGAATGAACAGATCGCCATCGATCTTGATGATGACCGCACCGTCCGGCGCGATCTAATCGGCCTGTGCGGCGGCCCCCAGGGGCAGGCCGGCTTTGACATCGTGATAACAGGCGGTACCCTCACCGTGACCGCCGGTCGTTACTACGTTGCCGGCATCCGGGTTGAAAACAATCAGACCGTTCCGATCACCGCACAACCCGACTTACCGGTAGCCGACCTGTCCGAACTGGCTGGTCTGCCCGCCGGTACCGCGCTCCCTGCCGGTACCTACCTTGCCTACCTCGATGTCTGGGAGCGACACATCACCGCGCTTGAAGACCCTGCGTTGCGCGAAGTGGCTCTGGGTGGCCCCGATACCACCACCCGCCTGCGCGTCATGGCGCAGGTCAAACTCCTGCGCCTTGGTGACCTGGGAGCGTCACTTTCGTGTGCATCCACCACTCCCGCCTGGGACGCCTTGCTGGCCGGCAGTACCGGTCAGCTCGAAGCCCGTGCCGAACCCGATCCAACGGTGACCGACCCCTGCATCGTGCCGGCCACAGCCGGTTATCGCGGTTTAGAAAACCAGCTCTACCGGGTTGAAGTTCATCGCATTGTCTCTCCGACCCGCATTGCCCTCAAGTGGTCGCGCGAAAATGGCTCTGTCGTGGTTGGCTGGAGCGGGCAGGATACACTCAATCCCAACCGCCTTACCGTGAGCAGTACCGGGCGCGATGAAGTGTTAGGGCTGGCACCCAACCAATGGGTCGAACTCACCGACGACGACCGCGAGCAGCGAGGGGAGTCAGGGCTACTGGTGAAAATCGTCCAGGTCGAAGGTCAGGTCATCACCATCGATCCTGCCGGTCAGACCGTTGCCTACACTGCGTTCACGCGCAGTCCCAAAGTGCGGCGCTGGGATATGCCCGACGGCGAAGTGATCGTGACCATCAACGCTGCCGCCTGGACCGATCTCGAACAAGGCGTGCAGATTCGGCTTAAAGCGGGCACCTTCCGCCCCGGTGATTACTGGCTCATTCCGGCGCGGGTTGCCACCGGCGACATCGAATGGCCGCGTGACACCGCTCAACAGCCGATCCCCCAACGATCGCACGGCGTCCACCACGCCTATTGCCGACTGGCACTGCTCGAATTCAGCGGCACAACCTGGACAAAGCGCGGTGATTGTCGGCGACTCTTCCCACCGCTCACCGAATCAATCCACTTCTACGGTGCAGGCGGTGACGGTCAATCCGCCCTACCGGGTGAAATACTCCCACAACCGTTACAGGTTGCCGTCACCAACGGACAGCAACCGGTAAACAATGCCCGGGTACGCTTTCAACTCGTACCACCAACCGCAGCCGGCCAACTCACAGCCGGGAGCGTGACCGGCACCAGCATTGACGTTACCACCGGTGTAAATGGCATCTACTCGTGCCGATGGCGACTCGGCCCGACGGCCCAGAATCAACGGGTCGAAGTATTTCTGGTCGAGATCGACGGTAAGCCGTTCGTTGATAATACCGGCGAACCGATACTCCCCCGCATCTTCTTCAATGCCGGCCTTGAACGGCAGAGCCGGGGCGGGTGTTACGTCACCATCGGCATTGACGGCGACTTTCCCGACCTCAACACCGCCTTCAAAGAACTGCTGGCCCGCGACGAACGCCGTCTCACCTTCTGCCTGCGTCCTGGCGTGCACGAAGTCGGCGGTTTCCGCCTCGATCCCTCGCTCGAAGACCGTCCCTTACAGCTTGAGATCAAAGGTTGCAGCTTCGCCACCGATCTGCGCCTGACCGCACCGCTAGAATTTACTGGGATTGACTCCATCGTCCTCCACAACCTTGCCCTCACCGTCACCTTCATCCCCGAACCGGGAACGGCTGCACTCTCGTTTACCCGCTGCCCACACCTGATCATCACCGACAACCAGTTCAGCGGCATGACCGTGACTACAAGCGGACAAGATAACAGTCTCGGTGGCAGCGCACTACTGAGCATTGTCGATAGCGATACGGTTCGTCTGAGTGGCAATACCTTCGTCGCAGCGATACCTGAGCGAACCTTCCCGCCACTCCGCGATCTATTTGCGAAAGCGGAACTGGCATCACTCGCCGATCTCTTCGCTGATGAAAGTCGGCTTATGTTCCCAGAGGGGCGTGAACCGGCCCGCAACATTGCCGAAGAGCTGGCCCGCCTCGATCCCGGACAGCGCCAGCAACACGCCCGTAACATAGCGGTCCAAGTCTCCGAACGAATGAACTCCCTGTCGGCTAGCGAAATAGTGCAGTTCACGAAACTGACCACAGCGTTACAGGCGTCCCGGGCAAATACGGCCACACTCTTCGACATCCTGCTCGATCTGCGCCTATCGGCGGTGAAATCCCGCCCCGGCACCGCGCTCATGCTCCACCAGCGTCGGCTATTCAGCGGCGAAAATCTTGGCCTCATCGCCGACCTCCTCGACGAAGACGACATGATCCTGCTTGAACACAACCGCATTGCCGGAATCATCAGCCTCTACGGCATGCCGGCGCCACGCGAACAGATCGCCGAACTCGCCGGACGGCTACGCGCGTTTGATCGCCAGCCCAACGAACCTGGCGGATCACGCCTGCAAATCAACAGCTCCTTCATGGGCACAATCCACCTGCGCAGCAACCATCTGGTCGCCCTCACCATCGGCGCTGCCCTGCTTAACACATTGCAGCCATTGACCGATCAAAGCAACCCTGCGCTACCCGAAGACATCTGTGCTCGCCTCTTACTAGATAGCAATATCATCGAAGGAGTATTCAACATCACCCTCAGTCGCAACCTGATCATGCAAGCCAACACCTTTACTGCCATGGCCGCCCCGCGCACTCGCACACCCCCAACCACTACCGCCGGTTCGGCTATCGCCCCCCTCGGCTGGTGTCTCGCCGATGCTGCCACCTACCTTGGCAATCAAGGTCCTGGACAGGCAACCCTCTTCGACATCGCTCGCCTCAGCGAACGGGTCGCCAATCTCCAGATACAAATCGTATAGGGGCTATGCTTTCGTGGGGGCATAAACATTTCCGGCACACTCCCCACCCGACACACTAGCTGGGATCGCACGCCTCCGGCGCACTCACCGCAACTGGGAGTGTGCGCCTCCGGCGCACTCACCCCGTGTACCCTACACACTACTGACCCTCCCTGAACCGTTCACCCCCGCCCCCAGCGGGCTATGCATTACCCATAACTCGGATATTGCATTGCCCGCGTGCCGGAGCAGGTCGGGGGCATGATGACGGGCGTGCTC